>DEDL01000027.1:0-294 GCA_002349525.1 Lachnoclostridium sp. UBA2905
AAATTTGATACAAATGAGCTGGTTCTTGAATTAACTGTGCTTGCGTATAATATTTTGCGACTAATAGGTCAGGAGTCGTTAAAAAGCAGGCGAGCTCCTAAAACAAAACATCCTGTTAAAAGAAGACGAATCAGAACCGTGATAGGGAATCTGATTCAAATCGCCGGACATATAACAACCCATGGACGACGGATCATTCTGGCAATTGGCTGCAGTAATGTGTGGCGTCATGCATTTATGGATGTTTATAAACGTTTTGCTTTGGCCTAAAAAACATAAAACAGAAAAAGGCTT
>DEDL01000027.1:453-16369 GCA_002349525.1 Lachnoclostridium sp. UBA2905
GAGTTTCACGGATTCAGGTATAAGCCTGAATAATCTTATATTTTGATATATGTATGACTTGATTAAGGTGTGCTCTGGATATTTTGGCAGAGTGCACCTTACTTTGTTAACAAAATGACATGAAAAGATGTAAAAAAAGAATAAACAAATCTTGACAGACTATAAAAACTGTATTAATATAATAATAGTAGTTTAACCAATTACTTATATTTTATATATATAGAGTAATAACTACTTCTCCCCCATATACAAAAGATAAAAACTAAAATTATCCCAAAAGATCAGCTAATCCTTTAAGAGTCCCAATCTATATGGATTAGCTGATGAACGTAAATACGGTGCAGCAAAGTTATTTGCTGCACCGTATTGTTTACATGTATTTACGTTTGCATGTATTTACGTTTGCATGTATTTCACATGCGTATCATTTACATAACACCTTTATTCTCATATACCGCTTCATTGGTAACATCTATTCCAAGCCTTTTGAAGGTATTCATATCAACTGAAGAGAGAATAACAGTTGTGTGAAGCTGGCAGCCTGCAAGTTTAGGAAGCTGCATAAGGGCGGCACGTGCATTCTCATCAGTAGCGGCACACATGGAAAGTGCTATAAGTACTTCGTCTGTGTGAAGTCTTGGATTCTTGCTTCCAAGATAGTCTGTCTTCAGCTTCTGAATAGGTTCAATAAATGTTGGTGATATAAGATGAACATCATCAGGTATTCCACCAAGCTTTTTAACAGCATTCAGAAGTACAGCTGAAACAGCTCCAAGAAGAGATGAAGTTTTTCCTGTAACGATTGTTCCATTAGGAAGCTCAAGGGCTGCTGCAGGTGAATTCATCTTGCTGGCAAGTTCATTGGCATAAGGAACTACCGGACGGTCATTGGTTGTGATCTTAGCCTGTTTCATAAGAAGCTCAAGCTTATAAACCTCATCTGAGGTAGCTTCGTCATTAGCATACCTATTCATTGACTGGTAGTAGCGTCTGATAATCTCCTGCTTGGACGCTTCCCTGCAGACTTCATCATCAATAATACAGTTACCTGCCATGTTAACACCCATGTCAGTTGGTGACTGATAAGGACATGTTCCATAAATACCTTCAAACATAGCGGCAAGAACAGGATATATTTCTATATCACGATTATAATTGACGGTTGTCTGGCCATATGCTTCAAGATGGAATGGGTCAATCATGTTAAGGTCATTAAGGTCGGCTGTTGCAGCTTCATAAGCAAGATTGACCGGATGCTTAAGAGGAATATTCCAAATAGGAAATGTTTCAAATTTGGCATAGCCGGCTTTGATCCCACGTTTATTCTCATGATATAACTGGGAAAGACATGTTGCCATTTTTCCGCTTCCAGGACCTGGGGCAGTAACAACTACAAGAGGTCTTGTGGTTATAACATAATCATTTTTCCCATACCCGTCATCACTAACGATAGCCTGTATATTATTAGGATAGCCATCAATTGGATAATGGCGGTAGACCTTAATTCCAAGATGCTCAAGCTTGGCCTGGAATATGTTAGCTGACTCCTGACCGGTGTATCTTGTAATAACGACACTACTGACATAAAGACCCTTATCTCGGTAAACCTTAATAAGACGTATAACATCTTCGTCATATGTTATACCAAGGTCGTGACGTATTTTGTTCTTCTCAATATCAGCTGCATTAATTGAAATGATGAGCTCAGCCTGGTCAGAAAGCTGTAAAAGCATCTGGAGCTTACTGTCAGGAGCAAAACCCGGCAATACTCTGGATGCATGGTAGTCATCAAATAATTTGCCACCAAATTCAAGGTAGAGCTTGTCACCGAACTGGTTAATACGCTCCCTGATATGTTCGGACTGTATTTTAAGATATTTGTTATTATCAAAGCCTATTTTCATAATGTAATCCTCTCTGAACAATCGTATTCGTATAGTATTTACTCAAATTTTACATAAAACATTACCTTAGATATTTTATGATAATGGCAAAAATAAAACAAGGGGTAAAATAAAATTCGTCATCTTATTTGTCAGAGGGGTGCAATATGTGGTACAATAAATGAGTTGAAATTTTATGCAGATCACACAAATACAGGAAAAGGATACAGGAAGAATTTATGGACAAAATAAGGATAATAACCGATTCAGGATCTGACATTATTGATAGTAAAAGAGATAATGTAACAGTGTTGCCAATGAGCATCACATTTGGTGATGAAGTATTTTATGACGGCGTCACACTTAGTCACAGCGAATTTTATATGAAGCTTATTGAAAGTGATGAGCTTCCAAAGACAAGTCTTATAGCACCGGCTTCATTTGCAGATGCATTTGAAGAAGCTAAGAATGCTGGAGAAAAGGTAATTGCCATTACTATTTCAGCTGGGCTTTCAGGAACGTACCAGAGCGCTGTGCTTGCAGCAGAAGATTACGATGATGTGTATGTAGTTGACAGTATGAATGTTACAATAGGTGAACGCATTCTTGTCGAGTACGCACTGAAGCTTATTGACGAGGGTAAGGACATCGAAGATATAGTAAATGAGTTAGAAAGTGCAAAAAAAAGGATATGTGTTCTTGGCCTTTTGGATACACTTGAATATCTTAAAAAGGGTGGCAGAGTCTCATCTTCTGTTGCGTTTGTTGGTGACGTGTTGAGAATCAAGCCGGTTGTTACCGTTGATGGGGAAGGAAAGGTTGCAATGCTTGGAAAGGCTCGTGGCTCAAAGAATGGCAACAACTTCCTTATAAGTGAGATAGAAAAGGTGAATGGTGTAGATTTTGATATGCCATATTTCCTTGGTTATACAGGACTTAATGATACCCTGCTTAAGAAGTACGTTAAGGACAGTGAACATATATGGGGACCTTATACAGAAGAACTTCCTGTATGTTCAATTGGCGCAACTATTGGAACACATGTTGGACCTAATGCAATTGCGGTTGCATTTTTTGCACCCTGCAAATAAGTGAAAGGAGATCTTTATATGAACGAAAACATTTTCAAGAGGAATGAGAAACTTGCAAAAAAGGTTATAGAGGGATTGAAATCACGTAATATGACCGGATACTATGCTTCATCAAAAGAGGAAGCCCTTAAGATTGCCCTTGACCTTATACCAGAGGGAAGCAAGGTTGGTAAAGGTGGAGCCCAGTCTGTAGTAGATATTGGGCTTGATGCTGCACTTAAGAGTGGAAATTATGATTATGTGGCAAACAGATCATTTGAAACAAATAAAGAAGGATACATGTTCTCATATATGTCAGATGTATTTATTGGAAGCACCAATGCTATAACTGAGGACGGAATTCTTGTTAATATTGATGGTACATCAAACAGAGTTTCTGCGTATGCCTACGGACCTGACAAGCTTATTCTTATTGTAGGAATGAACAAGGTTGCAAAGGATGTGGATGATGCCATGAAGAGAGCACGTAATATTGCTGCTCCAGCCAATGCGCAGCGTTTCGATGTTAAGACTCCGTGCAATGTCAATGGTACATGTGCAAATTGTAAGTCACCGGATACAATATGCTGTCAGTTCCTTATAACAAGATTCTCAAGACAGACGGATAGAATTCATGTGATACTTGTTAATGACAATCTGGGTTTCTAATGATAAAAGGCATATAGATGTTACCTAAAACACTTATTTGGACAGCCTGAAGTCGGTTAGAGCTTAATTGAGTAAAAAGTAACTGAACAGATTAGTAACAAGATGGATAATTCCTTACTGGTTGTAAGGGATATTAAACATTAATACATTGTATTAGAAGGAAAGGGTGGTTTGCCTTATGAAAATTAAAAGATTAATAGCAGGCCTTATGGTATGTGCACTTGCTACGGGTCTTGTGCAGACTGATACCTACACCTTTTGAAGAATTTACCCTGCAAAGAGTGTAGAAGGTATCAGTAACCGGGGGTCTTTTTTTTCTTCTGTCTGCTTGCAAGAATTCCTCCGATTCTGCCACTTTCCTTTGCAGTAAGGGAACGCCAGCCATTTTCTAAAACTTTGTCGTATAAACCCAGTTCCTTTGCTATTTCCCATTTCATAATCTCGGCAGGGGTGGATGCCAGAGAGGGGTCATTTTTTATTAGCTCCTTTTTAGTGTTGTTGTGTTTTTTTGTTTTATTCACTATGATACCTCCAATTTAAATATAAATTCTAAATCTGGTTTTCAATATAATTTTTGATATGGTTTTAATACGATCTTTGATACAGTTTTAATGCGGTCCTTGATACAGTTTTGATTTGGTCCTCGATACAGTTTTGATTTGGTCCTCGATACAGTTTTGATGTGTCTCTTGATACAGTTTTAATACGATCTTTGATACAGTTTTAATACGGTTTTAAATATAGTCTTTCCAGCATAAACCCAAATATTCAGCAGAGTGTCAGTTTACTCCCATTCTTTTTGACTTCTGTTTCTTGAGTTTTAGTATCATGTGTGTTATAGTTTCTATAGCACATATGTAAATGAGTACATGAAACTTATGAAAGGAAATTAGAAATATAGATGGAAGAGGCATATACTGTATTTGCTGATATATACGATGAGTTTATGAACAACATACCTTATGAAAAATGGTGTGAGAATGTATGCCATATACTTGCAGAGTATGGAAGGAATGGCGGAATAAAAAGTGGAATCATTGCAGAACTGGGATGTGGGACGGGTGTTATGACAAGGCTTATGTCAAAGGCCGGTTTTGATATGATTGGAATTGATAATTCAGAGGATATGCTTGCAATTGCAAGAGAAGAAAACGAGGAAGCCTATGCAGATGCAGAAGCTTATTTGGAAACAGAAGAAGAATTTTTAGGGACAGAAGAAGAACCTTTGGAAACAGAGGAAGAATTTTTGGGAATAGAAGAAGAATTTTTAACAACGGAAGCTTCTGAAGGTTTGGAAAAGACAGGACCTGGAAAAGGAATCCTTTACCTGCTTCAGGATATGAGAGACCTTGAGCTTTATGGAACAGTTGACGCAGTTATAAGCGTCTGTGACAGCATGAATTATCTTACAGGCAATGGTGATCTTGGCAAGGTTCTTAAAAAGGTCAACCTGTATCTTGAACGGGACGGATTATTTGTATTTGATATGAAAACTGACTACTGTTACAGTCATATCCTTGGTGACAGCGTGCAGTATGAGGAAAGTGAAGACTGCTCTCTTATATGGGAGAATCATTATGACAGGGAATCAGAAATTCATTCCTATGATCTTACGATGTTTATAGCTTATGAAGATAATGATACCTATGAAAAATATAAGGAAACCCATATACAGCGTGCTTATACTGTTGAAGAGGTGAAAGAAGCGGTTCAGGATGCAGGTATGGAGCTTTTAGCTGTGCTTGATGCCGAAACACTTGGAAAGCCAGATGATAAGACAAAGAGAGTATATTATATTACAAAGGAAAAATTTCAGAAAAATAAAAAATATATCTGATAATTAGGAGATATAAAAATTAGGAAATTTAAAAATTAGGAGATATAAAAATGGAAAACAATTCAAAAGATTATATTATAAGAGCAATAGCAGCGGATGACCAGATAAGGGCATTTGCAGCAACAACAAAAAATATGGTTGAATATGCAAGAAGCAGACATAATACAAGTCCGGTTGCAACAGCAGCACTTGGAAGACTTCTTACTGCCGGAAGTATGATGGGCAGTATGATGAAGGGTGATAAGGATCTTCTTACGATTATTGTCAAAGGACAGGGTGCACTTGGTGGAATTACTGTAACAGCAGATTCTCATTGCCGGGTGAAGGGATATGTAGATGAGCCTATGGTTATTTTGCCTGCCAATGACAAGGGTAAGCTTGATGTAAGTGGTGCAATTGGACCGGGAACACTTAAGGTGATTAAGGACATTGGTATGAGAGAGCCTTATGTGGGCGAGATTAATCTTATATCAGGGGAGCTTGCAGAAGACCTTACTTATTATTTTGCAGTGTCTGAGCAGGTGCCATCATCAGTTGGACTTGGAGTGCTGATGAACAGAGATAATACCGTAGCCCAGGCTGGAGGCTTTATATTACAGCTTATGCCTGATACCAGTGACGAGGTGATTACTGCACTTGAGAAAAAGATTGCAAATATTGAATCTGTTACAACCATGCTTAGCAATGGCATGACTCCTGAGGATATACTTACAGAGGTATTAGGAGACTTTGGAGTGCGAATTATGGACAAGATGGAAACATCATTTTCCTGTAACTGTTCAAGAGAAAGAGTTGAAAAGGCACTTATTAGCGTAGGAAAAGATGAGTTAGATAAGATGATAGAAGAAGGACAGCCTGTAGAGCTTAACTGTCATTTTTGCAACACCAATTATGAGTACAGTATTGATGACCTTAAGAGAATAAGAAAAGCACAGGACAGAAATTGACAGATTACCTATGATAAGAGGCGGTGAAGGATAGGATGATACGCAGGTATAATGATATGAAAGAAGATCAGATGATACGCAGACATAATGATATGAAAGAAGATCAGATGATACGCAGACATAGTGATATGAAAGAAGATCAGATGATACGCAGACATAGTGACAGACAGAATGACATGCATAATGCTCATGGTCAGGCTGAAAAAATGAACTGTTTTTTTAAGATAGTATACAGAATGGTTATGTTGGTGTGCCTTACAGCTTTATGCACGGGAATGTTTGGCGTGAGCTTGTCTGTAAACAGGGCCCAGGCGGCCCAAAAGTGGATTGTGGATACGGATTCACTTAATGTGAGAACAGGAGCCGGAACCAGTTTTTCTTTATTAAATGATGGTGGGGCTGATGTTAAACTGCAAAGAGGCAGCACGGTAACAGTTTTAGAAGAGGTGACTGGTGGCTGGTGCAGGGTCAGTTTTACTTATAATGGTGCAAAGAAGGAAGGATATGTAGCTTCAATGTATCTTAAGAAAAAGACTGATAAAAGTATTCTGGCAGAGAATCTCACGATTCCTGCTACCATGACTCTTAAGAAGCAGATAAGTAAAAAGCCTAAAAAGAATTCAAAGGCCCTTACATACAATGGAAAGGCTGTAAAGCTTAAAAAAGGAACGAAGCTTGTTGTAAGGAGCATCAGAAAAAAATCAGGCTTAAGATGGTATGAGATTTCATTTGACTATAAGAAAAATCAGCTTGAGGGCTACATTCTATCTTCCTATGTACAAATTGGAAAGGGAATGTATAAGGCGAATGTAGTGACTAAGACAAAGGTCTATAAAAAAGCCGGAAAAAAGACAGTATATAAGATTAAGAAAAAGGCCGTATCATTAAAGCAGGGAAAAAGCATAAAGATATTAAAGGAAAAAACTGTAGGTAAAGCAAAGTGGTTTTACGTAAGATTCATTTATAAAGGGAAGAAGGTTAAGGCATGGCTTAAGGCTGACAGTGTTATGTTTGTGTCGCCAAAGAAGGCCAAAAAGCCTGCATCTACTGGAAAACCGGCTGCAACTGCGACACCTTTACAGAATGTTCCTCTTTCAGATGCGGAATTTGAGGCAGATATGACAAGCCAGGGCTTCCCGGAAAGCTATAAGCCAATGCTCAGACAGCTTCATAGCAGTTATCCTTACTGGCAGTTTAAGATATACAACACAGGAATTGACTGGAATACAGCCCTTGCTGAAGAATCAAAGAATGGTGTAAGTCTTATACCTAATTCCAAGGCTGCAGGCTGGAAGTCATATGCCGAGGGAGCATATGATTATATGAATGACAAATATATAGTATATGATGGAACTGCATGGGTTTGTGCTTCAAAGGATGCTGTGGCATATTATATGGATCCGCGTAATTTCTTAAACAGCAAAAACATATTCATGTTTGAGGCACTTACATATGAGTCTTCATATCAGACTACTGAAAATGTTGAAAAAATACTTAACGGAACATTATTTGGTGGCAATTCATTTACCTATACAGATGATACGGGAAGTGCCCAGACAAAAACATATGCCCAGACATTTATAGAGGCGGCGGCAACTAATAACATAAGTCCTGTTCATTTGGCAAGCAGGGTGAAGCAGGAGGTTGTTACAGGTTCAAAAACTGTAAGCAATGCTGTTACCGGAACAGTTTCAGGATACGAGGGAATATATAATTTTTACAATATCGGAGCATCAGATTCGGCAACAGGACAGGCTTATCTTAAGGGACTTAAGTTTGCATCTGTTGGAACCACATACATGAGACCATGGAATAACCAGTATAAGGCTATTGTAGGTGGTGCCCAGTATATTGCCGGCAATTATGTGAAGAGAGGGCAGAATACCCTGTATCTCCAGAGATTTAATGTTACACCAAACAGTACATTTAATCATCAGTATATGACTAATGTTGAGGCAGTAAGCTCTGAATCGGCCAAGATACAGACAGCATACAGTCAGTGGATGGCAACAACACCATATGTTTTTTACATACCGGTATACAGAAATATGCCTGAAAATCCGGCACCTGCACCAACAGGAACGGGTAATCCTAACAACTATCTGAAAACACTGGATGTTAAAGGTAATACAACAGGAATCTCATATACAGCATCAACCCCATTTAATCCTGCAGATGGTGGGAAAAATGAGCTGATTTATTACGTACCTGCATCAGAAAACAGTGTTACTATATCAGGAACAACAGTTAATTCAGGGGCAGCTATAAATGGTACAGGACAGGTATCCTTAGTAATTGCACCTGTTAAGATAAATGTTACGGTTACAGCAGAAAATGGAGAAGTCCGTAATTATGTCATTACTATCAACAAAATGTAGAAACAGATTAAAACATATTATTTAATGAATTATTCCTAAGAGGTGATACGATGAATTATTTTAAAATGAGGAGAAAGTCAGGAAGAATAAGGTCTTGTACAGCTCCGGTTATAATTACCATGATGGTATTAATGTTAACTGTATTATTTGCAGGGACAAAACAGGTGTATGCAGCAGATGCCATGATACAGTTTTCATGTGACAGTGAGATTGTTAAACGTGGCGATTCATTTACTGTGCTTATGCAGGTTTCAAGTGAAGAGGCAATAACAGGATTAGATGCATACATATCCTATGATTCATCACGAATGTCATTTGTGTCAGGTGGCAAATATGTATCAGGCTCTTCAGGGCTTCTTCATGCATCAGTAAGTGGAATTACTGATGGTAAGACAAGTCTCAAACTCAAGCTTAATTTCAAGGCCATAACAGTGGGTAATGCATATGTTGGAGTTTCAGACAGCGCCAGGGTTACTGATTCATATAATGGAGTCATGGCTACAACAAGTAACCGTTTTGCCCTTAATATTAAGGATGAGCGTGGACAGACTGTATCAGATCAGGACGGAAATGATGTGGCAAATGTTATAATACCAACACCGGTTCCAAGTTCAGACAATACCCTTTCATCACTTCAGGTAAGTGCAGGCGCCATGGATCCGGAGTTTAATCCGGATGTATTGGAGTATAAGCTTGAGGTATATAACGATGTTACAACTCTTTATTTTAACTATAAGACATCAGAGCATAATGCAACTGTATTATTTATAGGAAATGAGGAACTTAAGGAGGGAGATAACAAGGTTAAGGTAGCTGTTACCGCCCAGAATGGTGACGTACGTGAATATGTTCTTAACGTAAAAAGAGAAACCACGGAGGAAATGAGTGCCCGTTTAAAAAGGGAAAATGATGCTAAAAATGGTATAACCTTTGAGGTATCAAAGGATGACCAGGGTTATGTATATCTTCAGAACCAGTACAGATATGAAATAGTTGATGTTGATGAAAGTACAAGTGTTCCTGCAGGTTACAAGAAAACATCAGTGCTTCTGTATGGTGTGGATGTTACAGCATATACTGTTGCCAATAAGCTTGATAGTGATTATCTTCTTATGTACTGCAGAAATGCCAATGGGGACTGTGATTTTTACCAGTTCGACAGACAGGAGAAAACACTTCAGAGATATACAGGAGCAATGATCGATAAGATTAATGCTACAGCCGGCAGTGATTCAGTAAATGAAGAGGTTATGACATCTAAGGAATATAAGAGTAATTTGAACCAGATGGCAATAATTATTGCGGCACTGGTTGCTGTCAGTGTATTATTTTTAATAATAATAATCAGTCTTTTATTAAAAACATTTAAGTTAAAGTCCAAAAAAACAGATGATGAACTTGACTTCTAAGGAGGTCCTTTAATATGTATATTACAATTGATTTTAATAGTGATGAAGCGATTTATGTTCAGCTGTGCAATCAGATTATCATGCAGATTGCAACTGAACAGATAAGAGAAGGGGATAATCTTCCGTCAGTCAGGGAAATGGCTGATAATATCGGAATTAATATGCACACTGTTAATAAGGCTTATTCTATTTTAAAACAGCAGGGTTATCTGACTCTTGACAGAAGAAAGGGAGCGGTAATATCCCTTAATCCTGACAAATATAAGGCCATGATGGAATTGCAGAATACGCTGCGGGTGCTTATGGCACAGGCAATATGTAAAGATATTTCAAGAGATGAAGTGCATGATTTGATTGACGTAATATTTGATGAGTGGAAAAAATAGGAGGGAAATTTTATATGTTACCAGGTTATACACAAAGTGCCGAAAGAGCCATAAAGATTGCTATTAAATGGGCCAAAAAAATGGGTGGAATGGCTGCAGGTACAGAACATCTTCTTATAGGACTTGCAGAGTGTGATGGTACTTCTGCTGATATACTTAAAAATGCAGGGCTTGACAGGGATAAGCTTCTTGCACTGGTTGAAGATGTGTTTGAAAGCAAATCTGAACTTGTAACAGTGGATAAGGGAGCTATGACCCCAAGAGCCGATTATGTTGTTAAGAATGCTTTGAAGGAAGCATCATTTTTAGGGATGAAGGTGGCAGGAACAGAACACCTTCTTCTTGCAATGATTAAACAGTCAGACTGTATTGGTGTGCGTGTTCTTAATACACTGGGAGTTAATGTACAGAAGGTATTTGTAGATACACTTATTGTGATGAATGTAGATATTAATACTGCCAAGGAAGAGTTTGTAAGACTTCGCAATAAGGTTATCAGTGGCAATGAATCCACAACTCCTATGCTTGAGCAGTACAGCATGGATCTTACAAAGATTGCAAAGGATGGAAAAATTGATCCTGTAATTGGTAGAGAAAAGGAGATTCAGAGTCTTATCCGTATATTAAGCAGACGAACCAAGAATAATCCATGTCTTATTGGTGAGCCGGGAGTTGGTAAAACAGCTGTTGCAGAAGCACTTGCCCAGAAAATTGCAGATGGAGATGTTCCAAATTCGCTTCAGGGCGTAAGACTTATGTCTCTTGATATGAGTGGTATGGTTGCAGGAACAAAGTACCGTGGAGAATTTGAGGAAAGAATTAAGAAGGTTATTGCTGAAGCAGAAAGCAATGAGAAAATCGTCTTATTTATAGATGAACTTCATAGCATCATAGGTGCAGGAAACAGCGATGGAACTCTTGATGCTTCTAATATTCTTAAGCCTGCTCTTTCAAGAGGAGAGCTTAGAATAATAGGTGCAACAACCATAGATGAATACAGAAAGTATATTGAAAAGGATGCTGCCCTTGAAAGAAGATTTCAGTCTGTAATGGTTGAAGAGCCTTCTGAGGCTGACTGTATTAAAATTATATCAGGTCTTAGAAAAAAATACGAAGAGCATCATGGTGTCGTAATAACTGATGCTGCAGTTAATGCGGCAGTACGACTTACCAACAGATATGTAAATGACAGATTTCTGCCTGATAAAGCAGTTGATGCTATGGATGAAGCTGCAGCAAAGTTAAAGCTGAATGCAATCATTTCCATGCCGGATATTAAAAAGCATGAAGAAGAATATAAGGAGCTTGATGAACTTAAGGAGCAGGCTCTCAAGGAAGGCAATATCGAAGAAGCATCTGATATAAATGCAAAACAGGAAAAGTTAAAGGGAAAAATTGCAAGACTGAAAAAGAAGCAGAAAAAGCTTATCGATAAGGAAGGTCTTCTTGATGTGGGAGAAGATGAGATTGCGGATATTGTATCAGAATGGACAAAGATACCTGTGAAACGTCTTCATGAAACAGAAACAGAAAAGCTTATTAATCTTGAGGATACACTTAAGAAGCGTGTTATCGGACAGGATGAGGCAGTAAAGGCAGTTGCAAGGGCTGTAAGAAGAGGAAGGGTTGGTCTCCAGAATCCTATGAGACCAATTGGATCATTTTTATTCTTAGGACCTACGGGAGTTGGTAAAACAGAGCTTTCAAAGGCACTTGCGGAGGCAGTGTTTGGAAAAGAGACAAACATTATCCGTGTTGACATGTCAGAATATATGGAAAAGGAGAGTGTGGCAAAGATAATAGGTGCACCTCCGGGATATGTTGGATATGATGAAGGCGGACAGCTTTGTGAAAAGGTAAGACGCAACCCATATTCTGTTGTATTATTTGATGAGATTGAAAAAGCCCACCCTGATGTATTTAACGTGCTTTTACAGGTGCTTGAAGATGGACATGTTACTGATTCAAAGGGTAGAAGGGTAAGCTTTAAAGAGACCATTATTATCATGACTTCAAATGCAGGGGCACAGCGTATTATGTCACCAAAGCATCTGGGATTTGGCAGTGTAAGTGACGATGAGCTTGATTATAAAAAGATGCACGAAGGAGTTATGGAAGAGGTTAAAAGAATATTTAAGCCGGAATTCATTAACCGTATTGATGACATTATCGTATTCCGTTCTCTTACAAAGGAGGATATTAAGGTTATTGTAGGCATAATATTCAATCAGCTTGCTAAACGTGCTCTTGATTATATGCATATTTCACTCAAGGCAACAGATGCACTTATTTCACATATTGCCGACAAGGGCTTTGATAAGAATTATGGCGCAAGACCGGTTAGAAGGGCAATTCAGACTGAAATAGAAGATGGGCTTGCTGACAAGATACTTGGTGGCGAAATTGGTATTAATAGTGAAGTGCTTGCGGACTGGAATGGAAAAGAGGTTACATTTTCAGTCAGATGAAAATCGAATGATTTTACCAATAATTAGATGAAGATAGATAAGGGCAATTAGACAGACAATTTGATAAATAATTTGGCGAATTATTTTGAGAAAAACAATGGCTTTTTTGTCGTCACTATATTATAATAACTTCATTGGATGAATCTGTATTTTAGTTCAGAAGAATATACTTTAAGGAGGATTTTTAGAATGTCAGTTGTTAAGGAATTGATTCGTAAAGGTGATAATGGAACATTGTGTTTTGGAGATTACACATTAGATAAGAAAACCAAACTTTCAGATTTTGAGTTTGAAGGAGACCTCTATAAGGTTAAAACATTTAAAGAGATTACAAAGCTTGAAAAGAATGAAACATTTGTATATGAATCAGTTGAAGGAACTGCAGTTAATGATTTTAAATTTACTGAGGATTCCGTTTCAATGAATATAGAAGGTTTTGAAGATGTCCAGATAACACTTGGACTTGAGCCTGAACAGTCATATGATGTTAAGATTGACGGTATGGATCACGGAACCATGAAGACTAACCTTTCAGGTAAGCTTGTTATAAGTATAGAGCTTGATGAAGGTCAGACAAGAACAATTAATGTAACAAAGGCCTGATGGTAATATATATCCTGGCTTGATAAAGCTCTCACTTTTATATATGGTGAGTTTGAGGAATGTTGTCAGTAAGACTGGCACCTATCCCACAGCAGGTACGCCAGGCGTACTTGAATTAGAATGATGGACTGACAGGAATGGAGATTACTTCTTTCCTGTCATGTTTTTTTAGTGAATGGGATATGAATTAATTCAGGAAGGAAAATATAACGGGGGATTAATGGCAAAGGAAAAACTTATTTTTTTCTGTAAAGAATGCGGATATGAGTCGCCAAAGTGGATGGGACAGTGTCCGGGCTGCAAAGAGTGGAATACATTTTCAGAAGCTCCAAAGGCAGTAAAGAGTTCCAAGGGACATGGAAAGTCTTTGGACTCATTTGGTGCCGCTATAAAATCAGAAAGTAAACCGGCAAGAATCAATGAGATAAAGACCACGAAGGAAGACAGATACTACACCGGAATTGGAGAACTTGACAGGGTTCTTGGAGGTGGAATTGTAATGGGTTCACTAACACTGGTTGGTGGTGATCCCGGCATAGGAAAATCTACGCTTCTTCTCCAGATGTGCCATGAACTTTCAAAAAGAAATGTTCGTGTTTTATATGTGTCAGGTGAGGAATCCCTGAAACAGATTAAAATGAGAGCAGACAGAATAGGTGAATTTGGCGAGAGTCTGCTTCTTATGAGTGAAACCTGTCTGGATGTGGTGGAGGAATATATGATTAGTGGCTGTGAGTATAATGCCGGAGAAAAACAGGCAGTTCCACAGGTTATGATCATTGATTCCATACAGACAGTATATAAGGAAAGTGTTGAGGCGGCTCCTGGAAGTGTAAGCCAGGTAAGAGAGTGTACGGCAGCGATTTTAAGAATCGCAAAACAGCAGGGAATATCTGTATTTGTTGTTGGACACGTTACCAAAGAGGGTGCAATTGCAGGACCAAGAATGCTTGAGCATATGGTAGATACTGTCTTATATTTTGAAGGTGATAATGCGTCTTCATATAGAATGCTAAGGGCAGTAAAAAACAGATTTGGTTCAACTAATGAGCTTGGTGTATTTGAAATGAAGGAAAGTGGACTTGAGGAAGTTCTTAATCCTTCTGAATATATGCTTCAGGGCAAACCGGAGGGTGAGCCCGGTTCAATAGTGACCTGCACCATGGAAGGAACCCGCCCTATAATGGTGGAGATTCAGGCACTTGTATGTCAGACGAATTTCAATTATCCAAGACGTACTTCAGTAGGAGTGGATATCAACCGTATAACACTTCTTATGGCAGTAATTGAAAAAAGACTTGGAATTCATTTGTCAGATTATGATGCTTATGTAAATATAGCCGGAGGTCTGAGGGCCAATGAACCGGCACTTGACCTTGCATTAGTAGCAGCAGTTTTGTCAAGCTACAGAAACAGGGCTATAGATGACAGGATGCTTATATTTGGCGAGGTGGGCCTTGTTGGTGAAGTGCGTGGCGTAGCCATGGCAGCAAAGAGAATTGCAGAAGCTCACAAAATGGGGTACACTACATGTATAATACCGGAAGCCAATATGAATGCTGTAAGTGATCCCCAGGTTAAGCTTGTGGGAATCAGAAATATAAGGGAATTAGGAGAATTTCTATAAAGAAATCTGTTTGAAAAGTTAATCAGACTATGAGGAGATAAGAAGTTGAACAAAGTAATTAGTAACAAAATTAAGTTGATTATAGGAGCAGTTATGATAGCTACAACTATTGTTGCAGGTTTTGTGACAGGCTGTTCCTATGAAAGCAATGCGCTGATGTCAATTCTTGCCGGAATTGGAATTATTAGTTTTTTATGCGCATTATTTTCAAAAGTGTACAGGATGGATGTTCCATACATTCCATTTATGGCAGGTAATATTGTAGGACTTATCGTATACTTATATATTATTTCCAAATATGAAAGTATTGGAAAGACATATATGATACTGTTCGCGGTGCTTTTATTTGTTGCATTATTTCTTCTTGAAATTTGCATTATTAAGAATGAAGAGATAGGAAAGAGAATATTATTTTCAATTATTACAAATGTGACGGTTCATGTGGCAGTATTTATTGCAATTGTGGCAGTTGTTACAGTATCTGTCATTTTAGTGGGAATCTAATATAAAAATACAGGAGGTGCTTTCATTTGGAAAGGGATAATGAAACATATAACAATGAAAATATGGAAAATGGTGGTTATAGCATGAATGACAATAATCAGAATGAATATAGTCAGAATGTGAATGATCAGAATG
>DEDL01000036.1:0-204 GCA_002349525.1 Lachnoclostridium sp. UBA2905
AATTTTTTATTTATTATTTAATAAATGTATTGCTTATTTTATTGTGCCCTTAAAACCGGCTTTTTTAATAAGCTTTGCAAATGCATTCTTCTTTCCTTTGGCAGAAATCTTAATAACAGCTTTTTTACTAAGTCCCCTGAAGGCTGTCTTATTTATTCCAATAAGCTTATTTGTTTTGATAGTGATTTTTCTAAGCTTTGAATA
>DEDL01000036.1:394-595 GCA_002349525.1 Lachnoclostridium sp. UBA2905
ACAGTCTTCTTCTCACCTGCATGGCTGATTACTGATGCATCATCCTCTGATGGAGCTGTTGCAGGTGCTACAGAAGGTGTGGCAGAAGGTACTGTAGTTGGGGCTGCAGTTGGTTCTGCAGTTGGTTCTACTGTTGGCTCTGTTGTTGGCGCTGCTGTTGGTGCTTCTGTTGGTGCTTCTGTTGGCTTTGCAGTTGGTGCT
>DEDL01000036.1:729-31082 GCA_002349525.1 Lachnoclostridium sp. UBA2905
GCTGCTGTTGGCTTTGCAGTTGGTGCTGCTGTTGGCGCTTCTGTTGGTGCTGCTGTTGGCTTTGCCGTTGGTGCTGTTGTTGGCACTGCAGTTGGCTTTGGTGTTGGTACTACCTTTGAAAGATTAATAGCATAATAAGCGCTTCTTCCTCCTTCAGAAGTAGCTGTTACTGTTACAGTATTATCAAACAAAAGCTTTTCTGAATCTGTAACAACATTTACATAATTTGAATTACCATATGTAGTATATGAATATTCTATTCCATCCTCACTATAGTCTCCTGATACTGAAACATTTACAACAAATGGATTTTCCATACTTCCGATTCCATTCAAAGTACTGTCATTGCACATATATTCAAATGAAGGATTATATTTCTCATCATATGTGATTTTTGTTTTAAACGCATATGTTTTATCAGCAACTGAAAGTGTCTTAAGTGTTGGAAGACCTGCAGTTGAAGCACCAAGGTCTGCTCCTCCATCAAGAGTGTAATCCAATGAAAGAACATCATTATTTTTAATTGTAAGGAAATTTAATCCCCAGTTTGAATAATCATCATTGTTATAAGCAAGCATCCAGCCGGACAAATGGTTATCAGCTACGGCTCCAAGACCATTAACAGATGAAATATAACCATTGTTCATTTCGTATGGAATTGACTTTTTGTCACATGCCTTAACAAATGCTTCCTCTGCAGTAGATGCCATAACATCTGTATCAAGAATAATACCTGTATCAGATGCTCCCTCTACACCATTTTCAATGGCTGTATAATCACGTATCTGAACATGTACGTTCTGATTAACCGCAAATGTAAGTTCTGGAAGTCTGCCCATTGAAGCAGTATAAGGTAATGCTGCAAACTGTGCTGTTCTTCCATTCTCATGAGTAAGAAGTCTGTGACTTCCGTACCGGGAACCATATCCACCCATTGAGATTACACCCTTAAATGTTATAGCTGTATCTTCATAATTATCCGGTACCTTGAGTTTTAAAGTCTGGGCATCATAATTGTTGGCATACTGATACTGATTTGGCTTACTCTTATACTGAGTGCCGGCTTCATCTGTATAAACTGTAGTTCCTGACATATTGTATATACCTGCAAGCTTATTAGCTGGTATATATAATCCATGACTGATTTCTTTTTTAACCTTTTCATTTGAACCTGTTGTTTCTTTTACTTCACCAAAGGTAAGGCCTATGCTTCCACCTGCTGTAAGTTCAGACTTGTCTATTTCAGCACCTTCCTTATTGTAATATGTTACTGTATATGAAACCTCTTTAGCTCTTATAATCTGATAAGACACATTACCATCTTTTTCAAGTCTGACAATGTTAGGTCCCTGCATAAGTCCTTTTATTGTATATTTTCCATTTTCAGCTGTTACATTTGTATTTTCAAATCCCTTGTAACAAAGCTTTCCATTCTCATATGAAGGTCTCATAAGGCTGACATTTAAGCCTTCTTCACCATCAAATGAATATGAAGCACCATTTTCTCCCTTAAGATAATATAATACGTCAAGCTCTGCATCAAGATTATCTCCTGCAAGCTTTGATGCTTTGTTAAGACCCTCATTTATAGTAAATGATGCGTCAATATCATTTTTCTTATTTACTGATACTGCAAATACACCTGTATTTTCAGGCCAGATAGCACTAAACTTTTTGTAAGTCCATCCCTGTGCATTTATCATTGCATCATATGTTACAAGTACAAATACATTACCCTCAGCCTTTGCTGTAATATCACATACAGCACTGTTTGAAGATGGCTTAATATCTATTACATCATTATTGATATTTCCATTCTCATCTATAACTGTATAATGGAAATCCGGCTCTGCAGATTTTGCATTATTAATGCCTTCAATTGCCTGCCATACTCTGTAGTTTTCAAGTCTGAATGTATCTCCGGCATTCATGTTGATGAAACCTTTTTCATTAACATTCATATAAAGATCAGCCACATCATATTTGTTCTGGCTAAAATCATCAATTACTGTTTCTGATGTGAAATCACTGTCATTAAGATATATATCTTCAGCGCTGACATTATACTGTGCATAATCCATATTTTCACTGTAAGCTGTTACTTTGGCCCAGTTCCAGTATGTTACTGCATTATCCATTGAAACCTTGTAATAATAATCGTTTCCGTAACCCCAGGTGAAATAATATGTTGATGTTCCTGCAGCCTTATCTGTTGTAACCTTATTTACAGGAATCTCATCATATATAAAGTATGAAGTTAATTTACCTGAAGAAACCTTTGCGTCTGCAGGAACAGTAATATGCACATTTCTCTTTTCAACGGCTGAAACTGCACTTAAGGTTGCATTAAAGGTTGCAGTCCTTGAATTGGAATTTTCCATATATGTTTCTGCTTTATCACCAAGTGGTGTTACCTTCTGAACAATAGTATCACCAGAGATACATATTGCTGCTTTTGCTGAATTTGTAGCTGAAACCACACCATATTCAAATTCACGTTCTGTACTGTCAGCAGTAATAATTGATGCCTGGTAAGTGTAATCCTTTCCTTCAATCCAGTCCTTATTACCGCAGGCAAAGCCCTTTATAGTCTGGAATGTATATGTTGCACCTTCGGTATTATCAATATGAAGCTTTACTTTACCATTAACAGCTCCGTCACTAGCATAACCAGTTACATAATAATCACCAGGTTTAACATTTACACCTGTATATGTGTACTTTGAAGCATCATATGCTTCCTCAGATACTTCTACCTTTTTTCCTTCCATATCTGTCATGCTCATGGAACGTGACATTGAATTCATCTCGATATTAACACTTACTTCACGATTTTCATTCACCTTATTTTTCAAAAGTGAATATGCGCTACTTATATCTGTATCACTTGCATCTTCCTTGCATATAATTGCATCTGTTTTGGCAAGCAAGTCCTTATCTGAATCAATTACTTTTCTGTTTTCAGCATAAAATGTATACATATCACCTCTGTTAACAGGTACTTTTTCAAACATATCAGGTATATATTCAGTAACATACTGCCAACGGATTACATCATTACCATTAAGCTGATAGCTTCCTGCACCAGTATTAATATATGAATTGTTAACAGTTATTGTCCATCCTGATGTAGATCCCTCATCAAATTCTCCAAGGTCACTGCCATCAGGTCTGATACCTTTTATATTGTCAAGGTAAAAATTAGTTGCATAATATTTTTCTGCTGTAGAATCTGTTTCAATCCCTGCCTTCTTAAAGAATGCATATGTAGCCTGTGATGCGGTAAGCTTTGATAAATCTATATCCTTACCTGCCTGCTGCCACACATCCTTAATCTCGTTATAGGACAGTTTTTGCGGTCTTATATAAAAGCCCTCATTAATAGCAAATCCCTCTACTGACAATACGACATAATTATCATCATATGTCATTCCATCTGTTTCGCTTGCAAATATTGTATCTGCCGGCAGCATCAACACTGTCATTGCAAAAACAAGCATAAATGCAAGCATTCTTTTCATTACTCTCTTCATCTTTTTCCTCCTGTTTTTGTAGGCCAGGCCTACATATTATATTTATATTTAACACGTCTTAATTTTCTCGCCATACTTTTTGTAAAAAGTGCAAGACATAAGACTGTGCAAATACCAAGTATAAGATTTACCGGCAGTCCGCTTAGATATATTGCAAAAAAGGACTGCTTAGTCATATTTCCCATATATAAAAGTGCTGTATAGGTATCCATAATTCCACCATATATCACTACAGCTGCAATGAAACCAAATATACACACCAAAACCGTATGAAGCTTTCCCTCATCATATCTCCCGGAAAAAATAAGTCCTGCAAGGAAACCACACAGGCCAAGTGCCAGCATCTGCCACACGGTCCAGGGTCCCTGGCCAAACATAAAATTTGATATAAATGCTGACAAAGTGCCCACAAGCAACCCTGTTCTGGCACCAAGTCCTATTCCGCTGATAATAACAAAGGCAAGAATTGGCTTGAAAAATGGAATCATAAAAAACACTGCCCTTGACAAAACAGTAATTGTTACCAAAACCGCAACAAGCATAATCTCTCTTGCATGGGGCTTTCTTCTCTCAAGCATTACCATAAATGGAATAAATGAAAGAATTATAATGATACAGGATATCAGGTAGTAATTTTCAAACATTCTTCTATAACATCCTCCACAGTAAGTGCGTTACCAAAATAATCTCCTGCAATTCTGTCCGCCGCTGTAGTATAAAAACTATTTCCTTTAAAGACATCAAAGGGCGTTCCCCTGCAGACAATTCCACCATTAAAATACATCATGCAGACATCTGAATATTTCGCTGTAAATTCTGTATCATGGGATACAATAAGAATTGTCATCCCCTCATATACAAGATTTCTTAAAATACTTCCAAGCTTTTTCTTGTGATAATAATCAAAACCCTTAGTAGGTTCATCTAAGAGGAGAAGCTCTGGACTTGTAAGTAAAAGCTTGGCAAGGGCAGTCCTTTGCTTTTCTCCACCGCTCATATCATATGGATGCATATCAAGACAATGTTCAATATCAAATTTCTCTGCCATATCACAAACAAGCCTATGAATAAGGTTTTTGTCATTTTCTTTTGAAAAGACCATACTTAATTCATCATAAACCCTGTCCCTTGAAAATAAGGTTTCAGGATTCTGAGGAAGCATTGCAATTTTACCTTCTGTTCTAATTTTCCCCCTGTATGGCTTTAACAATCCAGCCATAACAGATAAAAGCGTTGTCTTACCAGAGCCATTACCACCAACAACAGTAGTTATCAGGCCTTTTCTTACATTCATACTTAAATTGCTTATTATGTCGGCACCTGTCTTTTCATACCTGAAGCTTACCTCTGATAAGGATATAATGCAGTCTTCTTTTTTTTCTTTTTTATCCTTAAGTATCTTTCCCAAAAATGATGTATCTGTGCAAAAATCCTTTTCATCAAAATTCTTTTTCTCCAAACCTGACACAAAATACTTTTTAACATATCTTCTTCCGTCACGTATATTAAGGGGAATATTTCCACCATGAAGGCCTGTTCCCTTATAAATTCTTGCTGAAGCAGGCATTGCATCTATATAATCGCTTTTGGCCATTATAGCTGCTACATCTTTTGTTGCACCATAGGCTGTTACCTTTCCAGCTTCCATATATAAAACCTTATCTGCCACTGAAAAAACATTTTCAAGCCTGTGCTCTATCATAATAATTGTAGTTGACAATTCTTCATTTATACGTTTAAGAATTGACACAAGCTCACTTGCTGCAACCTCACATAACTGTGATGTAGGCTCATCAAGAATCAGAACCTCAGGCTTCATGACCATTATTGAAGCCAGTGTAAGAATCTGTCTTTGTCCACCAGATAATTCGCTGGTTTTCTTATCAAACCATTCTGTTATTCCAAAATAATTAGATATCTCTGCAACACGTCTTTTTATAAGCTTGTTGCCAAGTCCCATATTTTCAAGGCCAAAGGCTAACTCATGCCATACCTTATCAGTCACTATCTGGGTATCAGTATCCTGCATGACGTAGCCTATATTTATTGCAGCTCCTTCGGGAGACAGTGTATTAATGTCTTTTCCCCGGTAGAGGATTCTGCCTGATGATGTACCATTTGGTATCATTACAGGCTTTAGATTTTTAACAAGTGTTGTTTTTCCACATCCGCTTTTACCACATATCAGGACAAAATCCCCTTCATCTATACCTATATTAATATTATTTAGCGAATCATTTTTACTATCAGGATATCTGAAGCTGAAATTATCTACTGTAATGATTTCCATTTTATTTCCTCCAGGATAATGTCTATTGATGGAAGCAGAACAAGTACACTATACAAAACATAGCTTATTATACTTAAAATAAGGTTTCCCCCATAATAAAACAGGGGATAAAAGGTCACATATATATTTTCAGTAAATAACATTGTTAAATACCATCCTGATACGATAAGCATCAGTGCAATATAATATATATCTCTTACTGTAAACGTAAATATGTGAAATGAAGTTCTTCGCCTTATGCCGTAACCCCTTGCTCTCATGGAATCAGACCTGTCAATGGACTTTTCAAAGGACCACATAATCATACTGTTCATTATGTCAATACCGTCCTTTAACCTGCTCTGTTTTAATCCAAGACATCTGTGGGCTTTTTTAACCTTATCAAGCTGCCTTTTAAATTCCGGAATAAATCTGAGTGTCATTGAAATAATAAGTGAAAGTGTCCTGAACAGTCTCCCTGTCAGATACATAATTCTGTCCGATGTCATTACCGTATTAAATGAATAGAACAAAAAACACATTCCACATATCATAAGTCCGCTGGCAATTCCGTATAAGACAGATTCCAGAGTAAATGGATTGCCATCTGGAAAATAGGCAAGAATTGTTGCTCCTTCATGTGAAAATAAGGGATTAATTACTATAGCAATAAGTGAAGCCGGAAGAAAAAACCTTGCGGACATTTTAAGAAAGTCTCCCCTTGCTATGAGAAATCCCAATAGTGCAAGACCAAAAAATGTTACAAGAGTTATAAGAGGATTAAGTTTTACTGTCATAATGACTATCACTGTCAGAAAGTATATAAACTGAGTCAGTGGATGCCATCGTTCAAACTGATTAGCCAATGTATACTACTCCTTCATTTCAAATCCTACATCTTTTCCAAGATCACAGGTATATCTTATTCGTATAATGTCTTTGTCATTGAGCTGATACCTGCTCATTCCATAATTAGGAATCCAGTCATTTACTTCATATATCCAGCCGGAAAGCTCACCACAATCAAATTCGTAAAGGTTTCCTATTCCTTCAACATAGCTGCTGTTATATAAAGGAGTAAACTCATATTCCATATGAATCTTCTCTTCTTTGCAAACTCTTAAAAGCACATCAAAAACCGATTCCCCTTTATTAAAGGTAACTGTTTTGTTTTCATATAACATACCATCCTTAGGCACAAGACCTTTTTTAGATTTCTCAAGCTTATCCATATTATTAAGAATTGTCTTGCAGTCAATACTTAATGAACATGTCAATGTAGTCTTTTTATCAACTACAGCATCCTCTGGTTCAACAGGTGCCGGATTAGAGTTTTCTATCTGACTATTGTTTGAAGAAGCATTTTGTGAAGCAGGACTACTATTTGATGAAGCATTTGATGAATCATTATTAGCAGAACTGTTATTAATACGATTGCCTGGATTATTCTCATTTGATTTATCAGAGGAAGTATCCTTTTTTGAGGAATTAATTTTGTCTTTGTCAGACTTATTATTGGTTTTACTTTTATCGGTTTTACTGCTGTCAGAATTTATATTCTCTTTACTGTCAGCTATCTCATCCTTATCTGCATTCGCACTATCTGTCTTATTATCCTTATCTGTTTTTGTACTCTCACCAGAGTCTGCTTCCTCAGAATTATTTTTCCCACCAGTGGTTTCATTGTTATTATCAATTTTATATTTATCAGTATTTTCACTAGTGCCATCGACCGTGTCCACACTTAGATAATTATCTTCTGTGGAATTATCATCCTCACCTGAATCAGCCACTGACTCTGTAGCTTTATCATTGGCAATATCAGCTGTCACACCATCCGGCTTTTCCCTACCACATGCTGAAAGCAATAAAAGCATCATACATAAAATGAAATTGATATATATTTTTTTGTATTTTTTCTGTTTTAATAACTTAAACATCTTTATTCCTCTTTATGCCTTTCTTTTTTACAATTCCAGCCAATTATTAATACACTACATACAACAATTACTGCTATTACTGCACCTGCCACATATAAAATGTACGTATTATTAAAGCCTGTCACATCATTTTCTGACATTGCATCACTTACATTATCTGCACTGTCTGTTTGAAATGATCTGTCTGTACTGTCAGAATCCCCTCTAACATCTATTGCCACATTTTCTTTTTTGTCAGCCATACGAACATTTTTACACAGGAAATATTCTCCGGCTTCATATATTATTCCTTCAAATAATCCCTTGCTTATTTTCACCTTATTAATAAATTCAGGTTTTTCATCCAGGCAATACTTCATTAAAAGATATTCTCCATCAGCGATTCCTGTATTGAAGCTGAAAAATGATGTCACAAAGCTTTTACCAGTATTTCCTATTGTAAATACAAAAGCATCATCACTTATAACAGCAATATCACCTTCATGTTCTCCCTGCAAAATAAGGCTTAAATCAACATCATTATCTAATTCTTCAGAAATATCAGTTCCATTTACTGTAACACTGTATAATTCATTGCAAGCTTCATCCACACACTTAAGCTGAAGGTTTACGTCCCATCCAAGAATTCTATTAAGCTTGTCAGATGCTATAACTGCATACTCTGACTGAATTACCTCATCACCTAATGTGTGTTTATGCTGTAATGAATGTTTATGCTGTTTAACCTTATCTGAGGGTTTTGCAGTTGCCTGCATTTTAAGGTCAGTTATAGTATTATTCAATGCCTTAAATGCTTTTACAGGCCTGTCTGTCTGTGCAGGCTTGTCTGTCTTTTTCGCTTTAGCAGCATTTACCTCTTTATATGTCTTTACTGACTTTGCAGTTGCTGCCGGCTTTGCTTTTTCTGTTTGTTTTACTGTTTCAGTTGACTTTATTGTCTCTGCAGGTTTCACTGTTTCAGTTGGTTTTGTTGTCTCTGCCGGTTTCACTGTTTCAGTCGGCTTTATTGTCTCTGCCGGTTTCACTGTTTCTGTCGGCTTTATTGTCTCTGCAGGTTTCACTGTTTCTGTCGGCTTTATTGTCTCTGCAGGTTTCACTGTTTCTGCAGGCTTTACTGTTTCTATTGGCTTTATTGTCTCTGCAGGTTTTGCTGTCTCTACAGGCTTAACTGTCTCTGTCGGCTTTACAGTTTCCCCAGGCTCATCATTTGAGTTAGTAAAATCATACAGCCAGCCGCCCTTCATATCTTCCTTCAGCCAGCCGCATAAGGCATAAAGACACTGTGTAGTAGCCATAAAATTATCTGTTCCATCATTTACATGTCTAAACATTAATGAAGAATTATCATAATAGTTCATTACTGCATCAATTAATGTATGACCTGTATCTGATATAAATGACTGGTCATGGCACACATCTTTTTTCAATGCCGTAAGGGCTAAAAGCACCTGGGCATTACTCTCTGCATTGCCAAAATCCCCTGTTTCCTTAAATCTGTTGCTTAAAAGCTGAAGTGATCTGTTAACTGCCTCGCCAACATCACTTCTTTCCTTCATATATTTTGCAAGGGCCTGTATTGCCATTGCAGTGATATCCACGTCATACTCATCTCCAGTAAGAGCAAAACCGCCTTCGTCAAGCTCCTTTGACAATATATAATCAATAATGTCATCTCTTGTATAGGTGGCATTGTCGGGAATCTGATAATTGTTGCTATCAAGTGTTATAAGTGCAAATATTCCGCCATTAATTCCCTGTCTCCATGGAGCACCCACAAGACAGTTATATGTTCCATCTGCAATAAGATCTATCTGTTTATTATCAGGACTAAGGCCTGTTTGTAAGGCATTGCCTCCACATGCCGTTACAGCCAGTGCTATCCTGTGCCATTCCGTTGCTTTAATTCTGTGAAGCTTATTATTCCCCCTATATTTACTGCTTACGTACTCATTTATATTTGTAAGATACTGGTCTATAAGATCATCAAAATGAGCATCTGTCACAAGACGCCTGTAGCAGCCCAGAGTAAAAAATATCCAGTCAGTATTAGTTGTTCCACTATTGATAAGAAGATCATTATCATAATTAATATTATACAGAGAATCCTTCACCACACTTTGAATATAGGATGTTTTACCACTGTCATGGCTATCTGCACCATATATAACATTATTTTGCAACAAAAAAAATTCTGCCATTATCACTAATGCCAGAATAAGGTTTAATATTCTATTTTTACAAATATGATGTACATTCATAATCATTACCTCAATTTAATGGTACACAAACAAAGACTATTAAATGTCTCCACAAAATAATCCCAGTTTAAAACGATTTGCAAAAAAAGAAATTCTCCCTCACCCAGGAAAAAGACTCCGTTCAGGCTATGGCAGGTCTCCTGACTCCGTATCATCCAAATCGGCACCTTCCCAGCTATTCGCCAGTGGCATAAATGACATTCGCAATCCGCTGCGCTTCCTGCTTATATAAATGACCGCCTATTGTCCACGTTACAGTAGTGGTGACTGCTCCGGGTTCTCACCGGATTCCCTATTATCCTCACATTACCTGCTATTATCGCCATAATGTGCTGACCATAATCTGATTGTAATTCATTTTGTATTCAATTCGTTGTCTATAGTATCACACAAAAAAAAATAAAGCAACATATTATCTGAAGTAACTCCAGACATATGCTGCTTCATAGTTTCATATTTATATGATTTTAAATCAATTAACCTCTATTGTAATTGATGAGACATCCTTTAAGGATAATATCTCTTTCATCATTAGTAAGTCTGCCAAGGCTGAATTTACACTCAACAAGCTTTCCTTCCTTAACGATATATGCCTTAATATCATCATTGCCTGTCTTAACAGCTTCGGCAATACCAGGAATAAAGATATAATCACCATTCTTAAATGGAAGTTCCTTATCACTGCCATCATATATGAATGGAAGCATTCCCCAGTTAATAAGATTTGAACGATATCTCTTTGTTGCATATTCATTAGCAATATTAGCAAGTCCACCAAGAACTCTCTGACATGATGCAGCCTGCTCTCTGGCTGAACCATCACCTGGTTTTACAGCAAATATTGTGCTTCCAAGTCCAACCTTTGCAGGGTCAATATCTGCAAATCTCGAATCGGCCTTTACAGCATCAAATGCAGTTGCAAATTCTGACTTACAAGGACAGATTCCTTCCTGACGATCCTTTTCAATCTTGTTAACCTCTTTTGCCTTTCCAACATATGCAGGATCCTTTCTTGATAATGCAAATTCAGCAAGACCAAGTGGATTTGAACGATATGATGAAGTCTCACCTGATGGAATAAGCTCATCTGTAGTTGTTACAGGGTCATGAATCTCTGATACAACCTTAAGCATAATGTCATCTGTAAGTTCTATCATTTTTGGCCAGTCCTTAATGTTTGGACCAAATTTAATCTCCTGCGAAGGATCTGCAACACCTTTACTGTCAAATACTCTGTTTGCATATATTGTACTGTCAAAATGATACTTAGGATTTGTATATTCCATATCAAGATCAGTTGCTGCTGTAAGGTATCCCTTATTTGCTGCTGTTGCTGCAATAGAACGTGCATCCATAAGGGCAACAGATGAAATCTGACCATTCTGAAGCTTTGAACCCTCCCTGTTAGGGAAGTTTCTTGTAGAATGTCTGATACTTAATGCATTGTTAGCAGGTGTATCTCCGGCACCAAAGCAAGGACCACAGAATGCAGTCTTAACAATTGCACCTGTTTCAAGAAGATCAGCAAGCTTTCCATTTCTGGCAAGCTCCATATAAATTGGGGTACTGGCTGGATATACACTGAGTGTGAATTCATCAGCACCAATACTCTTTCCTTTAAGAATATCAGCTGCATCACAGATGTTTTCAAATCCACCGCCGGCACAACCTGCGATAATTCCCTGCTCAACATATAACTTTCCATTACGAACCTTATCCTTAAGAGTGTAATCAACCTGACCATCAAGACTGACAAGAGCCTTCTTTTCACAGTCATCAAGAATATCCATAAGGTTAGCATTAAGCTCTTCAATTGTGTAAGCATTGCTTGGGTGGAATGGCATTGCTATCATAGGTTTAATCTTATCAAGCTCAACATAAACCATTCCATCATAATATGTAACATCACCTGGATTAAGCTCCTTGTATGCTTCGCTTCTTCCATGAATATCATAAAATTCTTTTATCTTCTCATCTGTTCTCCAGATTGATGAAAGACATGTTGTCTCTGTTGTCATAACATCAACACCAATTCTGAAGTCAGCACTAAGTGATGAAACTCCAGGTCCAACAAACTCCATTACCTTGTTATTAACATATCCATTGGCAAATACAGCCTTGATAATAGCAAGTGCAACATCCTGAGGTCCAACTCCTTTAGCAGGAGCACCTGTCATGTATATACCTACAACACCTGGCATCTTAACATCATATGTTTTCTCAAGAAGCTGTTTAACAAGCTCTGGTCCGCCCTCTCCAACTGCCATTGTTCCAAGAGCTCCATATCTTGTATGGCTGTCTGAACCAAGAATCATCTTACCGCATTCTGCAAGCATCTCTCTTGCGAACTGGTGAATAACTGCCTGATGAGGTGGAACATATATTCCGCCGTACTTCTTGGCACATGTAAGTCCAAACATATGATCATCTTCATTTATAGTACCACCTACAGCACAAAGACTGTTGTGGCAGTTTGTAAGAACATATGGAATAGGGAACTTTTCAAGTCCTGATGCTCTTGCAGTCTGTATAATTCCTACAAAAGTAATATCATGTGATGTAAGCTTATCAAACTTAATCTTAAGCTCATTCATATTACCTGATGTATTATGTGACTCTAAAATAGAATATGCAATAGAATTCTTAGCTGCTTCTTCCTTAGTTCCCAAAAAACCTGTTTTAGAAGCTACAGCTGCCAAAGCGTCACTACTATCTTCAACAACTTCTGTTCCATTAATGAGGTAAGCTCCTCCATTACTTAATTTAACCATAATATTCTCCTCGTATCTTAATTTGTTAAAATCTGCTGCTAAATTGCAACAAACATTCGTCATCAATTATATCACATGGCATAAACTCTCTCAATAGTTTTCAAAATGAAAATCTAAAATGATTTTGAATTTTTTGGAATAAAACAATTATTTTTCCACACTACTATTGAAGAAAATTTCATTTCAAGGTATAATTTCCATTTAAAGTATATGTATAATTGGGAGACTTAATATGAATACCAGTAAAAATACGAGCAAAAAACTTTCTTTATATATGTTGTTACTGCCCTTTTTAGGTGTCATTTTTTTAGAAATGGTAGTAAGAATTAATGCTATAAAAAAGAATTATGTACTTTATTCAAGCGTGTTTGTGATACTTATGCTTGCACTAATTCTTATTACCGCCAGTCACTGCAGACCATTTATGGCAAAAACCACCAAAAATAATAAGACCGGAACCATAAGGCTTAATCCATTGTTACTTTCTGTATGGACAGGCATGTGTGTACTGATGCTTATATCAGACCTCCTGGTCTTCAAAAAATATTGTTTTTTAAGTCTTATACTGCTTATATTGTTCACAGGCTTTTATATAATATGGCAGAGATTTGATACGAAAAATAAGGATGTCATTTTCAAAGCCTTTCTTCTTTCAATTGAAATAAGCTTTATTGCAGCCAGCATTTTCTGTTTTTTATTCAGACCGGTTACACAAGGAATTCGTTATTCAGGGCTTTCATCAAATCCCAATGTATACGGGCTGTATATAATTACTGTCTGGGCATGTCTTATTTCGAAGCTTGACAATATTATGGAAAGAAAATTAAGCCTTAAAAAATCAGTTGTAATAAGTATAGAACTCGGCGTCGCTGCCATGTTCATGTATATGACAGGCGCAAGAACATCATTTTTTACAATCGGACTGATTACTATAGTATGGTTTGCCTTAAGACTTGTTTTTTCAAGAAAGTCTGGTATTCCTGTCTTAAGATACGCAGTCAGTGCAATTATAGTTGCAACAGTGGCATTTTTTGCATCAATGCTTTTACTCACTAACCTGCCAGACATAATTAACAGACCTGTTGTATTTGAAAGAGACAGACAATTTACGGCTATTGATAGCAGGACAAAGGTTTGCCTTGCCGCCTCCGACGCTTCTAAAACATATAAAGGCAATCCTGATGTAACAACAAATGCTCTTGAAAGCGACATAGAAAAGTCCATGAGTACAATGGATGATGAGCCATCTGCAATCAAGCGGCTTATCAATTCCATAACTAATGGAGAAGGTCTTGATTCAATATTAAATGGCCGCTGGAGCATATACAAAAGCTATATTAAGAAGCTGAACTTCAAAGGGCATCATCTCTATGGCAAAAAAGTTAATGGTTCATATGTTGTACATGCCCATAACAATGTTATTCAGATAGCATATTCCTACGGAATTTTGTCAGCAGTTTTATATATTCTCTTATGTGTTTTGACCTTTATATACTCAATTGCATATTATGTAAAATTCCACACAAAAAGAGAATCAGCAGCATTCCCTATGCTACTAATCACCTCATTTTTAATATCAACTTTAACTGAATTTACATTCATTCCTATGCAGTCACTACTTGCATTCGCTTATCTGATGTGTGTTGGAAAACTTATGATAACCTTCACACCATCAAAAAAGCCTAAAACTTACAAAAAAGCTTAAAACTTCGAAGAAAGCTTAAGTGCCTCTTCAATAACATTATGCATATCGTAATACTTATACATTCCGAGCCTGCCGCCGAATAAGACCTTGTCTTCTTTTGTGGCAAGCTCTTTGTATTTTTCATACAAAGCATTATTCTTCTCATCATTCATTGGATAATAAGGCTCATCGCCATGCTTCCACTGGGCAGGATATTCCTTTGTTATAACTGTCTTAGGCTGTGTACCATACTCGAAATGCTTATGTTCAATAATACGTGTGTATGGTACCTCATATTCTGTGTAGTTAACAACAGCATTGCCCTGATAATTGTCTGTATCAAGCACCTGACTTTCAAATTTGAGACTTCTGTACTCAAGTTCTCCAAAGCAATAATCAAAGTACTCATCAATCATTCCTGTAAATAATACCTTTTCTGCCTTATTGTTAAATGCTTCCCTGTCACCAAAATAATCCGTATTAAGTAACACATCGCTTCCTTCAAGCAATTTTTCTATCATTGGTGTATAGCCACCAACTGGTATTCCCTGGTATAGATCATTGAAATAATTGTTATCATATGTCATTCTGACAGGAAGTCTCTTAATTATAAATGCAGGAAGCTCATCTGCTCTCTTTCCCCACTGCTTCTCTGTGTAACCCTTAACAAGCTTTTCATATATATCCTTTCCAACAATGGAAATGGCCTGCTCTTCAAGATTAGAAGGATTAACTATACCAGCCTCCTTCACCTGTTCTTCTATTTTTTTCTTGGCTTCCTGTGGAGTAATAACTCCCCAGAGCTTATTAAAGGTATTCATATTAAAAGGAAGGTTATATATTTCATCCTTGTATCTTGCCACCGGACTATTGGTATATCTGTTAAATGTGGCAAATCTGTTTACATAATCCCATATTTCCTTCTTGCTGGTATGGAAAATATGTGCGCCATACTTATGAACATTAATACCCTCTATTTCTTCAGTATATATGTTTCCACCTATGTGAGCTCTCTTATCTATTACAAGACACTTCTTACCTTTTGCTGTCATCTCATGGGCAAATACAGCACCAAAGAGCCCTGCTCCCACAATCAAATAATCATACATAATATTTTCTCTCCTATTTCTACTTTACATAATAAGACAGTACCTATAATAACATATTTCTCCCAAAATAAAAAGGTGTGTACAAAAATTGTACACACCTTCCATAATGTATTCACATATTAATTATCATAAATAACTGCTTCTACATCAAATATATTCTGCATGATTATAATCAAGCTTTTCCGTTACTTCCAAGAACGTTAACGATCTTATGAGCAACCATATCCTTAACAGCCTGACGAGCTGGTTTGAGATACTGACGTGGATCGAAATGATCTGGATGCTCGTTGAAGTGCTGACGGATAACTGCTGTCATAGCAAGACGGATATCTGAATCGATATTGATCTTACATACAGCAAGCTTAGCAGCCTCACGAAGCTGATCCTCTGGAATACCAATAGCATCTGGCATCTTTCCACCGTTTTCGTTAATGATCTTAACGAATTCCTGTGGAACTGATGATGAACCATGAAGAACGATTGGGAATCCTGGTAATTTTTCAATACATCCCTTTAATACGTCAAAACGAAGTGGTGGTGGAACAAGAATTCCTTTTTCGTTTCTTGTACACTGATCAGCTGTAAACTTGTAAGCACCATGTGATGTTCCGATTGCGATAGCAAGTGAGTCACATCCTGTTCTGTCTACAAACTCTTCAACTTCTTCTGGACGAGTATAGCTCTCATGACCTGCCTCTACTGCTACTTCATCTTCAACACCTGCAAGTGTTCCAAGCTCTGCCTCAACAACTACTCCATGAGCGTGAGCATATTCAACAACCTGCTTTGTAAGTGCGATATTATCTTCAAATGACTTTGAAGAAGCATCGATCATAACTGATGTAAATCCACCATCGATACAGCTCTTACAAATTTCAAATGAATCACCATGATCAAGGTGAAGAGCGATTGGAATATCTGGATTCTCAATTACAGCAGCCTCTACTAATTTTACAAGGTATGTATGGTTAGCATACGCACGAGCTCCTTTTGAAACCTGAAGAATTACAGGACTCTTAAGTTCTCCGGCAGCTTCAGTAATACCCTGAACGATTTCCATGTTGTTAACATTGAATGCTCCAACAGCATATCCGCCATCGTAAGCTTTTTTGAACATTTCCTTTGTTGTTACTAATGCCATAATTATATCTCCTTTAAATATATTTAATCAAAATGATTATTATGAATTATTTTCTTACGAGATGAGCTGGAAGTCCATCAACGTAAAGTGGAGTAAGTTCTCCCATGATAAGTGGTCTAGCATATTTAACAAATTCATCTGAAATATTGCTTCCATCTTCTGTAATCCACTCATCCGGTACCTTTCTCTCAACATTAGCGATATCATGAATATCATGTGCGCTTGTACCACACTGATATGGATCATCACCATTTCTGTCAAGTGTAATCATCATAGCAGTCTTTCCTGCTTCTGCAGCATCAACAGCAGCACATCCAACCTGGAATGCCTCGTTGATATCTGTTAATGATGCGATATGTGTAGCAGCTCTCTGAAGTGTTGAGAACTCAATAGCACGAGTCTTAAGACCTGTCTCAGCAGCAACTGTTTCAGCAAGCTTAGCAGCTGTTCCTGACATCTGCTTATGACCGAATGCGTCAACTGCAACTTCTCTTCCAACTTCGCATACATAACGTCCATCAGCAAGCTTAACACCCTCTGATACAGCTATAACGATTGAAGATTTAGTCTTAGCAAGTTCTTTAACCTTGTTAACAAATTTATCAATATCAAACACTTTCTCTGGAAGGTAGATTGCATCTGGTCCTTCACAGTCAGCTGTCTTTGAAAGTGCAGCTGCAGCTGTAAGCCATCCTGCATTACGTCCCATGATCTCTACGATAACAACTGTAGGCTTCTTAACACCAAATGATGAGTTGTCACGAATGATCTCTTTCAAAGATGTAGCAATATATTTTGCTGCTGAAGCATATCCTGGGCAGTGATCTGTTATAGGAAGATCATTATCAACAGTCTTTGGAACACCTACGAATCTCTGGTTCTTTCCATGAGCTGCTGCATAATCTGAAAGCATCTTAACAGTATCCATTGAATCATTACCACCGCAGTAGAAAAGATAATCAATGTCATGTTTCTCCATGATCTCAAATACTTTTTCATAAACGTCTTCATGACCCTCGATCTGTGGCATCTTGAATCTACATGAACCAAGAAATGCTGATGGAGTTCTCTTAAGCATCTCAACTCCTGTTGGGTTTGCAAGATAGTCATCTAAATCACAGATATTATCCTCAAGAAATCCTTCAATACCATGAACCATTCCATATACTTTATCAATTCCAAGCTTCTTAGCCTGTGCATAAACTCCTGCAACCGAAGAATTGATTACGGCTGTTGGTCCGCCTGACTGTCCTACGACAATGTTCTTTCCCATTTTTAATTACCTCCGAAAAACTAAATAGTTATTATTACATTTACGCACAGTATTATAGCAGATAGATTGTACATTTTCAACACCAAAAGATAAAAATTTACTGTTTTCTTGCAATGCTGTACTCATCATCAAGTGTAAAATAACTGCAGCTGTCCATGCTTCCCTTCATGAATCTGTACATATCATCTTCATCCAGATTGACGTTACAATAGTAATAATCTTCTATTTCATCATAAACATAATTAGTGCACATATCACACTGACTTGCCATATTTAATTACCTTCTTTCATTTAATGGGCACTTAACTCCCCGTCTACAATTTCAAATCTTCTTTCCGCATATGATGCAACACCTGTATCATGCGTTATCATTATAATTGTATTCTACATTTCATTCAAGTAAAAAAACATCCCACACCAGGTGAGATGTCCTTTACTTAAGTGACATTATTATAAATAATTGTCAAAAATACTTTTTATTGCCCCAAAGGTTACTTTTTTTAAGATAAAGATATTCTGAATATGCTTTCTCGAGAATCTGCTTCTCATTCATAAACTTAAGCAGATGATATGCTTCATGATACTTATAAAATCCCGAGTCAACAAAGAATTCTTCTCTTTGTGGTTTACTGTAGTAGCTGTCAGCCATCATAAGATACCAGTGTACATCCTTGACAACCGTATCATTCTGGGCACTGAATGAGTATTGACTTTTTCCTACATACTTGATAATTGATGCCTCTGCGCCTGATTCTTCATTAACTTCACGAATTGCAGTTTCCTTGTATTCTTCGCCTTTTTCTACAGTTCCCTTAGGTAAAACCCAGCCTTCATACTTGTTCCTGTAATTCTTATAAAGCAAAAGAATCTTGCCACGGAAAATTACCACACCACCACAGCTTGTTGCTTCAATCATTGCAAAACCTCCTGATACAGTTACATATCACATACAATGTAATATATAACCTTGGTGTGTTCTTAAAACTGACATAATTATATCATAAAATACTGTTTTTTTTCAATAGTAAGCATCAAATATTTTTCCTGCAACAGGCACAGCATAATCACTTCCGGTACCAGCGCCTTCAACTATAATACTGACTGCTATTTTTTTACCTTCATACTCAGCATAACCTATAAACCAGGCATGAGATGCCCCGCTTTTATCAAATTCTGCCGAGCCTGTTTTTCCTGCTGCCTCATATTTTTTACCGGCTAAGGAAGTCGCCGTTCCACTCTTTACAGTTTCCTTCATACATTCAGAGGCAATACGCACCTGATTTTCTGTCAAAACATTTACTTTCTCTTTTTGTTTGAATGTTCTGACAACTCTCTTGTCCTCAGCAGTTTCTACTCTGTCAACAAGCGATGGAGTTACAAGGTATCCGCCATTTGCAATCATGCCTGCAAGAAGTGCATTATGAAGTGGGCTTATCATAGTTTTTCCCTGACCTATTACTGTCTGTACCACTTCATCATTATCACTTTTTGAGGACAGATTAAATGAACTCTTTTTATATTCAAACTGGTAATCTATATCCTCATTAAATAAAAGTGTCCGGGCAAATGAATTCATCTGGTCAAGGTTAAGGGATGCACCAATATTTGCAAAGGCACAGTTGCAGGATTTTGCAAAGGCCTTCTTTATATCCTCCTCGCCGTGCTTCTTGGATTTGTAGCATTTTATAGTAGTTCCATTAATCACGTCTTTTCCGGAGCATTTGTATGAGAAAGCATCCCCACCGCCATTTTCTCTTATATATTCAAGAAGAGTTACAAGCTTGAATGTTGAGCCTGGTGGATATAATCCCTGCGTTGCCCTGTTAAGAAGCCTTGACTCATCATATTTATCCTCAATAAGACTTTTCCAGTCCTTACTTATGGTATTGGGATCATAATCAGGTCTTGATACCATGGCAAGTATTTTACCATTATCCGGATTCAGGGCAATTACTGCACCTTTTCTGTTTCCAAGAGCATCATATGCTGCCTTCTGAACTTTGGAATTAAGGTTTGTTACAATGTTATCACCCTTATTTTTTACACCCTTTATTTCATTAAGGGCAGTTATAAGAGGGTTTGAATTGCATCTTAACATATAATAATTATAGTCCCGTTCAACCCCCATTTTTCCGTTGTCAACATATCCGACTGCATGGGCATACATATTTTTATATGGATAATAACGGTGTTCATTTCCTTTTTTATCAGTAATTGTCTCTGCAAGCACTTGTCCATCTTCAGACAAAACGCTGCCCTTAACTGTCCCCTGGGCTAAAAGGTCCTGTCTTTTTGAATTATAGGCATTACTTAATATTACTGAATTATCACTGGCAAGAAAATAAATAAGATTTCCTATAAGTGCAACAAAAATAATAAGGCACAGATATGATGCTATGGCAATATTCCTATTCTCCTTCATGCGCTTTTTCCTTTGCTTCATCAGCCTTATCCACCTCGCTTCCGTAAAGAACATACATACCCTGAATTATGGAAAATGTAAGAATTGTACTTATCACAGAACTTCCACCATAACTTATAAGGGGAAGTGTTACTCCTGTTGAAGGTATAAGCTTTGTAACTCCCCCAATTGATAAAAAGACCTGAAACATAAACATTATTCCAAGACCAAGGGCAGTAAACTTATAGAAGAGATTATCAATTTTTATGGAAATATTGGAAACCATTATAAAGCAGCTGACATAAACCATTATGAGACATATTCCAAATATTCCGCCCAGCTCTTCACATATTGCAGAAAATATATAATCACTTTCAACAACAGGAATGATTTTAGGAATTCCCCTTCCAAGTCCCATACCAAACCAGCCCCCTGTTCCAATTGCAAATAAGGAATGGGCAATCTGATAACCTGCATCATCTACATTAGCCCAGGGATCTCTCCAGGCAAGAACTCTCCTTCTTACATGGGCAAATAATCTGTAAGCAAGCACAGAAGCAGTACCTCCCGCAAAAAGTCCTGCCACAAGATATAAAACATTACCTGTTGACACAACAAGTATTACAAGATATGTAAGGAAATAAAGGAGCGCACCTCCCAGATCCTTTTCAAGTACAAGTATAAGAACATGTGCTGCTGCCATGGCAGTTATAGCTACAATTTTCTTGAAGGAAGGCCTGCCTGCCAAAAGGGCAGCTATTGCAAATACAAATATAATCTTAACAAACTCAAGTGGCTGTATTAATATGCCACCAATGCTAAGCCAGTTTTTTGCACCATATTTTTCAACACCCACAACAAGCAGTGCCCCCAGGATTATAATTCCTATAAATCCATACTGCCATCCGAATCTGCCAAAATACCTGAACTTTTTGATAATAAGGGGAACCAACAGACATACGGCAAGTCCCGCAACAATAAAGACAAGCTGTCTTGCCGCATATTCAACTTTTATTCTTTTTAACATAATGAGTCCTACCATAGACAGCAGAACTATATTATTAAGAACAAGCTTGGACAATCCCCTGTATATTATCTCATATAGCTTCATAATACATAAAAAGAATATAAGCTCTATACCGTACAACATAATAATACGACTGTCAAAATCCACAACAAACAATAATACATTGCATATAAAATGCATTAGAAACATACACATTTTCTGTTTAGCAAATATCTTATTCTGTTTTTCCCTGTCTTTTCTCCTAAACACCGTAAAACAATAGAGTGTATATATTGCAAGCAGTATAACTACAATATAACCACATAAACCTGCAATGGTATTCACTACAAGCCACACCTCCTAAGTACATCTTCCGTCTGTGAAGCATTCTCTCTTGTAAACAGAATTCTCTTATCAAAACCTGTATATTCACTGATTTTGCTGCATTTATCAATAGCTTCATAATTAAGAAGTTCAACGTATCCGGCTTTTTTGTGGTCAATAATATCATATACATTACCATATTCATCAAGAACACTGCCACCTTCACCATAGTGATTAAGCATAATCATTGCTGAAGGCTTTCCGTATATAAGTACATCACCACTTAAACCTTTCATGTCCTCATATTCATGTTCATTCATCTCAAGTGAAAGTGAGCAGTGGCTAACCCCCTCATTTATAAGAAATGAATAGGCAAAAATATTTCTTACATAAATATTATCAGCTGTTCGTACACTTAATCCGGCCTCTTTATATATGTCGTCACCACAATTGTCCTTAAACCATACAAGTTCTTCCAGACTGCTTACAACAAAGCCCTTCAAAATATGGTCTTTGTCAGCCTTTATAATACCTTTAATATCATATGTTTTTTCAAGAGAGTCAATAATATTTTTTCTTCCCACTCTTGGCATAACAAAATATAATGGCTTTTTAGACTTAAATACAATATCCTTTAATTCATCACTATCATAATCCTCCATATGATAATATATAATATCTAAGCCCCTGTGCTCATTTAATATCTGGAACTGTTCCCTGGTACGACATTCTGCTATAAATTCATTATTACAGGATGACTCTTTATCAAATGATGTAAAATTCCTTTTTACTATATCAGAAGAAATCAGGCCCTCAGTGTAATAATCCGGTTTTTCAGGAATATCATTTTTTCTAAATGACTCTTTAAGCTTGTTAAACAGATCACTAAAGGCATCACGTCTTAACTGCTTAAGGGCAGCGCCTGGAAGAAATATGCCTTCATCCATATATATATCAAGCTCTTCCCATTCAAACAACGAATCTCCTGAGACCATTATTTTCTTTTTAACGCTCTGTTCATCAGCACTGCTATTCTTTGCGGGCATGACAATATCACCACTTACAGCACCATAGATTCCATTGCACTCTAAAGACAGAGTCATATTCTCTCCTTCATATGCTGTAAATGTTCCCCTTATTTTTACCTTTGAGATTATGCCGGGATACCTCTCACTAATCTCATTAATAAGTTTGTTATTCCTTATTCTATAGACCTCATAACCTTTTTTTATATTCTTCTGATTGTAACCTGCGTTGATCTTAAGGGTTTTTAGACCGCCCTCCTTCAAGGTATGCTCATGTATCTTTTCAAGCTGTTCATTGCGAATTTCAAGTACATCTCCAGGATTAACGTTCCTTTCAAATTTTATTATATTAGTCTCTGCCATTTTACCCACAGCTACTCCGGTATGATTGGCCTTTTTCTTAGTTAATATGTCATCAGTAACCTTTGAATCAAGAAGATAACCTGCTGTGAAACCACCTCTGTTATATATATCCATAAGGTGTTCTATATCCTTCTTATATTCAGCACCTACAATGATTTCATTCTTATATCTGTCTTGTCCAACATCAAATAATATGTCCCTGTATTTTCTATACATATGGGTAGTAAGGGCAACATACTCCGGCTTTTTCATCCGCCCCTCTATCTTAAATGAATCAACTCCTGCATTAACAAGGTCCGGTATATAAGGAAGGGCGCAAAGATCCCTGGGACTAAAAAAATATTCCTTATTACCACCATTATAAGAATACTTCTTACGACAAGGCTGGGCACAGGCGCCTCTGTTACCGCTTCTGCCACCAATAAGGTAACTCATCAGACACTGACCTGACATGCAGACACACAAGGCCCCATGCACAAACACTTCTATTTCTGCATCACACTTTTCATCTATACTTTTTATCTCTTCAAGAGTAAGCTCTCTTGCAGGTACAACCCTTGTCACACCATATTCTGAGAGTCTGTTAACAATATCTCCGTCAAGAACAGACATCTGTGTACTAAGATGAATATCAAGCCCCGGGTAATTATCATGAATAAATTTCAAAACACCTGTATCCTGCACAATAACAGCATCAACACCAGCTCTATACACCTCATTAATAAATGAATCCAGTGCTGTAAATTCCCTGTTAGTAAGTATTGTATTGACAGTAAGATATATCTTTTTGCCATTCATATGAATAATATCCATTATTTCCAAAAGGTCATCATTGTCCGGATTATCAGCAAATGCCCTGGCTCCAAATCTCTTTCCACCCATATAAACTGCATCGCAGCCTGCAGCTATTGCAGCATATACTGCCTCCTTTGAACCGCCCGGTGCCAAAATTTCAGGTTTATTCATATTATCTCTCCCCCCCTTTGTTCAGTAATACAAAAGCTGTCAGACAAGTGACAGCTTTTGTTATGTATTAAAATATACTATTTTTCAAGCCGAACGCACATGAGATAAATCGTATTCTGCAGATGACTATCTGTTATTTACGTTTTCCCATATAGTGGTTGTTATTATACATATTATTAGAAGCATTACTCTGATTTTTATCTGCTTCTGTTTTTTTAGCCATATCACTGCTCATGGAAGCTAACTTATGTTTAAGTTCAAACATGAGTTTATCATTCTCTTCCTTCTCAGCCTTCAAATCTTCATACTGTTCCTTCAGCTTAAAATAATCCTCTGCAATATTAAGATTAACAAGTAAGTTTTTCATTGTTGGATTCATCATATTACCGGCATTCTCTTCTGTCTCGGCAATTTTTGAATTGATATATGAAGCAATTTTCTGAAGGCATTCTTCACTTTCATATCCTCCCAGAGTATATCGGTTACCACCAATTAAAACCTCAATATTATTTTTCTGTTTCATATTACAATTCCTCCATACATTCACCGAAAAAGATTTGTTATTACTCACCACCTGCAGGAGCGGGAGGCTTCTCAACTGAGATAAGATCTGCTTCAATCATTATAGTATATTGGCAGATAAATGTAAACAACAATTGAATTAAGGCATGTTTAAATTAGTATACTGGCTTTTTATTTATCATTCTGATAAAATCTTTAAACTCGTTTTGACTTTATAATGCCATCATTTCAAGCCAAAATGATGATAAGCAAGATCTGTCACAATTCTTCCCCTTGGAGTTCTTGCAATAAATCCGTTCTGTATAAGATACGGCTCATACACGTCTTCTATAGTACCAGAGTCTTCACCAATACTTGCTGCAAGTGTTTCAAGACCTACCGGTCCCCCGGCAAATTTATTAATCATCTGCATAATTATATTTCTATCTGTATTATCGAGCCCATACTTGTCCACTTCAAGTAAATCCAGAGCAAATATTGCAACCTCACCTGTAATATTGCCGTCATATCTTACCTGTGCAAAGTCTCTTACTCGCTTAAGAAGCCTGTTTGCAAGACGCGGCGTTCCTCTTGACCTTCTTGCAATTTCATGTGCTCCTTCTTCATCTATATGTATATTAAGCACTCTTGCTGAACGTTTAATAATTGCAATAAGCTCATCCACAGAATAAAATTCCAGCCTGTGAACCACACCAAACCTGTCTCTTAAGGGAGCTGTAAGCATACCAGCCCTTGTTGTTGCACCAACAAGTGTAAATTTTGGAAGATCAAGTCTTATGGATTTGGCAGCTGCGCCCTTTCCAATTACAACATCAATTGCATAATCCTCCATTGCAGGATACAAGACCTCTTCCACCTGTCTGTTAAGTCTGTGAATCTCATCAACAAATAATAGATCGCCATCACCAAGGTTATTGAGAATTGCTGCCATATCTCCAGGCTTTTCAATAGCAGGACCTGATGTTATCTTAAGGTTAACATCCATTTCATTGGCAATAATCTCTGCAAGGGTTGTCTTTCCAAGCCCCGGCGGTCCATATAAAAGAACGTGATCAAGGGCTTCATTTCTTTTTTTGGCAGCTTCTATATATACCTTCAGGGTTTCCTTTGCCTTGGTCTGACCAATATATTCAGATAAAAGCTTTGGCCTAAGACTGTTTTCCACCCTGCCTTCTTCTTCCATTAATTCAGTTGAAATGACTCGTTTTTTTGTCATATTCTCTTCAATCCTTCCTTAAGCAGTTTTGAAACGTCCATATCTTCTGTAATCTCAACACTTCTTACCCCTCTTGTGGCTTCACTTTTTGAATAGCCAAGTGCAACAAGCGCTGCAACAGCCTCATTTATCATAGAAGAAACCTCATCTCCTGCTTTGCAGACGTCTGTCTTATTATTAACATTCTGAAGCTTTTTCTCAAATGCATCCTCAAGGTCAACCTTGTCCTTGAGCTCAAGAATAACCTTTCCAGCAGTTTTGGCACCAATTCCCGGTGCTCCTGATATGGCCTTTACGTCTTCGGATAATATGGCAAATCTAAGGTCATCCGGTGTCATAACAGATAATATGCCAAGGGCGCCCTTAGGACCTATTCCATTAACTTTAATAAGCTTTTCAAACATTGAAAGATCGTCTCTGTCAAGAAACCCAAAAAGCTGCATGGCATCTTCCTTAACATTCATATAAGTATGTATACATACTCTGTCACCGGTATGTGGCAGACCGTCAATGACAGAGGCAGGAACCATAATTTTATAACCAATTCCACCTGATTCAACAATTATTTCATTTTCAAAAATGTACTCCAATGTACCTTTTACATAAGCAATCATATAATATAACCCTTTCAGTCTGTTCTTTTATAATTATACCAGTGTCGAAAACATATTAAGTGCCGGCTGCATAAATTTGTATATAAACGGTCTGTTTTCCCATTCCTTAAGCGTATATTCGTGACTTATTTCAAAAGTTTTCTTAAAATCATAATTTATCTGGGTCATGGCATCTGTGTTACATATCCACAATGCATTCTCATAATGAAGATAAAAGCTTCTATAATCCATGTTAACTGTACCAACTACTGCTGATGACTCACTTAATATAACCTTTGAATGGATAAAGCCAGGTGTATATTCGTATATTTTGGCACCATGCTTAAGAAGTGCCCCATAATTATAATTAGTAAGCATTTTGACAATTTTTTTATCCGGAATGTTTGGGGTAATAAGGCGTACATCCACCCCTCTTTTCAGGGCTTCTGTTATTGCACCTATCATATATTCATCAAGAATCAGATAAGGTGTCATAATATATACAAATTCATCTGCATTGGTTATTATCTGCTTGTATACACTTTCAATAACATTATCATCTGATTTGATAGGGCCATCTGCAAGAACGTGGCAAAACTCATCATTTAACTGAAACTCCCTGTCAGGCCTGTATTTATCAAAATCAATGAGCTCATCAGGACAGCTTATACTCCACATCTGCATAAAGGTCATGGCAAGTCCCCATACACCCTCACCTTCAATTCTAATACCACAGTCCTTCCATACGCCAAACCTCTCTATCAGATTTGCATACTCGTCTGCAATATTAAAGCCTCCGGTATATCCAACTTCACCGTCAATGACAACTATTTTCTGGTGGGTACGATAATTCATAATAAGTCTGTCTGTATATCGTTTTATAGGATTAAATACTATGGTTTTTATTCCTTCAGCATTTAATCTCTGGTCAAATTTCTTATCAGTACGAAGCATAGCCCCAAAGTCATCGTATATAAATACTACCTCTACCCCCTCCTTAACCTTGTTAAGAAGAATTTCATGGCAGATATCCCATAGTGCTCCTTCAGCAACTATGAAGAAATTGAGAAAAATATACTTTTTCGCTTTGGTCATATCTTCAAACATATCCTTTATGACATAATCGCCCATAGAATAATATTTCATTTTATTATTATCGAATAAAGGCATATGCTCATTACTTATATACTTGGAAATACGTTTAACTCGTGGTTCAATACTGTTAAGCTTCTCCCTGATTCCCTCTCTTTCTGTATAATACTTGTAGGTTTCCCTGAACTTATCAATAGTATTTCTGATAAGACGTCTTCTTGTACTCTTTCTGCCCCACAAATAATACATGATATGTCCCGAAATGGGGAAAAGCAGGGCAATCGTAAGCCAGGAGACCTTATAAGAAGTATTCTTACTTGCATTGGTAAGTCCCACCGCAACAAAGAAGCTGAATATCTCAAGGACAATATAAAAAAGTCCCCAGTACTTACTTAAAAGTGTTGGAAGAAACAATATAAATAAAACCTGAACAAGTATAAGCATTCCAATAACTACAAATCTAAGAAAGCCACTGAGATTATTCTTAATTCTTCCCTTAACATTGGTCATGGATAACTCTTTTAGATTTTTGATATTCTGTTTATTTTCTTTATACTCAGCTTTAAGGTGATCCTTTTGTTCCTTATAATCACGTCTGAGTTCTTTCTTCTCCTTAGATACATGTTTTTCATGAGAATTAACATTATCTATTTTATCATTTATATCCAAAAGACATCCCCCATTTCTATACATTTCAAATAATAAGATAACATATATTATATGGAATTTACAACCTGTCTATAATAATCACACATAAATTCATCATCCTTAAGATCTACATCATCCATATCTATATAGTAGTCTTTTGCTGTATAATCTTTTCTGAAAATATGGTAATTATCTGAAAATACTCCCGGCTTAAATACTGGCAGATATAAGCCATCCTTTGTAACAAAGCACTCGGCTTTTTTTGCCTTTCTTCTGACTGAGGCATCCGTATATACTGCCACGCTTTTATGCATAACAGTTTCTTCCTCCAGCATATAATAATAGTCCTTATAGTCCTTAAAATAATATTTTAAGCTATCCTTAAATAATCTGGCCCTTATTATAATCTCATTATCTTCACATGAAACTTCAATAGTATCATTTACACAAAATGAACAGTTATAGGGCACAAAACACTTATATCTTATAACAAGCTCCGTATCCTTCAAACTACAGTTTTCAAAGCTTACATTCAGCTTTTCAAAATCCTTAAGATACAAAAGGGATGCAACCTGTGACAAGCCAAATACATCTTCATAATTGTGAAGTAAAAGCTCATGTAGCATGGTTTCATCGTCTTTTCCCATTAATTTGTTATGAATATACTTAACATATACGTCAATAAGTATGCCACCATCAGCCTCATCCTCTCTTATAAGGCCAACATATTGTTCAAAGGATTTAAGCTTTTTATCAGAAAGTCCCAACATGCCCGCATATTTTCTAAGCATAACATACAGGTCCAGTTTTTTTAACCCTTCAAGACATTCAATATCCATTCCATACTGTTTTGCCTTCTTTTTTACAAAAGGTATATCAAATGTGTTGCCATTATACTGAAATATAACCTTATAATCTGATATAAAATCAAAAAACTCTTTAAGAATATTTTCTTCGCTCTTATAATCATCAGCAAACCATTGTATTATATTAAAACCATCCTCAGTATAATATCCGGCACCTATAAGATATATATTGGATGTTTCCGGTGAAAGTCCTGTTGTTTCAATATCAAAAAAACACATATCTTTAATATCATACTCATTAAAAGGGTAAAACTGCCACTTTTCCAGCTCGGGATATATCATATTTTCTCTTTTATAATCAGTATTATATATTATCATACGAGTTTCTCCTTATACTAAAATAGGTTCTGTTCCAAAAGGAACAGAACCTACCATTAATTACACCAAATACAAAATTATGCTTCCTCAGTTGTTGTGAGAATTTCTTTTTTATTATATGATCCACAGCTCTTGCATACACGATGTGGCATCATCAACTCACCACACTTACTGCACTTAACAAGATTAGGTGCTGTCATCTTCCAGTTAGCACGTCTCTTATCTCTTCTTGCTTTGGATGATTTATTCTTAGGACAAATTGACATTCTGTTACACCTCCTAATAATCAATTACGAAACACTAATTCGCTCACACTTGTACTATTATAATGATAGAACAATGGTTTGTCAAGCAGTTTTTTTATTTGTTGCTAACAAGTGCAACTGTTTCTCTTGCAATTGCAAGTTCCTCATTAGTAGGAACTACGAGAACCTTAATCTTTGAATCATCTGTTGATATAACAACCTCTTCACCACGAAGATCATTCTTTGATTCATCAAGCTTAACACCAAGGAATGCAAGATAATCACAAATCTCCTTGCGGATGTTCTTATCATTCTCTCCTAAACCGGCTGTAAATGTAATGGCATCAACTCCACCCATTGCAACCATGTATGAACCAATGTACTTAGCAACTCTGTATGCAAAAATATGTTCAGCGTTTGCTGCAAGCTCATTACCTTCATTAGCAGCTTTCTCAAGATCTCTGAAGTCACTTGAAAGTCCATCAGAAAGTCCATAAACACCTGACTCTTTATTGAACATAAGAAGTACTTCACTTGCTGTCTTATTCTCCTTGTTGCAGATGAACTCAACAACAGCAGGATCAATATCTCCACATCTTGTACCCATTACAAGTCCCTCTAATGGAGTGAATCCCATTGATGTATCAACTGACTTACCATTAAGTACAGCAGAAACGCTTGCGCCACTTCCAAGGTGACATACGATAACCTTGCTGTTTTCCGGGTCAAGACCTGTAAGCTTATATGTTCTCTTTGAAACGAAGCTGTGGCTTGTTCCATGGAAACCATA
>DEDL01000036.1:31144-44342 GCA_002349525.1 Lachnoclostridium sp. UBA2905
TGATGGAATGCAGTATCAAATACAACAACATTTATCTTATCAGGCGCAATGTTCTGACATGCTCTGATACCAATTACTGCACCATGGTTATGCAATGGGGCAAGCTCACTAAGATCATCAATATCCTGTATAACCTGTTCATCAACAATAGCAGCTCCTGAGAACTTTTCTCCACCATGGACTATTCTGTGTCCAATAGCTCCAATTTCATCAAGATCTTTTACAACACCTTTTTCAGGATCAATAAGAGCGTCAAGAACAAGCTTAGCTGCAACCTTATGGTCAGGCATATCTATATCATATTCTTCCTTTGCTCCTTCAGCTGATGCATACTTAAAATGTCCTGAAAGACCAATTCTTTCACAAATTCCTGTTGCAAGAGCCTTTTCTGTTTCTGAATCAATCAACTGGTATTTAAGTGAAGAGCTTCCACAATTAATAACCAAAACTTTCATCTTATTTCCTCCTAACGATATCAACTAACTTCATATAAAAAGCGTTCGAAATCACGAACATAGTCCATTATACAACTTGATTTTTATTTTGTAAAGACAAAAAATTTGCAACTTTTTAGATTATAATGTATTCTAATTGTATATTATCTATAGGGTAATAATTACAGTTTTAAGGAGTCATTTTAATGAAGGTTGCCGGAATTGTCTGCGAATATAATCCATTTCACAATGGTCACAAATATCATATTGAAAAAACACGAGAAGTCTGCTCTGCGGATTATGTAATTGCCGTTATGAGCGGTTCATTTGTGCAGCGCGGCATGCCAGCTCTTATTTCAAAATATGACAGGGCAGCTATGGCTCTTATGCAGGGCATTGATATGGTAATAGAAATTCCTGTAAGATATTCCACCTCAAGTGCAGAAGGCTATGCTTTTGCTGCATGTGATATTATGAAGAAAACCGGCATAATAGATTCCATCTGTTTTGGAAGCGAAACAGCATCTCTTGATACTCTGTCCTTATATGCCGATATTTTATCAGCAAATGATGACAGCCTTAACAATCTCATTAACCAGCTGATGAAAACAGGAATTACTTATCCCCAGGCAAGAGAGGCCGCCTTGGCAAGAATAACTAATAGTGACGTTTTTGAGCTTGCTTCTCCTAACAACATTCTTGCAATTGAGTATATCAAAGCTCTTCGTGGCAGCAGTATAAAACCCTTCAATATTGTAAGACGTGAATCTGCTTACCATGATGCAGACACAAGTGATAAGGAATCCATTTGCAGTGCTACGGCAATAAGGCGCATTTTATCTGAAAATGACGTGACAAACCATTTGAATGACAAAATATCCTCATTTGTACCTGAAGGCTTTTCTAAAATGCTTGACAAAACATTATGTCCGGATGATTTTTCAATGGCACTTTATACGTCACTCCTTGCATCAGATGGGCATTATGATGATTATCTTGATGTAAGTGCTTCCTTAGGAAACAGAATATCAAACAGCCTGTCTGATTATACATGCTTTACAGACTTTGCCGCACATCTTAAAACAAGACAATATACTCTTTCAAGAATACAGCGCTCCTTATGTCATATTATGCTTGGAATAAAAAATGATACTCAGTCAGACACATCAGGCCCAAAATACGACGTTCCTTATATCAGGGTGCTTGGTTTCAAAAAATCATCCTCTGCCCTCATGAAAATGCTTACAAATAAGAGTTTGGTTCCTGTAATAACAAAAGCTTCCATGCTTCATAATCTTGAGGGTTATAAAAAAAAGCTGCTTACAGAAGATATCCAGGCATCGCTTCTTTATGAAAAACACTTTAATTACAAACATTCTGTCAAAGGAAGTGTAAATGAATATACAAGAGGTATGGTAATATTATAGAATGATTTTTAATATATTATATAAAAACAATTGTGAGGCAGGCACTTGTCCACATATACCTCCAAATTATATATAATAGTTTTATTTTCCATTCTCTTAATACTTGTAGCAAAGCCGGGTGTCTGTATTGCCGGAACCCGCGCCGGTCTTCTTTTGTGGTTTAACAGCGTCCTGCCCACATTGTTTCCTTTTTTTCTAATAACAAGAATAATACTTCATTTAAATTTATGTCCAAAAATGTTTCTAAAGCTCTACCCTTTTGCCACCGGACTGATTGCCGGATACCCTACCGGCGCCATTACAGTATGTGACCAGTTTCTGTCAGGCATCCTTACATACAAGGAGGGAATGTTACTTCTTATTATGTCAAATAATGCAAGTCCAGGCTTTCTTATCGCCTATACAGGTTCTCTTCTTTGTCTTTGTAATCCTTATAAAATATGGTTCACTGTGATAATATCTTCCATAATTGCAGGCATGATATATTACATTTCAATACTGTTATCAAAAGAAGAACATAAAAATATACAGGTCAGTAACAAAGCCACCAGTGACAATTCAATTAGCAATAATCACTATTTAAAGCATGACTTCATCCTATTCTTTGAAAAAACCATGACTGACTGTATTAATCTGTTGGTAGTTATAGGATGTTATATAATGATATTTTCAATGCTTTCGTATTTTATAACAGATTTATTTGAAGACAACCTTTTAAGTTTGTGTTTTGCCGGCTCATTTGAAATCACAAACGGGGTTTCTTTGTTATCAAAATATACCTTTGAAAGCAAAAAAATACAGAGTGCACTTGTTGCTGCACTCTGTAGCTTTGGCGGTTTTTCAGCATATTTTCAAACAGCCGGAATCCTGAAAAAATGTGGCTTATCAGGAAAAACCTATCTGTTTTTCAAGTCCATATCCGGCTTAATATGCTTTACATTAAATATGTTCATAACTTAGATATTATCAACCTCATCAAGAAGATCCTCTAACTGTTCATCATCAGATGGGTGCTCTTCATTACTCTCTGGCTGATTAACTTCTCTTGGAAGATCTCTTTCTAATTCTCTCTTGTTATTCTGAACAATTGTTATATCTTCCTTAAGAGCTTCAAATACTGCATCGTATCTTGATTTTGTATTCTTATATGCATTCTGAAGGATACTCTCAGCATTAGTCATAAGATCATTAGTATAGGCAATTGCTGCTGTACGAATCTGAGTTGCCTCCTCGTTGGCCTCACCTATAATTCTGTTAGCCTCTGCACCGGCAGCAGTAACAATCTCCTGGGCGTGCTGATTGGCCTGTCTTACCATCTCACTCTCATCTATAAGTGTTGCAGCCCTCTGATTAGCCTGGTCAATTATAATTGATGCTTTGGCATTGGCGTCATCTATAATCTTTTCTCTATTAGCAATAATTTTCTGATATTTTTTAATCTCCTCTGGTACACATACACGAAGCTCATCTAACATATCATATAAACCACTTCTCTGAAGTACAACCTTATTAGGGTTACCAATAGAAGATCTGGCTCCTTCAACATAATCAAAAATATCCTCAATTAACTGTTCAATCTTACTTGTTCCCATAGTTTATTAACCCTCCATATTATATGATAAAAATACATGCTGATTGGTTTTGTATGATTTCACTCTTTCAATGGTAAAATGATTATCATTCCACTGCTCTATGTCAGTCCTAAGGGATGTTTCAATAATAATCATAGTATCATTATCAATTATTCCTGACTTATCTAAGGCTTCAAGAACCGGAGCCTCTAAGTCACATTCATAAGGAGGATCCATAAAAACTATATCAAAATGCTTATTCCTCTTAGACAAATTACGTATTGCCTGCAGGCAATCCATAGGAAGAACCTCTGCCTCATCAGTCAGCCTTGTATGTTCAAGATTATATTCAATACATCTTAATGATTCCTTACTCTTATCAACAAAAACTGCCTCTTTAGCACCTCTGCTTAAGGCTTCAATACCAATTCCACCACTTCCACTGAAAAGATCAAGAAATTCACAATCATACAGATCATTCTGGATAATATTAAATAATGTTTCCTTAATTCTGTCTGTTGTAGGTCTTACATCCTTTCCCTGTGGTGTAACAAGGGTCATTCTTCTAACTTTACCTGCTATTACACGCATTATATATCCTCACAATTCAAAATTAATCTGAATACAAACATTCATAATAATCAGTATATATGTTTTACGAGAAATTTTCAACTCTTATTCTGATCATCAATAAGATTACTGCTGTGATATATTTCTCTAAGCTTTGGCTTTTCAATTTTTCCTGTAGGATTACGTGGAATATCTGCAAATATAATCTTTCTTGGACGCTTATATCTTGGCATCTCCTTACAGAACTCATTAATCTCCTCTTCTGTAAGGTCCACACCTCTTACAGGCTCTATGATGGCTGTTGCAATCTCACCGAGACGTTTATCAGGAAGTCCGATAACAGCCACATCTTTTACCTTATAATATTTACGGATAAAGTCTTCTATCTGTACCGGATAAAGATTTTCTCCACCACTGATGATAACGTCCTTCTTACGGTCAACAAGATAAATAAAGCCATCTTCATCCATCTGCGCCATATCACCACTGTAAAGCCATCCATCCTTAAGAACTTCTTTAGTAGCTTCTTCATTATTGTAATAACATGTCATGACACCCGGTCCCTTAATAATAAGTTCACCAACGCCTCCCTGTTCCACATCATTACCAGCTTCATCTACTATTCTGACTTCCCAGCCATATCCGGCTTTTCCAATTGCTCCAACCTTATGAATATTTTCAACACCAAGATGAACACATCCAGGACCAATTGATTCTGAAAGTCCATAGTTTGTATCATACTGATGCTCTGGGAAATACTCCTTCCATCTCTTAATCAGACTCTGTGGTACTGGCTGTGCACCAATATGCATAAGTCTCCACTGTGAAAAATCATAATCCTCTAACTTAACATCACCAAGATCAAGAGCTTCAAGAATATCCTGTGCCCAAGGTACAAGCAGCCATACAATAGTACATTTTTCAGTAGATACTGTTTCAAGAATTGTCTTAGGATTAACACCCTTTAAAAGAACTGCCTTTCCACCTGAAATAAGACTTCCAAACCAGTGCATCTTAGCACCTGTATGGTAAAGAGGCGGAATACATAAGAATACATCGTCTCTTGTCTGTGAATGGTGCATCTGCTCACACTTTGCAGAATGCATCAGGCTGCGGTGCTTATGTAATATTGCTTTAGGAAAACCTGTTGTACCTGATGAAAAGTATATTGCCGCATCGTCATCATCAATAAGTGTAATATCCGGAGTAACACTTGAACAGTTTGCAACCAGCTTATAGTAATCATCTGCAAATGACGGGCAGTTATCTCCAACGTAATATAAGAGACGGTTTGTAATAATATCATCTGCAATTCTTTCAACACGACCTATAAATTCAGGTCCAAATACAAGTACATCTACCTCAGCAAGTTCAACACAATATTTGATCTCGTCTGAATCATATCTGAAATTAAGTGGTACAGCAAGCGCACCCGTCTTAAGTATTCCAAAATAAATTGGAAGCCACTCCAGACAGTTCATAAGAAGAATTGCTACCTTATCTCCTTTTCTGATACCTCTTTCAATGAGATGGTTTGCAAATCTGTTTGCCTTCTCATTAAATACACTCCATGTTATCTCTCTTCTGTAGTGACTGGTCTTATCCGGCTCTATAAGCTCATAATCTCTCCATGTCACTCTTCTTTTTTCCTGAATATCAGGATTAACTTCAACAAGACATACATCATTGCCGTATTCTCTTGCGTTACGTTCTAAATATTCTGTAATTGGCATAACACCCTATCCTCTTTTCTTCTTATATCAGTCATAGTCTGCCAGCAAGCTTTTAATTCAAACGCACATGAGACTTGGTGCAAAACCATTGTCTACCAGACAATGTGCGCCCTCGCGGTTTATTTATCTCACCCCTCAAAGCCTGTAATAAAGGCCTTCTGGTTAAGTTCTATTGTCTTTTGCGGAACTGTTTCGGCAATAACCTCAAGCCACTGTTCCTTGCTGAAATCCATACTCTTTGCTGCAAGACCAAGTATAATTACATTAAAGCATCTTGTATTTCCAAGCTTCTTAGCTTCTTCCATGGCATTGATTGAAACTACCTTATGCTCCTTCCCTAAAGTCTCAATAATATTTTCAGGATATTTTGCATTACCTGTTACAACTGTCATAGGAGCAATCTCATAATCATTTACAATAATAACTCCGTCTTTTTTAAGAAAATGAGCATATCTCATAGCCTCAAGCTTTTCAAAGGCTATAAGTACATCTGCCTGTCCCTCTTCAACGATAGGCTCATTCACCTTGTCTCCGTAACGAACGAAGGTTACAACGCTTCCGCCACGCTGTGCCATTCCATGAACCTCTGACAGTTTAACATCATATCCGGCTTTTGTTGTAATCGAGCCAAGGATACGGCTTGTAAGGAGTGTTCCCTGTCCACCAACTCCAACAATCATAATATTTTTTGTTTCCATAGCTTACTCTTTCCTTTCAGTTTATATCTTCTTATATCTTTACTTCCAAATGATATTGCTAATATTAATATTCAAATTTTACTTGTTGCGTGGTTCAAAGCCAATGGCATCAAACTTACATCTCTTCATGCACAAGCCACAGCCGTTACACATTGTTTCATCAATTGTAACTGTTCCATCCTCATTCTTTGTAAGAGCAGGACAACCAGGCACAAGACATACTCCACATTTTTTACACTTTTCAGGAATTGCAAAACATTTTCCTTTTGGAACAAATGACTTGAGAAGTGCACATGGTGACTTGGCTATAATAACTGATACAGCCTCTCTTTGTGTTTCTCTCTTAACAACCTTTTCAAGCTCATCTATATCAAATGCATCAACCTCATAAACATTCTCAACACCAATTGACTTGCAAAGATTATATATATTAATCATATATGTTGTCTCGCCCTTAAGTGTTTTTCCTGTTGCTGGATGGTCCTGATGACCTGTCATACCGGTTGTAGAGTTATCAAGTATAATAACTGTTCCTGTTGCCTTGTTATAAACCATGTTCATAAGTGAATTAATTCCTGTATGAAGGAACGTAGAATCACCAATTACAGCAACCCAGTTTTTCACATAATCTTTTCCCTTTGCTTTTTCCATACCATGTAATGTAGAGATACTTGCTCCCATACATACATTTGTCTCAACAACATTAAGAGGTGCAACAGCTCCAAGTGTATAGCATCCAATATCTCCTGCTCCATGTAACTTAAGTTTTTTAAGAACAGAATATACACTTCTATGTGGACATCCCGGACAAAGGATAGGTGGTCTTGCAGGTACATCTGCTGCCTTCTTAATATCACAGGCATCACCATTAAGGACACTTCTTAACATATTGGCACTATATTCTCCCTGAACAGTAAATAAATCTTTTCCAGATGCTTTTATTCCCCAGGACTTAACCTGTTCTTCTATAACAGGCTCAAGTTCTTCAACAATAATAAGCTTATCAACCTTAGAAGCAAATTCCTTAATAAGCTTTTCAGGTAATGGGTGAACAAGTCCAAGCTTTAACACAGATGCCTCAGGAAGAGCTTCCTTTACATACTGATAGGCTATTCCACTTGTTATAACACCTATTGATGTATCATTGTATGATACTGTATTTATCTCCATATGGCAGGCATCCTCTGCCATTTTTTTAAGTCTTTCTTCAACAAATATATGTCTCTTTTTAGCATTCATAGGCATCATGACATTCTTTGCAAAATTATGTTCATATACCTTATCCTCCGGACATACTCTGTCCTCGGGATTAACCACACCCTGTGAATGTGAAAGACGTGTAGTAGTTCTTAATATTACAGGTGTGTCATATTTTTCACTGTACTCAAAGGCAAGCTTTGTAAATTTTCTTGCTTCCTCACTATCTGAAGGTTCAATTACAGGAACCATTGCAGCCCTGGCAACCATACGTGTATCCTGCTCATTCTGTGAGCTGTATATTCCGGGATCGTCAGCCACTACTACAACAAGACCTCCGTTAACTCCACTGTAAGCACATGTATATAATGGATCAGCTGCAACATTAAGACCAACATGCTTCATAGAAGCCATTGATCTTGTACCAGCCTGTGAAGCACCAATGGCTACTTCCATAGCTACCTTCTCATTAGGTGACCATTCAGCATATACTTCATCATACTTTGCAATATTTTCACTTACTTCCGTACTTGGTGTTCCCGGGTATGCCGCAGAAACCTTAACCCCTGCCTCATACGCTCCTCTGGCAATTGCTTCATTGCCAAGCATTATCTTTGAATTACTCATAATTATGTATTCTCCTGACATTATAATTTAAAAATTAGGCTATTATGTACAGGCTTTTTGCCCTCCTTACATAATACCTTTTTTCAGACTAAAAATCAATGAAATGTCACTTCTTTTTACGCCATTTTGCATATAAAACATAATCTCTATGCCTTGTTTTTTTAATTGCCTTAACTCTGTATTTTGGTTTAAGAGATTTTTTCGAATACCAGCCAAGAAATATATAACCCGGTCTCTTTGCATTTTTAAGTTTAAAATGATCCCCTCGCATATATGCCTTGCGGTTTTTCGAATTATTTTTACCACCTCTTGGATGATATTTTATACTGTAGCCTACTATAATTTTACAGCTTGCTGATTTTCTTGAGAATTCATTTATAGCTGTAATATAGCACTTCCCGCCTCTTTTTGCAGTTACGACTCCCTTTCTGTTAACAACTGCTACTTTTCTATTTGAAGACTGCCATGAAATCTGTGCATTGCTTGCATTAGAAGGTGTAACCTTTACCTTAAGCTTTTTCTTTTTGCCTCTTTTCATAACAATTGATTTTTTATTAAGGCTTATCTTCTTTACAATGTGCATGGATCTGTCTGTAACCTTATTGGTGTTTATCTTACTGATATTCACCGTTACACTTTTTGAAAGACCAGGATTACTTCTTGCAGCTGCAGTAATTGTAATCTTACCCTTCTTTTTAACCCTGCAAACAGTTACATTCTCTCCTGAACGGCTCACACTTCTTCTGGCATTGTATATATCTGATTCACCGCTTATCTTCCAGACAATATAATTATCATCAACATTATTTCCTAATGACGCCGCCAGCACAATATCAGTTCCACTGGTGCTTGTTATATTAACATCCATCTGGCTTTCTGCTGACAGCACTATAATATCTGCCCTGTTAAACAACTGATAATTCTTCTTATGCACATTGACCCAGGCAGCAATTTCTCCGGCTCTTACAGCCGAAATCCTGTCGTTTAATTCCTCATTTTTAATATCAGGATACATTTCCCTGAGTGTATCCTTTACTTTTGCAGCATAGGTAAGATCAAAGCTGTCTCCAAATATAGTTCCAATATTTTCATAAGCATCATTACCATTATACTGTTTTGGCAGGGCAGTAAATGAATTCTTTATCTCAGGTTTTCCTGCATCCCAAACTGCATTGCCACTAAAAAGCATTTTTACCTTGTCATTCAGAAAATTATCATTGTGGTTTGCATATACAAGAATATCCGGAGCAATCCCTTGATCAGACACTTTTTTTCTACTCTCCGAGGTAATTATATAGGCCTCACAACCATCATCCACCTTTTCTAAAGGAACATCATATTTGTCAAATGAATAGAACCATACAATTGTTTCAAATGACTTTCCCGCTGCTACATTAACCTTACCGTCACACATAACACTGTTGATTCCGGCATGACTTGTTGTTCCTGAGGCAACCCTTGATTTGACTCCCTCTGCTACTACCTCAACTATATATGGAATGCCTGCAGTCATTGCAGAAAATGAAACGGCATCAATCCTTGCCCCCTTATCCCCTGCTGTGTATATTCTGCTCATTCCGGTAAGTCCTGAATGTTTTTCAATATCTGTAATTGGATTTATCATATCACCAAATATGTCTTCATAATTCTTCATATTATAGTCGGAATTAACAGCAAATGATCCTCCGGGAACATGGTTACTGATGACCATATCCTTTTTCAGTTCTTCATCATCTGCACATATGAAATTATCATCATTCCAGCCCGTTAGAACATAATATTCATTCTTTCCCTTATTACTAACGGTACAGCTTACTGCTCCATATGTATAAATATAATTCTTAACAGCCTCTTCATATATATCCTCACCTTCAGGAACATATAAAACCTCTTCTACTGAAGGAAGTGCACTCCTGTCACCATATACACTGCCAGTTGTATTATCCACTGTAGTACCGGCTCTTAATGTGTATCCTGTATTATCACATCCGGAAATACCATCAACCTTTATATAATATTCACCTTCCCCAAGCTCAAATGATATTTTCTGGGAATATCCATATTCTGATGTTGCAAGTACATTCATATCCTTATTAAGAAGAGTAAGTCCACACAAACTTTTCTCACTGTAATCAAGAGTAAATGTCATGTCTGTTCTCTTATTCAATGAAAATGAATAATAATCGCATTCACCATCCTTCTCTATTTTTTCCCTGAAAAGTCCGGGAACATTTATCTCATATGCATTAATCTTTTTTTCAAAAAATGTATATTCATATATAGTTACATCGCTATAATACTTCTTACCATTCTTTTCAAGTATACATACTGTTTTAAGCTCAGTTATCTCGTCATCATCCCCACCCGTACCCAAAACAGCATTTTTCTTCAATTCATCATATTTTATAGCTTCATTATATAATATGGAATTTTCTCCCGGCATACTTCCATCAAGAGTGTAGTATATTTTTCCACCCTTTGTTGCAGTTGACAAGGTAACAGATCTTTTATAATCAATATTACCTGATGGAATATCAGACACTGCTCTGTCGCATACAATATCAGCTTCCTTATCCTCTGTCTGGCCAGCATAAACCACATATCCAGGCAGATCACCAGACACAGACGCCAGCATACATGCACTAAGACCGACACAAAAACACCTTTTTACAAATGAATTCTTAAAACCTAACATAATTTTCTTCCTTTCGTACAATAACGTCTATCATTTTATCACAATGCCTTCCTTTTATCCAGCAAAAATATTGACATATCTTCATTAATGAAATACGATATATTTAAATCGCCTACAAATAATACTAGTGTGTGATTTGAATTTTCAGCATGATATAGTGAAAGGATATGTAATAGATGAAATCTAAGAAAATGATAACCGGAAAAATTGTCTCTGCTGCTCTTATTTTTGCACTTTCAGTTTCATTAACAGCATGTGGAAGCAATACTGAAAATAATACAGATAAAAGCAACACAGAATCTTCTGAAGATGCCGGAGCATCCTCTACAGATACTGAAGATGTTGATATAAACATTTCTGACAAAGAAAAGGAATTTTCAACAGATGATATGAAAATAACCCTTAACGAAGATTTTTCAACAGATAAGCTTGATAATTTTGATATGTATGTAAGCTCAAACTACTGTATAGGTCTCTTCCTGAAGGAAACAAAAGATGAGGTTACAGCTGCAGACGGGTCCCTTTCTTCTTTGGATGATTATGTGAATAATATTATGACAAAGTCACAGATTAAAGCAGATGTATCAGAATATAATGAAAACACCAGATTCTTTTCCTGGGACAAGGAAATTAATGATACAACATACAAATATGCTGCATATGCAAGCGAACGCGGTGACTCATATTATCTTGTACAGTTTGTTACAACAGTACCTACATTTGACAAGTTAAAAGATACCTTCAATAAGTTTTACGACTCATTTGAAGCCAACTAGGCCTTGATCCTTCCTAATCTGGTATTATAAATTTATATCAAAATGAACATTGTATCAATATCAGTTGTGAATATAATTTGATATAAAAAAACTGGAGGGAAAAATTATGAAAGAATCATCAGCTACATCTAATATTATTACCAAAACAGGAACTTACAGAATTACACTTTCTGCACTTTTTGCAGCACTCGCTTGTATTGGAACTCTTATTATTCAGATACCAACTCCTACCAATGGATATGTGAATGTGGGTGACTGCTTTGTTATACTTGCAGGTTTATGTCTCGGACCAGTATATGGTGGTCTTGCAGCCGGAATCGGATCTATGCTTTCTGATGTAATATCAGGTTATATGATTTACGCTCCTGCCACATTTATAATCAAGCTTATCATGGCAGTCCTTGCATATTACATTTTCAACTTCTTAGCTTCAAAATTAAAAACCGGAAAAATCGCTGCATCAATAGTTTCTGCTTTTGTAGCAGAAATAGTAATGGTTGCCGGTTATTTCGCATACGAAGCAATAGTAGTCGGCTATGGACTTGGGGCAGCCGTTGGAATTCCAGGCAATTTGGTTCAGGGATTATTTGCACTTATTCTGGCACCTGTTGTATATAATCTTATATTTAAAGATCCAAGAATCAGTATATATCAGAAATAATTATCAGTAAATTTACTTCAACAATTACTTCTTATAATTAATTGATTCTTATAATTATGGGAGGAATATATTATGGAAGAAACTAAATCAACAAAACACGTAATAGCTGCCAACCATATGGCAACTACAGAATTTGACAATGACTTTTTAAATAAGATAAAAATCGAGGCACATGATGCCACAGAAGAGCTCTGTAAGATTGCAAAGCTCACTAAGGGAAGTCTTCTTGTAATCGGCTGTTCTTCAAGTGAAGTTGCTGGCGAAAAAATCGGAACATTTTCCAGTCCCGATGTTGCACAGGCTCTTTTTGAAGGAATCACATCCGTTACTAATCCTCTTGGCATAAGGCTTGCTGCCCAGTGCTGCGAGCATCTTAACAGGGCAATTATTGTTGATGGTGCACTTCATTCATATGATGATCTTGTAAATGTTGTTCCACAGCCTAAGGCAGGTGGTTCATTTGCCACATGTGCTTACCACTCATTTACTTCTCCTATTGCACTTGAGCATATTAAAGCAGATGCCGGAATCGATATAGGTGGAACACTTATAGGCATGCACCTTAAGCCTGTGGCAGTTCCTGTACGCCTTGGCATCAGAACAATAGGATGTGCAAATATAACAGCAGCACGTACAAGGCCAAAATTCATTGGCGGAATACGTGCAGCATACGATGAAAATCTTCTTTAAGAGATATTATTTAATTAGTAAGCTATTTTTGTTTTGTCAAAATGATTATAGGAATCAGGTAATCAGCTCATAACTTTTGATTACTGAATTTCCCCACAATCATAAGTACAATTAAAAAG
>DEDL01000036.1:44482-63967 GCA_002349525.1 Lachnoclostridium sp. UBA2905
CCATTATATATACTTCCAAATATAAATATTCCAAGTATAGCATATTCTGTAGCATGTGCAGCCTTTCTTACAGGGTAATCAATTCTTTTTGCCAGATCAAACTGCTCTTTGCTAGCCATATTTTCAAATCCATCCACAAAAATTCTGCATATTTCCATACCTAAGCGACTGCTGTCTGATGTTGACTCATTACCATTTCTGGATGAAAACATGAAAATAACTATGGCCCATATTATTGTAAGGGTGATAAAAATCTTCTTTAGCATTACTACTTCTCCATTATTCAATTAATTATTATATATTATCAACAGCAATTTTAAGAACCTTGCTGATATCATCATTTATAACCAGATCTGCCTTAGAATCAGCCGAGGTTCTTGACTTATTGATAAGAACAAGCTTACTTCCCCTAAAGTAGTTTATAAGACCAGCTGCCGGATATACAACAAGCGATGTGCCTCCGATTATGAGAACATCCGCATTGGCAATGGCATTAACAGAATTATTAATAGTCCTGTCATCCAATCCTTCTTCATAGAGAACAACATCCGGCTTAACAATTCCACCACATTCATCACAATATGGTATACCCTCTGCCGAAACAACATATTTGTCATCAAAAAACTTGCCACATCCTGTACAATAATTTCTAAGTACTGATCCATGAAGCTCATATACTACTTTTGAACCTGCAGCCTGATGTAATCCATCAATATTCTGGGTTACAACGGCCTTCAGCTTGCCCATCTGTTCAAGTTTTGCAAGAGCTATATGACATCCGCTTGGTTTTACATCAGGGTATACCAGATTATTCTTATAAAAATCGTAAAATTCCTCTGTATGCTTTACAAAAAACGAATGTGAAACAGCCTGTTCAGGGGTAAAATGTCTATTGAGTTTTCTGCTGTATAATCCCTCAGAGCTTCTGAAATCAGGAACTCCACTGGCAGTACTTACTCCTGCTCCTCCAAAAAAAACAATATTATCACTATTTCTTAATATCTGTGTTAACTCTTCTTCCTTTTCATTCATCTTTTCCATAAAAGAATCCCCCCATTTATATAATGTTTTTATGTACGTTAAATCAGACTATCTATGCCTGATGATTTTGTTCTGCTTTAACATGCTCATATATTTTATCAAACTGATCATACATTTTTTGAACAGAGTTCTCAAGAAAATAATAATGCATAATGTATGGCACCAGCAAAATAAGCAGTCCTGCCGTAACAAGAAGCATATATATGTAGCCTGAAATAACACTTATGGCAACCGTAGCCATCATTAATAGTGCAACGAGCATGAGTACAAGAAGATGCACTAGTCTCTCATGCTGAAAAAACTCTGTCTTAATAAGATGCAGCCTATACACCTCATTCCAGTCAGTCTTTTCATCATCCCTGTCAATCAGATTATCCATGTACTCAAGATATGTTGTAATTCTTCTTTTCACAACTAACACCTTCCATCTGCATTAATCTTATCGTGAACTCATTTTACCACTTATTTTATAATACAACAACTTCTTATTTTATGAGACTTTGACTTTATATTGTGCAAGATGATAACTTTACATTTCATAAGACAGTAACTTTACATTTCGTAAGACAGTAACTTTACATTTCATAAGACAACTTCATATTTTATTAATACCTGTCCTGTGTTAAAATAATATTATTAATTACATGAGGTGATTTTCTTTTGAAGTTAGAAGGCTATTACTCCTCCGGCGAATTTGCAAAGGTCGGACATATAACAAAAAAAACTATAAGATATTACGATGAACAGGGCATATTAAAACCTTCCTATGTCAATCCTAATGGAGCAAGGTTTTATACCGAAGATGACCTTGCAAAGCTTCATCAGATTCTTTTGTTCAAATATCTTGGCTTTTCTCTTGAAGAGATAAAAGAAATGACCATAGGCTCTCCTTCTCATGGTTTTATCAAGGAATCTCTTATTCTTCAGGAAAAGCTTATTGAAGAAAAAATTGAACAGCTGGAGCTTATGCGTAGTCTGGTACACAATACAATAAAGACTGTAAGTAAAAATGAAACCGTTGACTGGCGTGAACTTCTCAACAGCATTAACCTTACAGGTCTTGAAAAAAGCCTTAAGAACCAGTATAAAAACACTTCCAATATTTCTGCGCGAATCAGCCTTCACAATGATTATTCAATCAATAAAACAGGCTGGTTTCCATGGGTTTTTGATATGCTTGACCTTAAGCCCGGAATGTCGATATTAGAAGTCGGCTGTGGAGACGGCTCTCTCTGGTTAAACAATATTGACAGACTCCCTGAAAATATAAATATCACTATCTCAGATATTTCAAAAGGAATGGTGACTTCTGTCCGAAAGCAGTTAGGAACACGTAACGGCCAGATTAATTATAAGGTATGCACCTGCCAGGAGATAAATGAGGCAGACAAGAGCTTTGATCTTGTTATTGCCGGCCATGTTCTCTTCTACTGTGATGATCTTAATGCCGCCTGTAGCGAGATAAAAAGAGTCCTAAAAAATGACGGCAGATTAATATGCAGCACATACGGCAAGGATCATATGATTCAGATAAGTGAGCTTGTGGCAGAATTTGATGACAGGATTATTCTGGCTGCAGATAATCTCTATAACAAATTCGGCAAGGAAAATGGCAAGAAAATACTTTCACATTATTTTAAAAACGTTGAATGGAAACAGTACGAAGACTATCTTAATGTAACAAGTCCTGAACCTTTGATTGCTTATATACTGTCCTGTCATGGTAACCAGTGCCAGTACCTTATAGACAAATACAAGGAATTCCGCGCATTTGTAAAGAAAAAGACAAGTGATGGTTTCCATATAACCAAGGATGCAGGTGTGTTTATCTCAGTCAAGTAGACTCCCACTTCCGCAAGTATTGAATAGCAACAAATTCATCTCACCTGCGTTCGACTTGAAAGGGCAACGAAGGCAAATAGTTTTATAATCCATTTGTAAATATTTTGTTAATTTTTCAAAAAGTGCTTGACTGTGCCCTTAGGGCATCTTTTATAATTCAGCAATATAATGAAACAGTAAATAGATACATTTCAATTTGAATCAAAATCAATCACACGAAAGGAGATTTGATTATGAAAGGAATTATTTTAGCAGGAGGATCAGGCACACGTTTATATCCTCTCACAATGGTAACTTCAAAGCAGTTACTTCCAATCTATGACAAACCAATGATATATTATCCTATGTCAGTTCTTATGAACGCAGGCATACGTGACATCCTTATTATATCAACACCACAGGATACTCCAAGATTTAAGGAACTCCTTGGCGATGGTCATCAGTTCGGTGTTGAACTTACTTATGCAGTTCAGCCAAGTCCAGACGGACTTGCCCAGGCATTTATTATTGGTGAGGAATTCATTGGCAATGATACAGTTGCTATGGTTCTTGGAGATAATATTTTTGCCGGACACGGTCTTAAGAAACGTCTTAAGCAGGCTGTTAAGAATGCTGAAAAAGGAAAAGGCGCTACAGTATTCGGTTATTATGTAAATGATCCTGAAAGATTCGGTATTGTTGAATTTGACAAGGATGGAAAAGCAATTTCTATAGAAGAAAAACCTGAAAAGCCAAAGAGCAATTACTGCGTAACAGGTTTATATTTCTATGACAACAAGGTTGTTGAATATGCTAAGAACCTTAAACCTGGAAAAAGAGGCGAGCTTGAGATTACTGACCTTAACAGAATATATCTTAATGATGGCGAACTTAACGTTGAGCTTCTTGGTCAGGGATTTACCTGGCTTGATACAGGAACACATGAAAGTCTTGTTGATGCAACAAACTTCGTAATGACAGTTGAAACTCATCAGCACAGAAAGATTGCATGTCTTGAGGAGATTGCATATCTTAATGGTTGGATTTCAAAGGAAGATGTCGAAAAAACATATGAAATCGTTAAAAAGAACCAGTATGGTCAGTATCTGCGTGATGTACTTGATGGAAAATATCAGGAACAGCTTTACTAAGCTACATTACTCAGATAAGAATTATAAGCAAACTAATAGACACATTTAAAACATATTAACACTTTTATTTTTAGGAGGATATTATGACAATTATCGTAACCGGTGGAGCCGGATTTATCGGAAGTAACTTTATTTTTCACATGTTAAAGAAATACCCAGACTACAGAATCGTATGTCTTGACTGCCTTACTTATGCAGGTAATCTTTCAACTCTTGCACCTGTAATGGACAATCCTAATTTCAGATTTGTTAAGGAAAGCATTACTGACCGTGAAGCAGTTTACAAACTTTTTGAAGAAGAAAAACCTGATATGGTAGTTAACTTCGCTGCTGAAAGTCATGTTGACCGTTCAATTGAAAATCCAGAGGTATTCCTTGATACTAATATCAAAGGAACTGCTGTACTTATGGATGCTTGTAGAAAATACGGAATCAAACGTTATCATCAGGTTTCAACTGATGAGGTTTATGGAGATCTTCCACTTGATCGTCCTGACTTATTCTTCACAGAGGAAACACCTATCCATACAAGCAGCCCTTACAGTTCTTCAAAAGCTGGTGCTGATTTACTTGTTCTTGCTTACCACAGAACATACGGACTTCCTGTTACAATCAGCCGTTGCTCAAACAACTATGGACCATATCATTTCCCAGAGAAGCTTATCCCTCTCATGATTGCTAATGCATTAAATGATAAGCCACTCCCTGTATATGGTAAAGGACTTAATGTTCGTGACTGGCTCTATGTTGAGGATCACTGCAAGGCAATTGATCTCATCATCCACAACGGACGCGTTGGTGAGGTTTACAACATCGGTGGACATAATGAAATGAGAAACATCGATATCGTTAAAATCATTTGTAAAGAGCTTGGTAAGTCAGAAGACCTTATAACTTATGTAACAGACCGTAAGGGACATGACATGCGTTATGCTATTGATCCAACAAAGATTCATAATGAACTTGGATGGCTTCCTGAAACAAAATTTGCAGATGGTATCAAGAAGACAATCAAATGGTATCTTGATAACAAGGAATGGTGGGAAACAATCATTTCTGGTGAATATCAGAACTACTATGAGAAAATGTACGGAAACAGATAGTATCTTAGATAATATTTTTGATAATATTTAAGATGATACCCTAATCAATATCTTATATTAGATATCATAATTATTAGAAATCAAAATTATTATTATTAGAAGTCAAAATGCTTAAGCCACAGATTTAGATCTGTTTGCTTAAGCATTTTTTCCTATAAACTAATTCATATTTACTAATTTTAATTTACTAACTCTTACATGCTGATTCTTATTTACTACTTCTTATATATTAATTTCTTATAGACTAATTCATATACTAATCCTTGTAAAACTCATGACATCCATATTTGAACAGATAATCCAGGGAATTATCAAACCAGCAGACATTAGAATTATCAGCAAGTCTTCTACACATAAAATAAACTGCTCCACTTGAATTATCGATTCCACTAACAGCCTTATCTACTGCCTTTTTAGTTGTTTTTGATACGTTAACACTGTAATATCTTCCATCTGAAACAGGCGAAAACTGTGACTTTTCAAATACAACGTCCTTTACAGTATCCGGAAATGAATCATTAAGACATCTGTTTAAAATTACATTGGCAACCAGCATTCTGCCATTAATATTCTCTCCTCCTGCCTCTGCTTCCACAATCCTATACATTATCTCTCTGTCCTTACCAGATATATTAAAATGCTGCCTGTAATTAACCTTAAGACCATCTATGGCCTTGGCTTTTTTAATTATATGAACATCATTTAATATTTCATTTTCCCTGTTCTGCTGTTGTAATATTTCATTTAGCATGTAGGAATCTGCATTTTCTATTTTAACAGCTGCAATTGTTTCTGCTTCAGCATTTTTTCTATGGCAGGCTCCTGTTAAAGACAAAAATATACATGCACCAACTAATGTTGTTAATATTTTTTCTGCTAATCTCATATCATACTCCTTACTTTTATTACAGTTTAGATAATTACTTCTTACTTTTATTACAATTTGAATTAATACAAATCATCTTTTACATTTGTATTAATTATTATATGCAGTTACATAATAATTATGTAACATTTATGACATATTATTCAATAATCAATGTTCAAATTCTTTCGATATTTGTTCATATTTTATTTACTCTTACCACATCATTTCTTCATTTTTATAATATATACTTAAACATGTAATCAAGTAAAAGTAATAAAAACAATCAAAACGATTTAAATATACTTAATAAGATGCAATGGTAACTACTACATTCATTTTTTATAGTTTTTTTCATATTAAAAAGGTCAACCAGTTTATCGCTGATTGACCTTTCCTCCATTTATGGCAATATTTTTTTATCAAATTTTATCTGATTATTGAACCTGATCATGCTGCAAATCCAATTATATACAATACAAGATATACAATAACAAGAAGGCCGTTCGTTATAAGCCCTGTATATACATGCTTAAGCTTTACATCATCATTACGAAGTGATCTGTAAGCCAGCACAAGTCCTGCAATACTTATAATCATTGCAAACATTGGCAATATTCCTGCTATTATGCCTGCATTGCCTTTACTTATGGCTGATAATATACTTGTAATAATCAGTATGGAAAATGATACCACCGCAAATACAAATGAGGATATAAGCTCATTAGACACTCTTGATATAATCACCTTACGGGGTTTCTTTCTTTTAATTGTTTCTCTTTGTTCAAAATCAAATATATTTACATTCTTCTGAACAATACTTTTTTGTTTTTTATTCTTCTGCATATAATTAATTCACCACTATAATCATTTCATTTCTTTTTCACAATACGATTGGCAAGTATGAATACTACATATCCACACAAGGCTCCTAATGTATTAAGTATAATGTCATCAACATCAAAGCTTCCAACCTTCGTAACCAGTTGGATTGTTTCAATACATACAGTAAATAACAGTCCGTCTGCAACAGCTACTATTGCTTTTCTATGAAAAGGCTGAAGCAGTGGCAAAAACATTCCAAAAGGAATAAATGCCACAACATTGCCAACTATATTAAGCATGAATCCGGCAAAGCCTATTCTGTCAAAATATATAAAATATCTTTTTATCTCTGTAAATGGAACAAGATTATAATGATATTCATCACTTGCTACTCTTCCATACTTTTCACTGAAAAATAGGAAATAAACAAGAACAACAATGTAGACAACAAATATCACATATGACAGTCTCTTTACTGTTTTAATGTTCTTAGACTTTAACTTCAATTTCTATTATACACTCCGTTCTGAAACTATTTAGTCAAGTACGCCCTGGCATACCTGCTACGGGATGTTCGTCAACTTTGCTGACAGCCTCCTGACTGTATCAGAATTTTGGCAATTCCATATCACCAGGTTTTATCATATTGAATTTTCTCATACCTTCGCATATTAAAAATGTAAGAAGTGCTGGTGCTACAAAGTGCATAATAATAATCTCTACTATGACAAGATTAGGAGCTGCACCACCAGCAACCATATCCTGGAATGTCATAATCTGTCCAACAAGACCAGATGTTCCCATTCCTGATCCCGTTGCATTATTAGTCATTCCAAGAAGACATGTTGAAACCGGTCCAAGTATTGCGCTTGCTAATGTTGGCGGAATCCATATTAAAGGATGCTTTACTATGTTAGGTACCTGAAGCATACTTGTTCCAATTCCCTGTGCAACAAGTCCACCAAACTTATTCTCTCTGTAGCTGGCTACAGCAAAACCAACCATCTGCGCTGAACATCCGATTGTTGCTGCACCTGCAGCAATTCCGGTAAGTCCGAGAGATATTCCTACTGCTGCTGAGCTTATAGGCAGGGTAAGAATCATACCCATAAGAACTGAAACAACGATTCCCATAACAAATGGATAACTTTCAGCCCCCATATTTACAAGATTACCAAGCATTGTCATAATTCTTGTGATTGGTGGTCCAAGAATAATACCAACAATACTTCCCGAACAAATTGTAACTAATGGTGTTAAAATAATATCTACAGGTGTTCTTCCGGATATAAGTCTGCCAATTTCAATACCAACTAAAGCAGCAACAAATGCTCCAAGTGGTTCTCCTGGAAGTCCGGTAAATGAACTGACTCCTGACTCATCAAGTACAAAACTAAGTACAACTGCATTGCCAATGATCTTCGATGCCCATGCACCAACCATACCACATACTGCTGATGATACAATTACCAATGGCTGACATTTGAACTTGCTGGCAACTCCAACACCAATGCCTGCTCCTGTAAGAGCTTTTGCAATAGTACCTGTTGCAATAACATATATGCCAATTCTTCCCGGAATAAAACTTCCAATCTGACATATAATTGTCCCAATAATCAGCGTTGCAAACAAACCATGTGCCATTCCTGCTAAACCATCAACAAAAATATGGTTTAAAATCTTCTTAATATAAGACACTAATATTGTCCCCCTCATTTATGATTTGACCAATTACGCCATTCCAATATATCACACATGATTTTTTAATTCAACTTTTTTCATTTTTCTTATTCATTTCCCTCTTAATAACCTTAAGACGAATAAAATCTTCTCTTTCTTTTTCTTCAAGAGCATCAGATATTGTCTTAATGATAGTTTCTGTCTGAGGAATAGTTATATTTTTTAAAGCATTGGCTCTTTTCTGGGTCTTTTTTATATTCATGGCAAGTCTGTAGGCAGCATTTTCTATCATGGAAAGTCTTATTGTAAGATCCTTCACTTTAAGAAAACTCTCCCTTGCCATATCAAGTGACTGTTTCGACCCCATAAAAGCATATATAGGCTCCCTGCTATCCGGTTCATAGTCAACATAAGGTATTTCAGTTCCCATAATACTTCTAACCTTTATTTTAACCGACTGCTCCTCCGGAATAGTCTGGGCAGCTTCCTCTACCTTTGTTATTCCCATTTCAATATTGGCTTTTTCAAGGCTCTCATATGCTTCTTTAAATGTAATGTCAATCTCTGCCTGAATTTCCTTAGCCTTGTCTGTCATATCCATTAATTCACGAATGAGTATGTTACGCTTTTTATCCATAAGCTCATACCCCTGTTTTGCAAGCTTAAGTGAATTCTTGGCAGCAATAAGGTTACCCTTTGTAGGTACTGCCTTTAGATTCATATATCATCATCCTTCATTTACGGCATAATACTTATCAAGTGTCTTTGTATCCATTCTGTCAAGCTCTTCCCTTGGAAGCATTCTCAACAGACTCCAGCCAATATCAAGTGTTTCCGTAATACTTCTGTTTTCTTTTTTGCCCTGTCCAACAAAACGGTTTTCAAATTCCTTTCCAAACTTAATATAAAGCTTATCCGTTTTTGAAAGTTCATCTTCACCAATAACTGATGCAAGAGCTCTTGCATCACCAACCTTTGCATAAGAAGAAAACAGCTGGTTAGCAACATCCTGATGATCCGCTCTTGTATACCCCTCACCAATTCCGTCCTTCATAAGTCGTGAAAGTGAAGGAAGAACATTAATAGGAGGATATACTGACTGTCCATGCAGTTCTCTATCAAGAACTATCTGTCCCTCTGTAATATATCCTGTAAGGTCAGGAATTGGATGAGTAATATCATCATTTGGCATAGTAAGAATTGGTATCTGTGTTACAGAACCCTCTACGCCCTTAACAATACCTGCTCTTTCGTATATAGTGGCAAAATCACTGTAAAGATATCCAGGATAGCCTTTTCTGGAAGGTATCTCACCTTTACTTGAAGAAACCTCACGAAGTGCTTCTGCATATGAAGTCATATCTGTTAATACAACAAGAATATGCATGTGCTTCTCAAATGCAAGGTATTCAGCAACTGTAAGTGCAACCTTAGGTGTAATAAGACGTTCAACCACAGGATCATTGGCAAGGTTAAGAAACATTGCAACATGGTCCATAACTCCACTTTCTTCAAATGATCTTTTGAAGAATTCAGCAACATCAAATTTTACACCCATAGCAGCAAACACTACAGCAAACTTCTCATCAGCATCCCCACCAAGGGAGGCCTGATTTACAATCTGTGCTGCAAGTTCATCATGTGGAAGTCCGTTTCCTGAAAATATAGGAAGCTTCTGTCCTCTGATAAGCGTTGTCAGTCCATCTATGGCTGAAATACCTGTTCTGATATAGTTTCTTGGGTATTTTCTCTCATAAGGATTAAGTGGTTTACCGTTAACATCCCTTACCTCATCTGGAATAATCTCACCAAGACCATCAATTGGTCTTCCTATACCGTCAAATACACGTCCTAACAAATCACCAGACAAACCTATCTCCATTGGCTTACCTGTAAGTCTGGTCCTTGAATTATCAAGAGACATGTTTTCTGTATTTTCAAAAACCTGAATTACAGCCTTATCCTCATATAATTCAACTATTCTTCCAATCTTTTTATCTTTTCCATCAACATCTATTTCAACTATTTCATCGAAAAATGCATCCTTAACACCCTCAAGTATTACAAGAGGTCCATTTATCTCACTTAAACCCAAATATTCTACGGACATAATATCCTCCTTCCTGCCCCAGGTTAAGCATTCTTTTCAAGAACAGCCAAAACATAATTATCAATGGCTTTTCTGTAGTCTGCAAACATTTCCGGTTTATCATTTGGCACATCATACTTAATAGCAATGATTTTATCAAATATTCCGGTTTCTCTTAAAACAGATACCGGCATTCCCTTTGATACAAGCTCTTTGGAACGCTTATCAAGATAAAGAATTGTCTCCATCATAAGATTCTGTTTTTCAAGAGGCACGCAGGTATCATCCTTATGGAATGCATTCTGCTGTAAAAATCCTACTCTTATAACCCTTGCAATCTCAAGTGTCAGCTTCTGGTCCTCTGGAAGAACATCGCTACCAATCAGCTTAACAATTTCCATAAGTGAACTTTCTTTGTTCAGTATTGCAAGTAAGGTATTACGATTATTCATAAAATCCTTGTCAACATTCTTAGCATACCAGGATGTCATATCTGTAATATATTCACTATAGCTTATAAGCCAGTTAATTGCCGGGAAATGTCTTGCATATGCAAGAGACTTATCAAGTCCCATAAATGCTCTGACGAATCTCTTTGTATTCTGGGTAACAGGTTCTGAAAAATCTCCACCCTGTGGTGATACCGCACCTATAATTGTTACACTACCCTCTGTGTGATTCAGGTTTTCAACTCTGCCCGCTCTTTCATAAAATGCTGACAGCTTAGATGCAAGGTATGCCGGGAAACCTTCTTCAGCTGGCATTTCCTCAAGTCGTCCTGAAAGCTCTCTTAATGCCTCAGCCCATCTTGATGTTGAATCCGCCATGATTGCAACATCATAACCCATATCTCTGTAATATTCAGCCAGTGTTACACCTGTATATATACTTGCTTCTCTGGCTGCAACAGGCATGTTTGATGTATTAGCTATAAGAACTGTTCTATCCATAAGAGGATTACCTGATTTAGGATCCACAAGTTCCTTAAAATCCTCAAGAACCTGTGTCATCTCATTGCCTCGTTCTCCACATCCGATGTATATGATAATGTCTGCATCAGACCACTTGGCAATCTGATGCTGGGTCATAGTCTTACCAGTTCCAAAACCACCTGGAATTGCAACTGTTCCACCCTTTGCAATTGGGAACATGGAATCAAGAATTCTTTGTCCCGTAACAAGTGGTCTGTCTGTAAAATGTCTTTCTATTACTGGTCTTGGTGTTCTAATAGGCCATTTCTGAACCATTGTAAGGTCCTTTTTCCCGCCATTTTCAAGGCTTATAGTTACAATAACATCATCTATATGATAATCTCCGTCTGGTTTAACTGTATCTACTACTCCCTTAACCCCAGGAGGCACCATAACCTTATGAACAATAGCCTTGGTTTCAGGAACATTAGCAATAATAGTTCCCGGATTAACTTCATCACCAGGTTTAACAGTAATATGGGTATTCCAAAGCTTACCAAAATCAAGGGACTCAACACTGACACCACGGTCAATAAATGCACCTGATTTTTCAGCAATATCTCGAAGTGGACGTTCTATACCATCAAATATATTGTTAAGTATTCCAGGTCCCAATGTAAGCGACATACTTGTGCCTGTTCCTACAACTTCTTCTCCCGGGCTCAGTCCGGCAGTTTCCTCAAATACCTGTATTGTAGTTCTTGATTTATCAAGGGTGATAACTTCTCCAACAAGCTTTTCGCTGCCTACATAAACCATTTCATTCATTCTGAACTTTGTAGGACCCTTAATATATATTACCGGTCCATTAATTCCATATATCCTGCCTTTTGTATTCATAAACATCCCCATCCAAATTTATATAGTAAATTTTTCTATAACATCATTAAGTCTGGCTACAAATGATTCATCAATCAAAACATTTTTTTCAGGAACCTTAGCACGGATTCCTCCAATAAGAGCTTTATCATCAAGGCATACCTCAGTTCCTGCATACTCTTTAAGCTGCTCTATTTTATCACTGTCTGAAGCATCCACAAAAAATGTAATCTGACACTCCCCTGCAAATTCTTTTCCTGCATCAATATGCTTTTCAAGAGATTTGAGGTAATCCTCACTTTTTTTGTAATCTTCAAGCTTTTTTACCACAGCTTCATACAGCTCTCTTTTAAGCTCATCCTGTTTATCCGCATATTCTCTACGAAATTCTATCTGTTTTTTTGACACTTCACTGTTTTTTTCACGAAGAAGAGTTTCCTTAGAAACCTTATACTTGGTAAGGGCTTTCTCCTCTTCCTTTGCAACATAGCCGGAATATTCACTTTCAAGTTCTTTTTTATATTCATCCACAAGTAATACATTCTTTTTTCTTGCATCATCCATGGCAACATCAAAAAAATGTTTAATTTTTTCTTCCTGTGTCATATTCCATCCTCCAAATTAATCCTGCACTCATCTTATATATTAATGCCAATTGCATCCTTAATGTAATCTGTAATGAAATCCTCACTCCTGCCGCTTCCATATCTGTCCGGAATCTCAACAATAAGAGGCTTTGACTGTTTCAGCTTTATATTATCAATAAGATTTTCATCAAGGCTGCACAAATTTTCGTTAATGAGCAGAATTCCAATTTCCTTGTCTGAAAGAGCCTTATTCACTGCATTCTGAAATTCTGCTACACCATTAACTATAACACCATCAACACCTGCAAGCTGCATTCCTAAGCAGGTGTCCTGGTTATCGCTTATAACAAACATTCTCATTATAATTTACCTAAGATCATAATTGAAATAATGAATCCATAGAGGCACACACCTTCTGCAAGACCAACGAAGATAAGTGATTTACCAAGTACTGATGAATCTTCACTTACTGCTCCAAGTGCAGCGCTTGCAGCACTTGCAACGGCGATACCACCACCAATTCCTGAAATACTTGTTGAAAGAGCTGCTCCAAGATAGCCAAGACCCTTTGCAAGACCATCTCCTGCTGCCACTGCTGCCTGTGAAGCTTCAGCAGATGCTGATGGAGCTGCAAACATAAATACAACACCCATTACAAGTAATCCAAAGAATAATACTGTATTAAAACCAAGTGACTTTTTATATCTTTTTTTATTACGTTCTCCAATAAAGAATACTCTGATTGGAATAAAAATACTAAGTATCATAGCTGCTAAAATTAAAAGTTCTGTTACTATTGTTGTCATATTAATGACCTCCTTATATTCTGCATTAAATTTTGTATATTAATAATTATGACTCTCTGTAAGGCTTGAACTCACGTCCGCCACCTCTGTAAAATCTGCTAAACATCTCATAATATTCAAGTCGCATTACCTGAATACCTACAATAAGACCTTCAAGGCCACATACAAACAGGTTACCAAGTATTACAACTATAAGATTTCCCATTCCACCGTTCTCTGCTCCGGCAAGCATCATTACAACTCCCATCATGGAAGCATGACTGACTGCAAATCCACCGATACGCACAAATGAAAGGGTATTTGAGAAATAACTTAAAAGTACCTCAAACATCTCGAAAAATGCCTGTACAGCAAATATTCCCGCCTGCTTAGGCATTGCTTCAGTTTTCTTAAATACTATTGCCATTATTGGCTCCTTAAGAGCGATGAGAATAAGTGGAATAACAAACATAATTACAAGTACTACTGTTCCAGGAAGTGCATGGCCTGTCATAAAAAGCATTACGCATGCAACTACTGAACCATAAAAAATGAATCCACATATTCCATTATGATCAAAAATTGCTTCCTTAAGTTCACCAGCCTTAATGGCATTAATTACATTGAATACCATCATAAGCAGAATAAGAATCATACCTAATGTAATGGCGCATGCAAATATTGTATTAAGCTTTCCAATGAAAGGCAGATCTGTCATCGCCTCTGTAGGCTTAATCCATAGTGGTTCAATCAGCTCCTCATATCCGAATACACTTCCAAAGAGGAATCCGAATATTGTTGAAAATAAACCTGCAACACTTATAATAGCTGCAAGATTCATGCCCTTAAGCTTATAAAGGAGGAAACCGCCAATTAAAAGGCAGATGCCCTGTCCCACGTCACCAAACATCATTCCAAATATTATGGTATATGATATTGCCACAAACCATGTAGGATCAAATTCATGATAATCCGGCATACCATACATTCTGATAAGCATCTCAAAAGGTTTCAGAATCTTTGGATTTTTAAGTTTAACCGGTGCACCACCAAATGGCCCTTTATGGTCATCCTCAAACAAGGTAATAATATCCTTGTCTTTTTCAATTTCCTTTTCAATTCTGCATGCATCCTCATCCGGCATCCATCCACACATTATAAAATACTCTTCATCTCCTGAACGGATATATGCCATCTGCTTTCTAATATCAAAATTCCTGTTGGCAGCCTCTAAAAGGTTTCTGGCCTCTAAAAGCTTTTCAAGATTATCCTTATAAAAAGCATCTCTCTCATTTACAATATCATCATAAACCTTTTTAAGCTTTGAAACAGCTTCTCCAAGCTTATTCTCAGCTTCATCAAGCATACCGTCATATTTCCCCTTAAGGTCACATGTATCAAAATACATTGATGAATATATTGCATCTACATTGGCAATCTGTGATTCCGGTGCACAGTAAAATCCCCATACATACTGCTTATCACTGCTGCATTCACAAAATACTGAACACATATCATCTTCATTCACAAAATCACACAATCTCTTGTAATACTCCTTTGGAATCCTTCCAAATCTGTATTTAATAAATTTGAAATCGAGTATTTTGTGGAAATCATAATGAATGTTGGCAAATGGAATAACATTTTCATATACTTCTTTCTCCTGGGTATATTCCATTTCAGCCTTTTTTATTCTGTTAGTGTATTCCTCATCCCTGGTCAGAAATGATTTTACAAAATCCATAGCCTCACATACATCTGCCATACAAGCAGCTGCAACATCCATACCGCTGTCATCAGCTTTGATTCTGTCATATAGTTCATTCACCCTGCCAAGCAATTCCCTGTAAGGATTAGCCTCATTATGCACTACCATATTCTTCAGATTATTAAGCTCTGCCACAGCATTCTCAACCTGAATATCATATTTTGCGACATAATTATCAATTACATAATCAAGTCTGTTAAGTGGTGCCTGAATTTTGAGGAACTTCATCTTAGCAATCATTAACTAACTCCTCCAATCATATCTTAATGCACTTCATTATAGTGTCTGTACTCTCCTGATAAAGAATACATTCACCAAGCCTGATAAGATTCTTAATCTCACATTCCTTCATATAGAAGTATGAATCAATACAGGCAATACTGTACGGTTCTTTCTTAACAGTATTAAGGTAAAGCTTTTCCATCCTTTCTTCGTATATTGTTTCCGGATTAATATTCTCCGGTTCAAGATCATGTCGAAGATAAGATAACTTCTTTAAACCTTCATCAAATTCTTCCAGCGTTTCACACTTAATGAGCCATATCATATCCTGTTTTTTTATTCGATAATACTCTGGAATAACCATTGAATACATCTGAATCTGTGACAGCTTATAATACTTCTTAGCTCTGTAAATCCATACAAGATTAAGCAAATCAATCTTCTCGCCAAATGTCTTTCTGAGAATTTTGCGGTCAGTTACTGACAAAACCTTGTCTGCTGTTTTCCATATAGTCCTGAAATACAAAATATCAAGTATGGTTTCATAATCAAAAAGACTTGCATCGCTTTTTACACTAACCATCTTAAGTGGTGCATAATACGGCGTATTAACAAGTGCCGCTATCAGTTCATTCATGGACTGTGCCGCCCTGATACCATTCTCATCAAGACAGCTCTTCTTATCAAATAATGTGCTGTCCACAGACTCTGTATCAATATTAGTATGAACTGCCAGGCACCGCCTAATATGCTTTCTCAGAAAATCAACCTCATATTTCATAAAATAAGCCTTAAGATATTTTTTCTGTTTTTCACCAGAAAACCTGTATATCTTATCATAATCAACATACAGGGAGTTGCGCACAAGCTTTTCAAATCTCTGGATACTGACATTTTCCGTCTGTTCTCCAAACACCTCATCATATGTCTCAATTTTCTTCAAATAAGATATAACATCCGCAATAGATCCGGATTCAGCCAGATTAATATAATCATCTTCACGAAGCAGCTTGGATTTCATTGCCTTGATCTTAGTTGCAAGACCACTATACTCAAGTAAATCACCCATGTAGTCACCCCGTTACTTCTGAAAATATTGATAAAACCCACTGTTCCTTATTCTCTTTATATCTCTTTTCAAGCTCCAATATACGTTTACTGTTTTCTTCCCCAAAAGCGTCTGTCTCTTTTTTCTTTTCTTCCTGCAATGACTTATCATATTCAGTCAGTTGGTCATTATATTTCTTATCCAGCTCTTTCAGATAATCAGCCTTTTTCTTATTGTAATCCTGATACAGCTTTTTCTTCTCTTCTTCTGCTGCATCAAGAAGCTTACATGCTGATTCTTCTATCCCTGCAAGCTGGGAAATAACATCATTTACCGAAGCAGACATCCAATCACCTCCGTGAAATATTTTACACCAATTTTATAATACAGTCAATTTATTTTCACCTTTTTTAGCTTTTCATATAAATAATAAAAACCTCCTGAAATAGCCTGTTTCAGGCACTTTTCAGGAGGTCTCATATATTATTTCTTATAAATTTTACATTTCGTAAACAAATCACAAAATTATGATTGTTTTATTATGAAAATAACAGCTTATTTTATTCTATTTGTAATATGCTGAATTCCATCTAAGTTCATTTTTAAGTGAGCGCATATCTGTGTTTGCATCAATTACAACACTTTCAACTCCAAATGAATCAGCCCAGTCAACCATCTGCTCAGTTGTAAGATCATAAGAAAATGCTGTGTGATGTGCACCACCGGCAAGAATCCATGCAGCTGCTCCAACCTCAAGACTTGGTCTTGGTGTCCAGAAGTTAGTTGCTACAGGAAGCTTAGGCATTGGCTTTTCACACTTCTTACAGTCAACTTCATTAATGATAAGACGGAATCTGTTGCCAAGGTCGATAAGAGAAGTAGCGATACCAGGTCCTTCCTTACTTGTAAATACGAGTCTTGCAGGGTCTTCTCTGTCTCCCATTGATAATGGCTGACATTTGATACTAATGTCACCATCAGCTATTGATGGGCAAACCTCAAGCATATGAGCCTGAAGAATTCCTTCTTTTCCCGGTACAAAGTTATATGTGTAATCCTCTAAGAAGCTTGTTCCCTTAGCATCTTTCTTACCAAGAGTCATAAGCTTCATAAGTCTTACCATTGCAGCTGTCTTCCAGTCACCCTCAGCACCAAAGCCGTATCCTTTTTCCATAAGTCTCTGTATTGCAAGACCTGGAAGCTGCTTAAGTCCGCCAAGATCACCAAAATGAGTAACAATAGCCTGATAATCCTTCTCAACAAGGAATTTTTCAAAACCAAGTTCTATCTGAGCCTGTACAGCAACATGCTGGCGGAATTCCTTTTCATCTCTTCCCTCAAGAAGAATGTTATATTTGTCATAGTACTCTTCAACAAGAGCATCTGTATCTGCCTTCTTAACATCATTTACATAATCAACTACTTCATTTACAGGATATGCATCTACTTCCCATCCAAAAAGCATCTGTGCTGATACCTTATCACCCTCAGTAACTGCAACATTTCTCATGTTATCTGCAACTCTGGCTACTCTGATATGGCTGCTTTCCATAACACCTACAGCTGTATACATCCAGCTTGCAAGGTTGTCCCATACCTTCTTGTTCTGCCAGTGTCCAACGATTATCTTTCTTTCAATACCAAGTCTGGTAACCATATGTCCGTACTCACGTCCACCATGAGCAGACTGGTTCTCATTCATAAAATCCATATCGATTGTATCGTATGGTATTTCCTCATTAAACTGTGTGTGAAGGTGGCAAAGTGGTTTATTATATTCTTTAAGACCAAGGATCCATGATTTAGCAGGTGAAAATGTGTGCATCCATGTGATAACACCAGCACATTCATCATCCTGATTAGCCTCGTTAAATGTTTTTCTTATAAGTTCATTAGTAATTAAAGTTGGTTTCCAAACGATTTCAAATGGAAAAGCTCCTGACTTATTAAGCTCTTCTACGATAATTTTTGAGTGATTAGCAACCTTCTCAAGGCACTCATCCCCATAAAGATCCTGTGAACCGGTACAAAACCAGAATTTAAAATTTTTCATTATATGTTATCCTCCATAATCTGTAGTAGCATGTTTTCACACACCCACTTTTAATATAACCATTAACAATATATATTACAATGTAAAAATATCTAATATACTCTAAAAAACTAATGTAAAGTCAATAATATTTGTAATCCCCGACCTGTATATTACAATCCTGTCATTTTTTTCACGCATATATTATTTTTATGCTATAATAATTTATATCTGCAGGGTCTTAAGGGATCAGGAATTTTATGATAAGAAGCAAGAATCACGGTTTTCAATTGCCGAGTAGTTTAGAAGCATATAACTCCTTACATCCAATTTGTACCAGGGCAATCGCTAATAACACTCAAGGAGATTTGTAAAATGAAAAAAAACACGAAAAAAATGACCTGCATTATAGCCGCTGCAGGTCTGATGGCAGGAATGATGTACAATGTACCATTTTCTCATGCTGCGCACTTTACATCATCATCATATAGCTGGAGCAGCAGTGGAGAACTTAAATACAAGTGGCTGATTGAAAATGATAATTCCGAAAGAATTGACGGAATTCAAGTATTAGGCGAAGATGAAAATGGACAAATGACTGTATTAGATAACCTGTCAAATGATGCAGATTCATGGCAATTAAGCGGCAGCAAATCGTATTTATATAAAAGCATTAAC
>DEDL01000032.1:0-39044 GCA_002349525.1 Lachnoclostridium sp. UBA2905
TCAGAATGTGAATGATCAGAATGGATATGATCAGAATGGATATAATCAGAATAGTTACAACCAGAACGGCTATGACCAGAACGGCTACAACCAGAACGGCTACAACCAGAACGGTTACAACCAGAACGGCTACAATCAGAACGGCTACAACCAGAACGGCTACAACCAGAACAGTTATAACCAGAACGGCTACAACCAGAACAGCTACAACCAGAACGGCTATGACCAGAACGGCTACAACCAGAACGGCTACAACCAGAACAGCTACAACCAGAATGGCTACAATCAGAACGGATATAACCAGAATGGCTACAATCAGAACGTCAACAAATGGAATGATGGCATGAAAACTCCACTTGGAATCGCAGCTATGACACTTGGTATTCTCTCATTGGTACTTGTATGCTGCTGTACTAATTTTTCAGTTACATGCTCAATTGGAGCAATAGTTCTTGGAGTTCTTTCACTTAAGAGAGAAGCTGAAAAAAAGGGATTTGCTATTACAGGTATAGTTACGGGAATAGTTGGAATAGTTTTATTTGTTGTAATTATAATTGCAACCGTATACATGAAAAAAACAGGTTTATATCAGGAAATTGAACAGAGAGTATATGAACAGTTTGGAATAGAGCAGGAAAATGCCGGTTCATATGGAGACCCATACGGAGAATCATATGGTGAATCATATGGTGATTCAGATGATATTTTTTATGATTTTGACTAATAAGGAAATGTGGTTTTGTTAATATGTATTTATGGTTTTTTGCGGCAATAATAGCATACTTTGTAAAAGGGCTGTGTGGCTTTGCCAGTACTCTGATATTTACTTCTGTTTTAAGCTTTGGAACTGAGAACGTGAATATAGCAAAAAAGGTCTCAAAGCGTCAAAAATTCTGATGTGGATTGTTGGTATTCTGGCAGGACTACTTTGTGGAATGTTTGCAGGCATTATGTGCAGCAATAAAATAGAAGAAAAAAGAGTGAAAAAGATAATGTCAGTTTTACTGATTGTATCAGGAATTTCACTTATACTGAAAACGTACTGATTATAAATCAGATATTATATAATTCTGATGTTAAAGAATATCAGTACGTTTTTTATTATCCACTGCGCAAGAAGAATAATAATTGCAGAATATATATATAGGGGAGTTACTGTGAGAGGGTGAAGCAGTTTCTTAAATATTCCTTTAAGTGGAATATGAAGGCGATATAGGGTCTGTGTCAGAATAAACCACAGTCCGGGTATGAATGCGAACAGTACAATGGGATGATATATAAAACTTTTTATGAGTCTGCCATGTATCAGATATAAAAATGAGCGCGTTCCACCGCAGCCTGGACAGTAGAATCCAGTGAATATATAAAGCTTACATGGAGACATGTAGGCAGACAGATTGAAACCGGTGCATTTTATAAGATAAGTTAATGTTATTAAAAATATAAGAGATAAGACGGAAACAATGTATACGATTGTATCTAAGGTTCTGTCATATGGTTTGTACATAAAATGCTTCCTTTCAATTCTGAAATTATCTGAAAAATTCTTCTTGACAAAGGTAAAAAGTAATGATAACATAGACCTTGCTGCGAAGTGTGCAGACGATATAACTAAGCAGAGTGTCCACTCTCACCTTAGCACAGACATGTGACTTTGGTCAATATTTTGTTTCGTATTGAGAATTTAGTAGATGAACCGTGAAAGGCCCTAAGACAGGATTCTAAGGATGAAGGTCATAGGATAGGCGGGAATTGAAGGATTGTGAGGAGTCTGTAAGACTTGTCTGAATGTTGAAACAGTTATCAGGTGGACAAAGATGCTTTGTCTGCTTTTTTTATGATTTCATTTGTGAATTGATTTATGGAGGTGCGAAAGTCATAAGCGATTATAGTATTAATGAGCAAATAAGGGATAAGGAAGTTCGCCTTATCGGAGAAGACGGAGAACAGATAGGAATTGTATCTGTTAGGGAAGCAATGCAGATGGCAAGAGAGGCTGATCTTGATCTTGTTAAGATATCACCTAATGCAAAACCACCTGTATGTAAGATTATAGATTATGGTAAGTTCCGTTATGAACAGATGCGTAAGGATAAGGAAGCCAAGAAAAAGCAGAAGGTGATGGAGACTAAGGAAGTTCGTCTTTCACCTAATATCGATGTTAATGATTTGAATACAAAAGCAAATCAGGCACGTAAGTTTCTCAGCAAGGGAGACAAGGTTAAGGTATCACTTCGTTTCCGTGGACGTGAGATGGCTCATGTTAATGTTGGAAAGGAGATACTTGACAGCTTCTATGAGAAATTGTCAGATATTGCTGTTGTAGATAAACCAGCTAAGCTGGAAGGTAGAAGTATGGTAATGTTCTTAGCTGAGAAGAAGTAATCCAGCGGAACATACGAATAATAAGGAGGAACATGTTATGCCTAAAATGAAAACAAGAAGCGCTGCTGCTAAGCGTTTTAAGAAAACTGGTTCAGGCAAGATTATGCGTATGAAAGCCAATAAGAGCCACATTCTCAACAAGAAGACAACTAAGAGAAAAAGAAATCTTAGAAAGCAGACAGAACTTGATGCTACTAATACAAAGCAGATGAAGAGATGTATGCCTTACATGTAATTAGAATTTTTTAGGAGGGAATAATAATGGCTAGAGTTAAAGGCGGAATGAACGCTAAAAAGAAGCATAAAAGAGTACTTAAGCTTGCGAAGGGTTATCGTGGAGCAAGATCAAAACAGTATAGAGTTGCAAAGCAGTCTGTAATGAGAGCTTTGACATCTTCATATGAAGGTAGAAAGCAGAGAAAGAGACAGTACAGAAGACTTTGGATCGCACGTATCAATGCAGCTGCAAGAATGAATGATATTTCATACAGCAAACTTATGTATGGACTTAAGCTTGCAGGAGCTGATATCAACAGAAAGATGCTTGCAGAGATGGCAATCAGTGATCCGGAAGGATTTGCAGCAGTAGTTGCAGTTGCTAAGTCAAAGTTAGCTTAATATAATATTGATTATTTAATGCAGAGGTCATTTGGGACGGATATTGTAAGAATATGATTTACATTGTGTTCCAGATGGCCTTTTTGCAAATTATAGCCTGCCAGGGTTTTCCAGGGCAAAACAGAATCATAACAAGGGGAGATTATATTATGAATATTAAGGTATTAAAAAAATGTATTATTGCAGCAGCATGTTTTGTTGTAACAATGGCAGCAGGATGTGGTGTGGAGCAGACACTTATCATTGATGGAACAGGAAATGTTAATCAGGAGTCACACGTATATCTTACTGATTCAGAGGATGCGTATTTGGGTTCCAGCCTGACATCATCAGATTTTGCATTAGTAGGAACAAAGGATATTAATGGAGTACCATATAAGGATTATAAAAACGTTACTGTAACAACTGTTGCCGAGACTGAAGGAATGGGAATGGGTGCAAATTATTTTTATTACTGTTCAAAATCCAGGGACTCATCACAGAACATGGGACTTGGTAATCAGGCAGCAGCTAATGCAGGAGAGCCAAATGTATATGTTGTAGATACAATTACTGTTACACTCCCATTTGAAATCAACTGCACTAATGGTGTAGTTAAGGAAGATAAGCGTACAGTTGTATTTGATGAGAATCAGCTTAAGGGTGTGGATACATTTTATGCAGCAACTGACAATACTGTACTTAACGGAACAACAATCAATATAAACGCAGTGAATAAAAAGTATTACAAGAAGAAACCTGTTATTAATATAACAGCTGACGGAATAATTGCTTCAATTAAAAATAACGCAAAAAATGCCAAGGAATCATTTAAGGCAGCTGAGGGTAAGAACCAGGTTGAAGTCAGCTTGGTTAATGGACTTACAAAGAAGGTGACTTTTTATGTTGACACTAAAGCACCACAGTGTAATGTTAAAAAGTCTGAATACAAAAAGAATTTTAAACTTACATTTAAGGATGAAAATAAGATAAAGAGCGCAAAGCTCAACGGTAAGAAGGTTAAGAACGGCTATAAGATAAAGAAGGCTGGAAAATATAAACTGGTTGTAATTGATCTTGCCGGCAATAAGCTTACTAAAAAGTTCAAAATCAAATGATAATATCAGATGATAAGATTAGATAAAATAATCAAATAATAAAGTAATACTGCAAAAGCTTATTGTCCGGATTTTGCACGATAGGATTTAGGTGAAAGTCCGGAATAGCTTTTGAAAACTTTTGAAAAGGCCAGAGAGTCTTCGTATCCCACCTCAAATGATATTTCATTTATGGATTTGGTGGTGGAGAGAAGAAGGTTCTCGGCTTTTTTCATTCTGTACTCAAGTAAAAATCTCTGAGGTGATATGTTCATACTCTTTTTAAAACAGCTTGTAAGATATGAACGGTTGATGCCTATGTAGTTGGCAATGTCTGTAATTTTAATGTTTTTTGAGTAGTTATGTTCTATATAATCGATAGTATAATCTACATAAGTCTGGTAGGAGTATGAGAATTCCCTGCTGGTATTGTTCTCGTCATGCAGGTCTTCACCAAGCCTTGCAACCAGGGCATAAAGATAAGCCTCACGTTTGAATTCATTCGAAAAGGTAAGCTTACAGGCCTCGAGAATGCCGTTAACATTATCAGCATATGGCTTGACATCTGTAACCTTTGCAACAGGAGTATCCATGGAAAGTCCGGCATAGCGCAGCGCTTTTTCGGCTTTAAGGCCATTAAAACCAAACCACACATAAGTCCATGGATCATCTTCATCAGCCTTATAATAGGTTGTTACACCGGGAGCAATGAGAAAAATGTTTCCACTTGCAAGATTATAGGATTTGTCACCTACAGTATAGGTGCCCTTCCCAGAGATGATAATGTGAACAAGATAATCATTACGTACTGTTGGACCGAAAGCGTGACCTGGAACACAGTCCTGATAGCCACAGTAGCAAAGATACAAATCATGACCACTTTTTTCTACAGATTCAAGACATCTGTAATGGGTAAGATTTGTAAGATCAGCCTTTTTTTCCATAATGATTTACCTCCGATTTTTTTCACATATATATTATACATTCAGGCAAGGGATGATTTCAAGGTTTAACAACATATTTGCATTATCAAACAACATATTTGCATAGTTTTATAGGACCGAAAGATATATTATAATAAAAGATGTTAAAAAGTGAGGAATACGTAGAAAATCTTAGTGAAAACTTATAATATTTTGACGAGGAGGAATAATATGTTACTAAAAACAAGAAAAAAAGTATTAGCTATTGCCCTTGCGGGTGCTATGATTGCTGGTCTTGGTTCATCATATGTTCCAGGCAGCCTTAACAGTGTAACAGCTAAGGCAGAGACAAAGGGTGATGAGGGAAGCGACGGACTTACAGCAATTGATAAGCTTACAGTTAAGTCACCAGATGGAAAGGTATCTGCAAAAATATGGAAAAATGATGATGGAAAGTTCTATTATTCTGCATACCTTAATGATACAGTTGTTATCCAGTGTTCAGAATTTGGCCTTGTAACAAAGGATGATGATTATTCAACAGGAATGGAGCTTGATGAAGCATCCGTAAAGGTTGTAACAGGAATAGATGACTATGATATATTCCAGGGACCTGTAAATCATGTAAACAAGGAATGGAACCAGCTTAATTTCGATCTTGTTAAGGGTGATGCCCGCATAACAATGAATTTCAGAATTGCCAATGATGGTCTTGCATATCGTTATCAGGGTGATACTGATACAACAAGCGACAGCGAATCAGTAGCAATTACAAGTGAAAAGAGTTCATTTACACTGCCAGATTCAACAACATTCTGGAGCACAGACCATAGTGCTACATATGAAGCTGGTAAATATACAGAGAGAACAATGGCACAGGTTAAGGGTGGAAATATTACGTTTTCAACACCTATGTTAGCTGATACAGGAAGCGACGGAAACGGAGCCTGGGTTCTTTTGTCAGAGGCCAGTGTATATAACAATGACGATCCATACTGTGCATCAATTTTCCAGACTGCTGCCGGTAAGAAGGCTATAACAGTTAAGTTTGGTGTTGATCTTGTGGGTGAGGACAATCCTGATAACCACAAGAAAACAATGGATAGAAGACATAACCAGATTAAAGAGGTTGATTTTACCAATAAATTTGAAACTCCATGGAGAGCAGCAATTATTGGAGAATCTCTTAACAATGTTATAAACAGTACAATGATAAGTGACCTTAATCCGGCAGCAGAAGGTGATTTCTCATGGGTTAAACCAGGAACCTCAGTTTGGTCATGGTGGTCAACATCATCAGATAATATTGATTATGACAGCATGATTGACTACATCGATTTCTGTTCAGAGGCTGGAATCACATACTGTCTTGTAGATTACGGATGGGAAATGTGGGACAATTACGAAGAGAAAATAAGAGGACTTGTTGAATATGCCAATGAGCGTAATGTAGGAATTCTTGTATGGTACGGCGTTCACAAATGGGATAATCCACATATCTTTGACCTTGATAATGAGGAAGATATAGAAGAACAGTTCGCATGGTGCGAAGATATGGGAATTAAGGGTGTAAAGGTTGACTACATAGAAAGTGACAGCCAGTTTGCCATGAGAAATATGTATCAGATTGCAAGCATTGCTGCAAAACATCATCTTGTAGTTAACTATCACGGATGTACAGACCCTAATGGTGAGAACAGAACATTCCCTAATATTCTTTCATCTGAGGCTGTATGTGGAATGGAATATTTCAAATGGTCTGATGCATCAGCAGTAGATACACTTGTTACACTTCCATATACACGTAATGTAATTGGATCAATGGAGTACACACCTGCATTATTCAGCATTCCAAGAAGCCCTGCAACAATGGGATTCATGCTTTCAATGTGTGTAAACTATGAATCAGCAGTTTCAACATTTTCACAGTCAGGATATGTATATCCCGGATACAATGCATTTTCACTTATATCAGATGTACCAAGTACATGGGATGAAAGTGTTCTTTTAGAGGGCTTCCCAAGAGAAAGCTGCATAAGAGCAAGACGTAATGGTGAAAACTGGTACATAGGAGCAATGACAGTAGATGCAAAGAACTATAATGTATCACTTGATTTCCTTGATAAGGATGTAACTTATAATGCATATATTTATAGAGACAACGAAGACGGAAGCGCCATTGAAGTAGAAAAGAAGCTTGTTACAGCTGATGATACACTTGATTTCAATCTTCTTGCAAATGGTGGTGCTGCAGTTAAGCTTACTAAAAATGATCCTCTTAAGTGGACAATATATGACAACTTCACATACTATGAAGCTGAAAATGCTACCCTTGCAGGTAAGGCAAAGATTAAAGATGGTCAGGCATATATTTCAGGTAAGGCATGTGTAGAGGGACTTGGAAGCGGTTCGGCAAATAACGTAACATTTGAAAATATTGAAGTGCCTGAAGATGGAGATTACAAGCTTAAGTTATACATTATCGCAGCAAATAAGAAAAACCTTACAATTGAGGTTAATGATGAAGAAGTTGACACATTTAATGATGTTATAGGTATTGCAGGTGATGGTGGAGCAGTTGGAGCTATCCGTGACTATGTAGATGTAAGTCTTCACAAGGGAACAAACACAATTAAGCTTTATACAAAGAGTGGTCAGGCACCATCAATTGACCGTATAGCAGTATCAAAGGCACTTATCGATAATGCTGAAGTAAAGCTTTCACAGGAAACATACACATATGAAGGAAGCGAGTGCAAGCCTTCAGTTACTGTAACAAGAGAGGGTAAGCTTCTTACAGAAGGAACAGAGTACGAAGTATTCTATTCAAATGCTGATAAGCCTGGAACTGCCAGTGTATATGTAACAGGTATTAACGGATACGGTGGACAGCTTGTAAAAGAGTACACAATTAACGGTAAACCTGTGAATTCAACAGATTCAACTGTAACTCCCGGAACAACAGGAAATGTTACTACATCAGGTAATAATGGAGCTGTAGTTACACCTGGAGCAGGAAGTACAACATCTGCCCCTTCAAAGAATACTGTTAAAAAGCCGGCAAAGGTTAAGATTAAATCGCTTAAAGCAGGTAAGAAACAGATAAAGGTATCATTTAAGAAGGTAAAGGGTGTATCGGGCTACAAGATTACATACAGTCTTAACAAGAAGTTCAAGAAGGCAAAAACACTTAATGTTAATGCAAAGACAAAATCAAAGCTTATTAAGAAGCTTAAGTCAGGTAAGACATATTATGTAAAGGTACGTGCTTATGCAAATGCTGCTGGCAAGAAGGTGTATGGAGCCTGGAGCAGTGTCAAGAAGGTTAAGGTTAAGTAGTTATAATAAATAGCATATAGTAAATATAATTAACTTCGGTCTCTCCTGTTATAACATGGCAGGAGGGACTGTTTTATTTCAGTTTGGAAGACTCCCGCTCTTGCAAGTGGTGAGTAATAATAAGTTTCACATGCGTTCGACTTGAAGCCTTGTAAAATGAGAATTTATTTGGTATTGTAGATAGGTAAATTTCATCAGATAATCAATTATCTAGAAAAGGGGAGAGGCATATGAGCATTTTTCTTGTTTTGGCATTTTTATTTTTTATAGGAAGTATGCTAGGATGGTGTATAGAGTTTTTCTACAGGCATTTTGCTAGTAAAGATAAAATATGGGTTAATCCGGGTTTCCTGCTGGGACCTTATCTTCCGCTTTACGGATTTGGACTATGTATATTGTATCTCATGGCATTGATAGATATTAATAAGATTCTGCTTTTTATTATGATGGCAATTCTTATGACCATAATAGAGTATATAGCCGGCGTTATATTCATAAGGGGAATGAAGGTTATGCTATGGGATTATTCCAAGGAGAAGTTTAATTTTCAGGGCATAATATGTCCGAAGTTTTCATTTTACTGGGCTCTTTTAGGGGCAGCGTATTATTTTCTTATACATCCCCATATATTAAATGCCCTTGAATGGCTTTCAGGCAACCTTGCATTTTCCTTTGTTATCGGATTATTTTTCGGAGTATTCTTTGTGGACTTCGGATATTCAATCAATATTCTTTCAAAGATAAGAAAGTTTGCAGTGGAGAACGATATCCTGATGAAGTACGAGCTTTTGAAAAGACAGATTCGTGCCAACAATCTGGAAAGAAGAGAGAAAATCAGATTTCTTATGCCGTTTAAGTCTGAGGTTCCATTTGCAGATCATTTGAGAAGATATATAGACCTTGCGGTGGCATTTACTGATGAGGAAGTCAGGGAAGAGGTATCAAAGGTTATCAATAAGGTTAAGAAAAAAGCTGAATAATCCAATGAAGGATTAATAAGCCAATAAGGGTTTAACAAGCCAATAAAGCTGAATAGGCTATAAGTAAATAAAGCAATATTAAAGAGGTTAGAAAATGCTTATAGATTTCCATACTCATTTTTTTCCGGAAAGAATTGCGGCAAGAACCATGCAGATTCTGCGGGAGAGAATGGCAGAGATTAATAATATAGAAAATCTGGAGGACAGAACATATCCCATATGTACAGATGCTACACTGGAGGATACGAAAAGATGCATGAAAAGGGCAGGTGTTGACCTTAATGTCCTTTTGCCAATAGCAACAAGAGATGGTCAGTCAGACAACGTCAATAACTACGCCGAAATGGTAAATGACGGGAAGAATATAATATCGTTTGGTTCAGTATTTCCTTATCAGAAGGATTGGGAATATGTCATTTGTGATCTTGCTGACAGAGGCTTCAAAGGGATTAAGCTTCATCCTGAGGGACAGCAGTTTGACATAGATGGAAAAGAAGGTCTGAGGGTAATAAAGAAAGCTGTTGAGCTTGGCATGCTTGTTGTAATTCATGCAGGAATTGATCCGGGTTTTGAGGGTAAGCCACATTCATCCCCTCTTAAATTCAGACATCTTATGGAGGAAACAGATGGAAGCCACATAATTGCTGCACATCTTGGAGGACTTATGCAGTGGGATGATGTAGAAAAGTATCTGGTTGGAACCCCGATTAATATGGACATATCATACGTAAGTAAGGTTATGGATATGGAGCAGTATCGAAGAATTATTGTCAATCATGGTCCGGAGAAAATATTGTTTGCAAGTGACTGTCCATGGCAGGATCCCGAAGAAACCTTAAGGGATTTGAGGTCTGTTAATCTTGATGAGGAAAGTATGGAGCTTATAACATACAAAAATGCAAAAAGGCTTTTAAAAATCTGATGTAAATACTGGCTTATTACACGGAGTGTCTGCTTGCAAATAATAATATCATGTGCTACGATAATAAAATCTATTATAAATGGAGGTTTCACAATATGGCTAATATTATATCTGATGAAACAATAGAATATGTAGGAATTCTTGCCAAGCTTGAGCTCTCTGATGAAGAGAAGGAGCAGGCGAAGAAGGATATGGGAAGTATGCTTGACTATATTGACAAGCTGAATGAACTTGATACAACAGGGGTCGAGCCTATGTCACATGTATTTCCTGTGAATAATGTGTTCAGGGAAGATGTTGTTACTAATGGCGATGACAGAGACAATATACTTGCGAATGCCCCAGAAGAAAAAGACGGTGCATTTGTTGTGCCTAAGACATTTGATTAAGGAGGGGCTTTATAATGAGTCTTATGAAGATGACAGCCGTGGAACTCGGCAGCAGAATTAAGTCAAAAGAGATATCAGCAGTTGAGGCTGCAAGGGCAGCACTTGACCAGATTAAGTCTGTTGAAGATAAGGTTAACAGCTATGTTACAGTGTTAGATGAAGATGTAGTGCTGGAACGTGCTGCCAGGGTACAGCAGGAAATTGAGGCTGGAAAACTTACAGGACCACTTGCAGGTGTTCCTGTTGCAATTAAAGATAATATGTGCACTGAGGGTATTCTTACAACCTGCAGTTCTAAGATACTTAGTAATTTTAAGCCGGGCTTTTCATCAGAAGCTGTTCTTAATCTTGAAAAAGCCGGTGCAGTTATACTTGGAAAGACAAATATGGATGAATTTGCCATGGGAAGTACAACTGAAACCTCTTATTTTGGACCAACTAAGAATCCATGGAATACAGCCCATGTACCAGGAGGTTCATCAGGAGGATCATGTTCAGCTGTAGCAGCTGGTGAATGTTTCTATGCACTTGGTTCAGATACAGGTGGATCTATAAGACAGCCAAGTTCATTTTGTGGTGTAACGGGTATTAAGCCTACTTATGGAACTGTATCACGATATGGTCTTATTGCATATGGTTCATCCCTTGACCAGATAGGACCTGTAGCCAAGGACGTTACAGACTGTGCAGTTATACTTGATACTATAGCTTCATATGATGCTAAGGACAGCACATCAGTAAAGAGGGAATATGATTTTGCATCAGCTCTTAAGGATGATGTAAAAGGTATGAGAATTGGAATCCCAAAAGATTATTTTGGTGAAGGACTTGATAGTGAAGTTAAGGAAGCAGTTCTTAATGTTGCAAAAACTCTTGAAAAGAAGGGTGCAATTGTTGAAGAATTTGATCTTAGCCTTGTTTCATATGCAATACCTGCATATTATGTTATTGCATCTGCAGAGGCAAGTTCAAACCTTGCAAGATTTGATGGTGTGAAGTATGGATACCGTACAGAGGATTACGAAGGACTTCACAATATGTATAAAAAGACCAGATCAGAAGGATTTGGACCTGAGGTTAAGCGAAGAATTATGTTAGGTTCATTTGTACTTAGCAGCGGATATTATGATGCGTATTACCTTAAGGCACTTAGAACCAAGGCACTTATAAAGCAGGCATTTGACAAGGCATTTGCTTCATATGATATGATCCTTGCACCTGCTGCACCTACAACCGCACCAAAGCTTGGTGACAGTTTAAGTGATCCTATTAAGATGTACTTAGGAGATATATATACAATATCTGTTAACCTTGCCGGACTTCCGGGGATAAGTGTTCCGTGTGGAATTGATTCAAAGGGACTTCCAATCGGAGCACAGTTTATTGGTAACTGTTTTGATGAGAAGAAAATAATACAGGCAGCATATTCATACGAAAAGACAAGAGATATGATGCTGTCAGACATGTGCGTATAAGGAGGAATTGCATCATGAGTAAAGAATATGAAATGGTCATAGGTCTTGAGGTGCATGTGGAGCTTGCAACTAAGACTAAGATTTTCTGCGGATGCAGCACTGCATTTGGTGGAGCTCCTAATACACATACATGTCCTGTATGTACAGGTATGCCAGGCTCACTTCCTGTGCTTAACAAGCAGGTAGTGGAGTATGCAACAGCAGTAGGTCTTGCAACCAATTGTACAATTAATCAGAATTGTAAATTTGACAGAAAGAATTATTTTTATCCTGATAATCCACAGAATTATCAGATATCACAGTTATATTATCCAATCTGCGTGAATGGTGGAGTTGAAATTGAAACAGCTGATGGCGGTAAAAAGACTATTGGAATCCATGAGATTCATATGGAAGAGGATGCCGGAAAGCTTGTACATGATGAATGGGGCGATAGCTCACTTGTAGATTTTAACCGTTCAGGCGTACCACTTATAGAGATAGTGTCTGAACCTGATATGAGAAGTGCTGATGAGGTTATTGCTTATCTTGAAAAGCTCAGACAGACAATTCAGTATCTTGGAGCTTCAGACTGTAAGCTCAATGAAGGCTCTATGAGAGCTGATGTTAACCTTTCAATAAGGGAGAAGGGTCAGACTGAGTTTGGAACAAGAACTGAAACTAAGAACCTTAACTCATTTAAGGCAATACAGCGTGCAATTGAGAATGAGAAGAACAGACAGATTGACCTTATTGAAGCTGGTGAGAAGGTTGTTCAGGAGACAAGAAGATGGGATGACAATAAGGAATATTCATATCCTATGAGAAGCAAGGAAGATGCACAGGATTACAGATATTTCCCAGAGCCAGACCTTGTACCTATCCTTATAAGTGACGAATGGATTGAAGATATTAAGAGCAGACAGCCTGAATTCCGTGAGGAAAAGATGGTGAGATATGCCGAGGAATTTGATCTTCCGGAATACGATATTGATATTATAACAGCCAACAAGAAGCTTGCAGATATATTTGAAGCTACTGTTGCAATATGCGGTAATCCTAAAAAGGTTTCAAACTGGCTTATGGTTGAGACTATGTTCTTAATTAAGGACAGAGGAATGGATGTTGAGGATATATCATTTTCACCTGAAAATCTTGCAAAGCTTATAGAGCTTACCCAGTCAAAGGCTATTAATGGTAAGGTTGCCAAGGAAGTATTTGCCAGGATATTTGATGAAGATATTGATCCGGAAGCTTATGTTAAAGAGAATGGCCTTATGGCGGTGAATGATGAGGGTGAGCTTAAAGCGGTAATCGAAAAGGTTATAGCTGCAAATCCAAAATCTGTAGAAGATATTAATGCTGGTAAGCTTAAGGCTATGGGATTCTTAGTTGGACAGACTATGAAAGAGATGAAGGGTAAGGCTGATCCTGGTTCTGTTAATGCAATATTGAAGGAATTACTTGGATTAGAATAAGAATAAGCCGGATTAGAAAACCTGGATTGGACTAATCTGGATAAGGCTAAGGTCTAACAGAGCTATAATATTAAAGGCAGGGCAGTATATCATATATGATATGCTGCCTTTTATATTTCTGCTTTATTTGGAAGAATGCAGGTCTCACCTGCTTTTGGCTTGAAGCTGATAACAAAAAAACAGTAGTATCACAAGGATACTACTGTTTTGGATTAAGTTAAAAATAAAAGCAGGGGAAGAGGGATTCGAACCCCCGTGAACGGTTTTGGAGACCGTCATACTGCCACTGTATGATTCCCCTGTGGCAAAACACCTTTGTTATAATAATACATTATGATAGTTATGTCAAGAAAAAAATTAATTTTCTTGTATTCCTTATAAGTTTATATATTTTGAATCATTATTTGAGGCGCAGGCTAATCTCACCAGTATTAAGAAGAACCCTTCCTGCCTCTGTTTCAACAATCAGAGCACCGTTATCATCAATTTCCACGGCAATTCCATCAGTCCATATTCCGTTTTTCTGATAACGTATATTTTTTTTGAGAACCATTGACCAGTCTCTGTACTGTTTCATGAATTGTCTGGAATCTATGTTTTTGCATATATCTATAAAATTATCCATAACAAGTGCAATCAGTCTGTTGCGTGTAACGGCTCCGGCGGGCAGCCTGTTATTATCATCCATTTCATATAATGATCCGGCTATATTTTTTACTTCATCACTAAAGCTGTCTTTGCCGGTACTGTAATTGATTCCAATTCCAAGTACAATATATCGGTTTCCATCTGGATTACAGACTGATTCGGCAAGAATACCACATACCTTTTTGCTGTTTACATAAATATCATTAACCCATTTTATACTGGCATCAAAACCAATCTGTCTGACTGCTCCAGCGACAGCAACAGCAGCAGCTGAAGTTATAAGAATGGGATTTGAAGCAGCTTTATCAGGGTCTATTTTGTAGGTCATGTATATGCCGGTGCCCTGGGGTGATTCGAATTTTCTTCCAAGTCTTCCCCGACCGGCAGTCTGACATCCGGCGATTATAAGGTCGGGACAAGCTGCTTCACCCTTTCGGATATTGTCCTTCATCTGTCGGTTGGTGGAATCTATTTCATCGTATATTTTTATATTTAAAGGGTTATGCATGGAGGATGCAATCTCTGAGGAAATTAAAACATCTTCTGTCATGCTTTGTTTAATAATATTATCAATCATGGAAATTATCCTTTCTACTATTATATCAGCTTACACTGACCAGAATCACGCACCAGGTCTTATGTGCGTTTGATTTGAATGGTGCAGGAATGTGAAGAGCAGGTTGTAGATAAGACTGCCGTAAATCCTGCAAAAAGCAGGCCAGAGCCTACATGATTTGTTGTATGTTTAACAGTATAACATATATAAACTTCAAAAAACAGTTGAAAAAGGAAGTTCAAATGGGTATACTTAAAGAATATATGCATTATTTTTGTGAGGTGTTATATTGTACGAATTATTATGTAAAGATGGAAATGCTAAAAGAGGCCGTCTGACAACAGTTCACGGAGTAATTGAAACCCCTGTATTTATGAATGTAGGTACGGTTGCTGCTATTAAAGGAGCTGTTTCAACAGAGGACCTTGAGAATATTGGCACACAGGTGGAATTATCCAATACGTATCATTTGCATGTAAGAACCGGTGACAAGATAATTAAGCAGATGGGTGGTCTTCATAAGTTCATGGTATGGGACAGGCCTATTCTGACAGACTCAGGTGGATTTCAGGTATTTTCCCTTGCCGGCCTTAGAAAGATTAAGGAAGAGGGAGTATATTTCCAGTCACATATTGACGGACGAAGAATTTTTATGGGACCTGAGGAAAGTATGCAGATTCAGTCCAATCTTGGATCTACCATTGCAATGGCTTTTGATGAATGTGCGCCATATCCTTCAACAAGGGAATATATGGAAGCTTCAGTTGCCCGTACTACAAGATGGCTTCAGCGCTGTAAGAATGAGATGGCCAGACTTAACAGCTTAGAAGATACTGTGAATAAGCATCAGATGTTATTTGGCATTAATCAGGGTGGAACATTTAATGATATTAGAATTGAACATGCAAAGCGTATTGCTGAGTTTGATCTGGATGGATATGCCCTTGGCGGACTTGCCGTTGGTGAAAGTCATGAGGCAATGTATGAAGTAATATCAGAAACAGTTCCATATCTTCCAAAGAATAAACCGGTATACCTTATGGGTGTTGGAACTCCGGCCAACATACTTGAAGCTGTTGAAAGAGGCGTTGATTTCTTTGACTGCGTTTATCCAACAAGAAACGGAAGACATGGTCATGCCTATACCAATTTTGGAAAGATTAATCTTCTTAATGCAAGATTTGAAACAGATGACAGACCAATTGAGGAAGGCTGTGGATGTCCGGCCTGCAGAAGATACGGCAGATCCTATATCAGACATCTTCTTAAGGCAAAAGAAATGTTGGGACTCAGACTTATGGTTCTCCATAATCTGTATTTTTACAATCATCTTATGGAAGAGATAAGAGCCGCTATTGAGGCAGGCAATTATTCAGAATTCAAGAAAGCTAAGCTGGCATCATTTGAAGCCGGTTTGGACCAATAAATATTACACAATTATCAGGAGGTTACTATGAATTTATCAGTTTTATTATCAGGAAACGGTCAGGCACAGGGCGGCGGACAGAGCATGGTTTTTCTTATCGTTGTTTACGGATTGATTATCGGAGCATTCTGGTTCTTTGCAATCCGTCCACAGAAGAAAAAACAGAAAGAGCAGGACGCTATGATATCTGCTGTTGAGGTAGGAGACAGTATTCTTACAACAAGTGGATTTTACGGAGTTGTAATCGATATATCAGATGATATTGTTATCGTTGAATTCGGAAGTAACAAGAACTGCCGAATCCCTATGAAAAAAGAAGCAATCGTTGAAGTGGAAAAAGCAAAATAAGAATTAGAAAAATCAAAAAGAAAATTTGCAAAAAGCAAAATAATCATTTGCAAAAGCGAAAAGAGAATTAGCAAAAACAGAATAATAATTTGCAATTTGCAAAAGTAAGCTAAGGCTTATCTAAAGCGCTTAAAGAATAATTAAGACAGGCTTAAACCGGTAGGGATAATTAAAACCAGTTTGAGCCTGTCTTTTTATCTCAGTCGAGAAGAATTTTGCCTTCTAATGATATAACCTTAACCTGACATGGAATAGATTTACCGCTTGCTGCAATGGCATTTTTAACAGCTGCTTCTATACCGCCACAGCATGGAACCACCATACGTGTAACCAGAATTTCCTTAATGTCATTGCCTGCAATTATAGCGGCAAGCTTTTCGGAGTAATCAATATCGTCAAGCTTTGGACAGCCTACAAGAGTAATGTGTCCCTTTATGAAATCCTGATGAAATGATGCGTAAGCATATGCTGTACAGTCGGCAGCAATAAGAAGTTTTGCACCATCAAAATAAGGTGCATTTACCGGAGCAAGCTTAATCTGTACTGGCCACTGGCTAAGCATAGAAACAGCAGGTGCCTGTGTATGGCAATCTGTACTGGTGCAGGCGTTTTCAACTGAATCATGTTTTAAGCTATGGGATTGTGTGCCAGGGCAGCCACAAGGAAGTGGTTGACCCTGCTTGTTAAGATCAGACTTTTCTGAGGCTGCTTTATTGGCAAGAACTGCTGCTTCGTCATATGCAGCAGCTTCTCTTTCTACAAAATGAATTGCATCCATAGGACAGGCTGGGAGGCAGTCCCCAAGTCCATCGCAGTAATCATCTCTAAGAAGCTTTGCCTTGCCCTCTACAATTCCGATGGCACCCTCGTGGCATGCTGTAGCACAAGCACCGCAGCCATTACATTTATCTTCGTCAATATGAATAATTCTTCTTATCATGTAAAATCCTCACTTTCAAATTTGTTTTGTAATTGAACTTATGAGCCAATAATAATATAATCATACTATAAAATCTGTTGTTAAAACAACAAAATGGAGGCTGTATATGAAACTGGATTATGTATTTCTGTCAAAAACGGAATTATTTGCAGGAACATCACCAGATGAGGTTAAGGCAATGTATTCGTGCTTTGAATCAAAAATAGTTGAATACAGGAAAAAACAGATGATTTTTAAGACGGGAGACACAACGGATAGTCTTGGAATAGTTATATCTGGAAGTGTGAATATAGAAAATGATGATATATGGGGCAATCACAGTATTATAAGCCGCATTTATCCGGGACAGGTATTTGGTGAAACCTATGCCTGTAGCCCGGGCCGTCCATTTATGGTGAATGCAGTTGCAAATGAGCAGACGAAGGTTCTGTTCATGAATATTGGTAAGGTACTTGGTGTGTGTGGCAGTGCCTGTGAACATCACAATACCATAATAAAGAATCTTCTTATAATATCTGCGGGGAAGAACCTCAAAATGTCCCAGAAAATGCTTCACATAACACCAAAATCCATACGAGGCAGACTGTTGTCATACTTTTCATCTGTTTCAAAGGAAAATGGAAGCTATTATATTACTATTCCATTTAACAGGCAGCAGCTTGCAGATTATCTCCTGATTGACAGAAGTGCCATGTGCAGTGAACTGTCAAAAATGCAGAGGGAGGGTATTATCGAGTATGATAAAAATACCTTCAGACTTATCCTGGTGGGACGAGACTCCCAGTGAGATAAGTGATGAGTTTATATAAACTGATTCAACAGCTCATACGGTATTAGCAGATTTCCACGGCCACAGCCTATATCAATATCCGGCTTATTGGAACCATGAAAATCAGAACCACCGCTTATTAGAAGATCGTATTTGTCGGCAAGGGAGCGCACATAAGCCTCATCATCTGCCGTATATGTAGAATATATTGTCTCTATAGCATTAAGTCCGGCCTTTTTTAAACGGCATACAAGGCAATCAAGCTCATTTTCCGGAAGATTATACAGGATTGGATGAGCAAGTACAGAATAGCCACCGCATTCATGAATTATCTGTATGCATTGTTCAGGGGTAAGATATTCGCGTTTCACATAATAGGGAGTATCCTCTGAAAGATATTTTGCGAAGGCATCATTTTTGTCGACAGCATATCCGTGATCCACTAAAAATCTTGCAAAATGAGCACGTGTAATGGCTCCGTTTTTTTCGGAATGCGAATATAAGTCTTCCATGGTAATTGGAATACCGGCATTTCTTAAATTGTTTATCATTTTTTGGTTACGCTGGTTACGTTCTGTCAGGGCATTTTGTGAAATTTCGGTAAGAAGCTTTGACTTGTAATCAATAAAAAGACCAAGAATGTGAATGTCCCTGTTTTTGTATCCGGCTGAAAGCTCAATTCCAGGAATAACCTTTATAGGAAGTCCGGTACTCATAGCAGCAGGTATACCCATAACTGTGTCGTGGTCTGTGAGTGCAAATGCACTAAGACCAGCCTGATAAGCATACTTTACAAGACTTTCGGGAGACAGAGTTCCGTCTGAAGCATCTGAATGAACGTGCAGGTCAATTCTTTTTTGACTGTCATTTACAATAGTATTTGTTGCATTGTCTGTATTAATTTTATTATCCATATACATTACTCCATTCAAAAATACTTATTATAATTTTAGCATATTTATTTTACAACTCAATATACATATATGTAAAGAGCAGATAAAAATTGACCTATGCCGGTCTGGAAGATGGGGGAATTATGACTGAAAAAAGAATGGGAACAGGACTTTTGAAGGTATTTGTTAAGCTTATGATAGTATGCTATGTGGTGACTGCAGTCATACTTGGCCTTGTGGCATTTGTAATGTGGAAAATGAATCCTCCGGAAGCCTTTGTAAGCGGCGGTATATTATTTGCCTATGTTATATCGTCATTTACTGGTGGATTTGTCCTTGGAAAAAGGGCAGGTCGTAGAAAATATCTGTGGGGGATATTATTTGGAATTATATATTTTGCAGTGATTTTTGCAGTGTCAGGCTGTATAAGCGGTTTTGCCGGGGAGTTTTCTGAAAATGTCATGACAGTTATGCTATTGTGTGCTTCAGGCGGTATGCTTGGGGGAATGTTAAGCTAGGTGCGTAACAGATATTAAAAGCAGAACTTAGTCTGCGCAGAGGGGTGCCAGGTATGCATTAAAATTGGGTGTTGCCTTGCAATTCCAAATGTGCTATACTTCGAATATATGAATTTTTTTGCTTGTGCAAATAATAATACACTATGGAAAGAGGTTATAATTATGAAACATATTACAACATTAAACTCAAGAAATTTTAAGGAAAGCATGAAAAAAGGTGGATGTGGCGAGTGCCAGACATCATGTCAGTCAGCATGTAAGACATCATGTACAGTTGGTAACCAGACATGCGAGCATAAGAAATAATTAAGGCAGAATATGAACGGCAACAGAGAGCGATTTGGCAGATCTAATTGCAGGTCTGTTAAAGTGCTCTCTTTTGATTGTAAAGGGAATAAATATGATACACAGATTTAAGAATAACGGATACAATATTGTACTTGATGTTAATAGTGGAAGTGTCCATGTAGTAGATGATATTGCATACGATGCAATTGGATTATATGATGAAGGCTGCAAGGATATTGTGGCTGAACTTGGAAAGACATATAAGGATGTTTCAGAAGAAGAGATAGAAGAACTTATTGGTGAGATAGAAACACTTAAAGAAAGAGGAGAATTATTCTCAGAAGATATATATGAGAATTATATTATAGATGTTAATAAGAGACAGACAGTAGTTAAGGCTCTGTGTCTTCACATTGCACATGATTGTAACCTTGCATGTAAGTATTGTTTTGCAGGTGAGGGTGAATATCATGGCAGAACGGCTTTGATGAGTCTTGAGGTTGGTAAGAAGTCACTTGATTTCCTTGTTGCCAATTCAGGAAACAGACGCAATCTTGAGGTGGATTTCTTTGGTGGAGAGCCACTGATGAATTTTGACGTTGTTAAAGAGATTGTTAAGTATGGTCGTGAACTTGAAAAAACTCATGATAAGAAATTCAGATTTACACTTACTACCAATGGTGTGCTTCTGAATGATGATATAATGGAATTTGCCAATAAAGAGATGGCAAATCTGGTGCTTAGTATTGATGGACGTAAGGAGATTCATGATATGATGAGACCTTCACGTAACAATAAGGGAAGTTATGATCTTGTACTTCCTAAGTTCAAAAAGGCAGCAGAATCACGACATCAGACAGATTATTATGTAAGAGGAACATTTACACATTATAATACAGATTTTTATAAGGATGTTCTCCACCTTGCAGATCTTGGTTTCAAGCAGATAAGTGTTGAGCCGGTTGTTGCACCACAGTCTGAGGATTATGCAATAACTGAGGAGGACGTTCCTGTTATATGTGAAGGATATGACAAGCTTGCAAGCGAGATGCTTAAGAGAATGAATGAAGGTAATGAATTCAATTTCTTCCATTTCATGATAGACCTTGAAGGTGGTCCATGTGTTGCGAAGCGTTTATCAGGATGTGGTTCAGGAACAGAGTATCTTGCAGTTACTCCTTGGGGAGATCTCTATCCATGCCATCAGTTCGTTGGTAATGAGGATTTCCTGATGGGTAATCTTGATGATGGTATTGTAAGAACAGACATTTGCAATGAATTCAAGCATTGTAATGTATATTCAAAACCTGACTGCAAAAACTGTTTTGCTAAGTTTTACTGCAGTGGAGGATGCGCTGCCAATGCCTATAATTTCCACGGAAGCATTAATGCTTCATATGATATTGGATGTAAGCTGCAGAAGAAGAGAGTAGAGTGTGCACTTATGCTCAAGGCAGCCGGAAAATTGAAATAATTTTCACAAAGTAGTTGAAAAATTGCTTATATGATTATAATATGGCTATAATGTATAGTGTATTATCATTAGAAAGGAGAACATAATGATAGGTAGTGATATTGGAATAGATCTTGGTACAGCAAGTGTACTTGTATATATTACCGGTAAGGGCGTTGTTTTAAGAGAGCCTTCGGTTGTTGCATTTGATAAAGATACCGGAAAGATTAAAGAGATAGGTGAAGAAGCAAGACTTATGCTTGGAAGAACACCTGGAAATATTGTTGCTGTAAGACCACTTAGACAGGGTGTTATATCAGATTATACAATAACAGAGAAAATGCTTGTTTATTTTATACAGAAGGCAGTAGGTAAGAAGAGAATCAGAAAACCTAAGATCAGTATCTGTGTACCTAGTGGTGCAACAGAGGTTGAGAAGAATGCTGTTGAGCAGGCTGCATACCAGGCAGGTGCAAGAGATGTTATGATTATCGAAGAGCCAATCGCAGCTGCTATTGGAGCGGGAATTGATATTTCAAGACCATGTGGAAACATGATTGTAGATATCGGTGGTGGTACAACAGATATAGCTGTCATATCTCTTGGTGGTACTGTTGTAAGCACATCAATTAAAATTGCCGGAGATGACTTTGATGAGGCAATTGTAAGACATATGAGAAAGCAGCACAATCTTCTTATTGGTGAGCGTACTGCAGAAGAGATTAAAGTTAATATTGGTTCTGCATTTATGCGTTCAACTCCTGAGACTATGGACGTAAGAGGACGTAATCTTGTAACGGGACTTCCTAAGACCATTACGGTTACTTCAGAAGAAACTGAGGAAGCATTAAGAGATGCTACATCACAGATTGTGGATGCAATTCACAGTGTTCTTGAGAAAACTCCACCTGAGCTTGCAGCAGATATTGCTGACAGAGGAATTGTTCTTACAGGTGGTGGAAGTCTTCTTTACGGACTTGAATCACTTATTGAAGCCAAGACAGGAATTACAACAATGACTGCTGAAGATCCTACAACAGCTGTTGCTATCGGAACTGGTAAGTTTGTTGATTTCATGGCTGGTAAGAGGGACAATTAATTTTACAGAAGTTTATGATATGATGCCATTTGCGTATTATTATGCAGGTGGCATTGTTACTTTATAAACAGGAATAGGGAAAGTGAAGGTAAAAAGTGGCAGATACATATAAGGGCTATGTGGAACATATTGTATATCATAACGAAGCAAACGGGTATACGGTATTCACTATTACAAATGATGATGACAGGGAAGAGATAACCTGTGTTGGTAATTGTCCTGTCATAAATGAAGGGGAAAAGGTCAGTGTTGAGGGCTCATTTATTGATCACAGACAGTATGGACCACAGCTTAAAGTGAATAAAATACAGGTCTTGAAGCCGGATGGTGTGGAAGCTATTGAGAAATATCTGGCCTCCGGTGCCATAAAAGGAATTGGAATGGTTATGGCAAAAAGAATTGTTGAGAAGTTTGGCGGGGATACATTTGATATTATAGAAAATGAACCTGAAAGACTTGCGGAGATTAAGGGAGTAAGCATGAATATGGCTATGCGTTTTTCTGAACAGTTTGATGCCAAAAGAGAGATGCGTGATGCCATGATTTTTTTACAGCAATATGGGATATCCAACCAGCTTGCTGTTAAAATATATACGGAATACAAAAGCGACCTTTTTAATATTGTTAATACCAATCCTTACAAACTGGCAAAGGATGTTAAGGGTGTTGGCTTCAGAATAGCCGATGAAATCGGGAAAAAAGTAGGAATAGCTGTGGATTCTCCATACAGAATCAAATGTGCCATAACATATGTAATGGCACAGGCGGGTTCATTTGGCCATATATATCTTCCGGAAAATGAGCTTGCAGGGGAGGTTTCAAGGCTCATTGGCGTGGATGATTTATTTATAAGTGAAGCCCTGGAAGAGCTTGTTTATGAGAAGGAAATCATCAAAAAGGAAGAAGAAAACGAGGTAAGGTATTATGGCAGTTATATGTACTACATGGAACTTAATTGTGCCAGAATGCTACTTGACCTTAATAATAAGCTTGGTATATCTGAAAAAAATATAGACAGAAAAATTGAAGAAATTCAGAATAAAAAGGATATTGAGCTTGCGGCCATGCAAAGAGAGGCTGTGGCAGCTGCCCTTAGAAATGGTGTAGTTATAATTACCGGAGGACCAGGAACTGGTAAGACAACCACAATAGATGCCATAATCAGTGCATTTGAATCAGAGGGAATGGAGATGCTCCTTGCAGCTCCCACAGGGCGTGCTGCAAAGAGAATGTCAGAAACAACAGGTTATCCGGCCCAGACCATTCACAGACTTTTGGAGTTAAGTGGTGGTGTTGAGGATGATGATAATTCGGGAATGAATTTTGAGCGAAATGAATCCTACCCTTTGGAAACAGATGTTATCATTATTGATGAAATGTCCATGGTTGACCTTCCGCTTCTGAATGCTCTTTTAAAAGCAATAGTCGTAGGTACAAAGCTTATTATGGTTGGAGATGTTAACCAGCTTCCGTCTGTGGGACCGGGTAATGTACTGAAGGATATAATTGATTCCGGTTCATTTGAGGTGGTAAGACTTAATCAGGTATTCAGACAGGCCAGAGACAGTGATATTGTAATGAATGCCCATCTTATAAATGCTGGAAAAGAGATAAAGCTTAATAACAGCAGTACTGACTTTTTTATGTTACAAAGGGATAATCCTAAAAATATAATTGAGGTGTGTCTCTATCTTATTATGAAAAAAATGCCGGATTATGTAGATGCCGGTATACTTGATATTCAGGTTTTATGTCCTATGAGAAAGGGTGAACTTGGGGTTGAAAACATGAATGTTTTGCTGCAGCGTTATATTAATCCAAAGGATGTGCATAAGCAGGAAATGGTTTTCAGGGAAACTGTTTTCAGGGAAGGCGATAAGGTCATGCAGATTAAGAACAATTATCAGATTGTCTGGGAAAGACGGGGTTACAATGGAGTTGTTCTTGAAGAAGGCACCGGGGTATTTAACGGGGACTGTGGTATAATCAGAAGAATTGATGCTACTGCCAATGAGATAACTGTAGAATTTGAAGACAATAAGTATATAACATATCCACATTCGTCCTTGGAAGAGTTAGAGCTTGCATATGCCATAACAGTTCACAAATCCCAGGGAAGTGAATATCCGGCAGTAATTCTGCCTCTTCTTGGAGGAACATCACTTCTTATGCACAGAAATCTTTTGTATACGGCTGTTACAAGAGCTAAGAAGTGCGTAACGATTGTAGGTTCTGTTGACACGGTAAATAATATGATTAAAAACGAGCGTGAGCAGAAAAGATATACCTCACTGAAACGTAGAATTGTGGAAATGGATAAGTTGTAAGAGGAGGAAACAGACAGGTATTTGAGCTTATTAAAGGAGATAAAAGATATTATGTACCCGGCAAAATGTGCTGTGTGTGACAGTCTGCTTGAAAGACAGGAAAGGTATCTTTGCAAAAAATGCCACAAAAAGCTGCCGCTGATTGATGGTGTACTAAGTAACAGATGTGCAAAATGCAGTAAAGAAATTGACATGGGAAAGAGCCTGTGTTTAGACTGTCAGAAAAATAAGCATGTATTTGAACAGGCACATGGGGTATTTAAGTATAATGATGTGACAGGGAAAATAATTGCCCAGTTAAAGTATTTTGGGAAAACCGGATATGTGGAGGGGATTGCCTATGATATGGCGGCAAATACTCACATCATAATGAAAAAGTGGCAGCCTCAGATTATTATTCCCGTGCCACTTCATATTTCAAAGCTTCGTACAAGAGGCTTTAATCAGGCCGGGGTAATAGCTGATGAATTTGCAAAACTCTATGATATTGCATGTGCAGACAGGATTCTTGTGAGAACCCACAAAACTCTGCCCCAGAAATATTTTGATAATGTTGAAAGAAAACGCAATCTTCAAAGTGCATTTGCGGTAAATGTAAAAGAATTAAAAAAATATCCCGGCGTCACCAGAGTGCTGCTTGTTGATGATATATACACAACAGGAAGTACCATGGATGCCTGCGCACAGGCACTTAAGATGGCCGGGATAAAAGAAGTATATTGTCTTTGTATGTGTATTGGTAACGGAATGTGACAATAGTGACAATCAGACCTTATGAAGTCTGATTCCGGAATCACTGATTGTAATCTTTTTTTCTTTGTAAAGTCTTCCAATGGCGCGTTTAAAGGATGCCTTGCTCATGGCAAATTCATTTTTAATGCTTTCTGGTGAAGACTTGTCGTGATATGGAAGAAAACCACCGGCTGCTTCGAGCTTATCCATAATATTTTTGCTGTCCTTATCCATCTGGAACTGGATTTTCTCACGTATGCTGAGCGTAAGCTTGCCATCTGCTTTAACTTCCTTGACTCTTGCATGAATTCTCTCGCCGATATACAGATCGCGGAATAACTCATCCCTTGGAATAAGTGCTGAATATTTGTTATCTACTGCAACAAATGCACCATATTTATCAGAGAGCTCATAAACAGTTCCTGTTACTGAGTCCTCATTTTTATAATCTGAGTCTGTTGAAAGAAGATTATAAAGTCTCATGGTTGCGGAAAGCCGCTGGGATTTGTCAAGATACAGGCTGACCAGTATCATGTCACCTTCTTTAACGCGGTAGGTCTGCTCCTTAAATGGAAGAAATAAGTCCTTTAAGAGTCCCCAGGATAAAAATGCGCCGATTGGCGTCACCTGGACTACCTTAAGATAAGCAAATTCCCCCAGTGTCAGTGCAGGCTTTTTTGTTGTGGCAATTGGTCTGTCTTCTGAATCTTTATATACAAATACATCAATAAGGTCATCCATACATGCGTCCTCAGGTACTTCCTTTTTAGGGAGAAGAACAAGTTCTTTGGCATCGTCGGCATCCCTGAATGTCTCTGGAAGGGTAAGATATACACCCATTGGAACCTTACGTACTAACTGTAATTTCTGATATTCTCCAATTTTAAAAATACTACTCATAAGAACCTCCTGTTGTATATATTCAAGTACGATACTGTCTGAAGGGTATTGTACCACATAAGTTTTTCACGGTCAAAAAATGACAGGGCAAAATGTGAAAAAAATATTTTTTGACTTGACATAAAAACTTCAAGGATATATACTATTAAGGTAGAATAAAAATGGCAAAAAGTTGACAAATTGTTAATAAATTGATTGAATATTTTTAAAATAATAGAATGGAGGTTTATGTAATGTGTAAGAAGATAATTGCAGGACTTTGTCTTGGATTGTTTGGTGCGGCTGTTGCATTTGGTGGACTTAAACATAATTCCAATGCTTCAATGGTTGGAGGTGAGACAGAGATTGCAGGATTATCTATGATGATTGAAGATTATTGTTATACATGTGCCGGTACAGACGGACTTACTAATCCGGAAGCAATTGTTCCGGAAGGCGGTAATACAGGCAGTGTTGGCGCTGTTACAGATATGGTTGGAGCTGTTAATATTCCAACAGATAATGCAGGAGCTGTTACAGACAGTGCAGTATCTGTTTCAGGTGAAGCTTTGGATACAGATGTGGCTGAAGATATAAGTGGAGAAGCCATTAATGATCCGGAAGCCCAGGCTCAGGCAGCAGCGGAAGCCCAGGCGGCAGCAGATGCTCTTGCACAGGCAGCGGCAGCAGATGCAGCAGAAAAAGCAGCAGAGGATGCAAAGTTTGCCAATGTAGGTGTTTCTATTGCCAATGAATATGTTCATATACGTAGAAAACCTAACACAGAAAGTAAGATTCTTGGTAAGTTATACAGAGGTAATGCAGCAACAATTTTGTCTACAGAGGGAGAATGGGTTAAGATTAAGTCAGGATCTGTAGAAGGATATATCAAGTCAGAGTATCTTGCTATTGGAGACAAGGCAGCCAAGCTTGCAGACAAGTATGGAACAAAGCTTGCCAAGGTTATAACAACAACACTCAAGGTAAGAGAAGAACGTAATACAGAGTGTACAGTTCTTACACTTGTACCTGAAGATGAAGTATTTGAAGTAGTTAAAGAATACAAGGACTGGGTTAAGATTCTTGTAGATGACAGTACTAAGGGATATGTTTCCAAGGAGTATGTTGATATATCAGTAGAGTTTGGAAAGGCTATTTCAATAGAAGAAGAGGAAGCTATTCAGAGAGCCAGAGAAGAAGCAGCAGCTGAAGCTGAAAGAGAAGCAAGAGAAGCTGAAGCAAGAGAAGCTGAAGCAAGAAGACAGGCAGCAGCTGCAGAAGCAGCAAGACAGGAAGCTGCAAGAAGAGCTGCACAGTCTAAGGCAAGTAATTCAAGAAGTAATTCAAAGAGTCAGAGTAGTAAGAGCAACAGTCAGAGCAGTAGTCAGAGCTCACAGAGCAGCAAGAGCAGTTCATCTACTATAAGCTCCAACTCAGGAAAAGGTAGTGATGCAGCTTCATATGCTCAGAAGTTTGTAGGTAATCCATATTCTTATGGTGGTACAAGCCTTACTAATGGAACAGACTGCTCAGGATTTACACAGTCAGTTTATAGCAGATTTGGTGTTTCACTACCAAGAACCTCAGGCTCACAGGCAAGCTCAGGTTCTAAGGTTGATATTAATAACCTTAAGGCAGGAGACCTTGTATTCTACGCATCTAATGGTTCAATTAACCATGTTGCAATGTATATTGGTGGTGGAAGAGTTGTACATGCCAGCAATAAGAGAACAGGTATTACAACATCAAGTGTTAACTACCGTACACCATATTGTGCAAGAAGAGTTGCAGAGTAATGCAGCCTGTATGCTTGTGTAAGCTGTAAAATAGTATAAGCTGCAAATTAATATCAGCAACAAATTGATGTTAGCAATAAATTAATATAAGCAACAAATTAACGTAAGTTATAATGTGTCATTAAAGTCTCATGAATGAATTAACAGATCATTTGTGGGACTTTATTATTTGAATTTTTACCTGCTATTGTATTATGTATTAAAATGTGGTAAAATTTTTGAGTAAAAAATGTGAAAATTAGCTGCGCTATTATCTGCGTGGTTTTGAAGGACACAGGAGGAAAAGACATGAGAAAAAACATTAAGAGAATGGGAGCTGCTGCACTTGCTGCTACAATGGCAGTGACAATGGTTCCGTGGACAGAAAGTAAGGCGTACACTACAGGAGATTATTCTTATTTCAATGACTACACACTTGGTTATGGAAAGATGAGTGATGCTGATCCGGATGAATCCAAAGCAATTATCGTCTACAAGGATGGTAAGAAGGTAAGCTATATTGGAGATTCAGATGTTCCTGTATATGACAACAAGGAGGATAATATTTTTGGTCCTCAGGTTACTCAGGAGTGGGATGCAGATAAGCTTGTGCTTACACAGCCGGTTAAGTATACAACACCTGATGGAAAGGTACATGATGTTGAGAGTATGCTTACAAACTTCGATTTCATAGCAGACCCTACTGCAATTGATAACTCAGCAGTTGATGGTAAGCTTTATGTATATGGTACAACAGAGGGCTTCAGCTACAACAATGCAGGAGAACTTTCAGGTAATGCATATGACAACCATTCATTAACAATATTATCAACAACAGATATGGTTAACTGGACAGATGAAGGATTTATGGATACACAGAATCTTACCAATGAGCCTTCAGATGTAACAGACGTAGTAAAAGCAAAATGGGCTGTTAAGGCCTGGGCTCCATCAGGACTTGCATATGATGGAGATGGAGATGGTGATTTAGAATATTATCTTTTCCATACAAACGGTGGTGCCGTAGGATATGTTATGAGTGATTCACCAACAGGTCCATGGAGCGATCCTCTTCAGAAAACATTATTTAAGAGAGGGGACAAGGGATGCGAGGATGTTAAGTGGTGCTTCGACCCTGCTGTACTTGTAGATGATAAGAATGATGCATACATTTATTTTGGTGGTGGAATCTGGGATTCACAGAGTGAGATGGCACAGCATCCAGATGGAATACAGTATCCAAAAACCGGACGTGTATGTAAGCTTGGATTCAATGAAGATGGTTCCGTATATGCAGATGGAACTCCACAGGAGATGAATACATATTACATGTATGAGGATAGTGAGATTAACCAGTTCAATGGTTTATATTACTATTCATATTGTTCAAACTTCCGCGTACCAGATGGTGATGAAAAGGATAAGTGGATTACACCGGGAAGTATATGTGTATATGTAAGTTCAGATCCTATGAATATTGCATTTGATCCTGTAAGCGCTTCTGCTGATAAGTTTAAGGATGAGGATGGAACATATCATCATTATCTTGGAACAATACTTGATAATCCAAGTACAATTTATGGACAGTTCTACAACAACCATCATCATATGCAGTCATTTAAGGGACATAATTACATTTTCTATCATTCAACAGTACTTAACAACTCACTTCATCATTCAAGCAAGGAGTACCGTAACCTCCATGTAGATGAAATCAATGTTGATAAGGATACAGACAATATCACAATGACACCAACCTATGAAGGTGCAAAGCAGATAGAGAATTTTGACCCATACAGGAATTTTGATGGTTCAGAAAAGGTTATTAATGCTACAACAACATCATATAGTGCAGGTGTTAATTCAAGAAGATCAGATGGAAGAATCTATTATAACGAAGCTCCAATGGTACTTGATAATATTGATACAGGTGACTGGACAAAGATTCAGGGTGTAGACTTTGGAAATGGTACTGTTAAGTTAGAAGCAGAGGTTGCTTCTGAAACAGACAATGCCGTTATTGAGGTATTTAAAGACGATCCTACAAAGGCAGCTAATCTTCTTGGTTCAATTAAAGTCAGCTCAACAGGAGATAAGGACACATTTGAGACATTCCAGACAGAGTTAAAGGGTGACTCAAGTGGAGTTCATGATGTATATTTCGTATTCAGAGGTTCTGATTATGATGTTGCAACATGGAAGTTTACACAGTCAGATAAATCATTGGCAACAACTGAAACAGCTAAGCCAACTGAAAGTCCTGCACAGACAAATACTTCAGTACAGCCAACAGCACCTGCTCAGGCAACAGCAGCAGCTACTACAGTAGATGTTAACAAAACATATACAGTATCAGGAGCTGATTACAAGGTAAGTGGTGATGATACAGTATCATTTACAGCTGTTAAGAAGAAGGTTAAGAGTGTTAAGATTCCGGATACAGTAACAATAGAAGGTAAGGCATATAAGGTAACAGCAGTTGCAGCCAATGCATTTAAGAATTGTAAGAAACTTAAATCTGTTACAATCGGAAAGAATGTTAAGAGAATTGGTGCCAAGGCATTTTATGGATGTAAACTGCTTAAGAAGGTTACTGTAAAGAGTACATCACTTAAGACAGTCGGAAAGGCTGCCTTCAAGAAAACAGCAGCCAGGCTTGTTATTAAAGTTCCATCAAAGAAGGCTGCAGTTTACAAGAAGATGTTCAAAGGAAAAGGTCAGTCAAAAAAAGCCAAAATTAAGTAAATAAGTCATATTTAATATGTATTTGGTACATTTTTTATCATTGCTTTACATACATTAATATGCTATTCTATCAATACTAGTATTATTTATTTTTCTAAAATAAGGAGGTTCAATAATGAAGAAAAAATTTAAACGTGTTGGGGCACTTGCATTAGCAGCAGCTATGGCAGCCACACTTGTTCAGGGAGATGCCGGTAAGGCAGACGCTCCGGGAAACTATTCATATTTTAACGATTATACACTTGGATGGAACGGTGGAATCACAGCATATAAGGATGGTAAACCGGTATCACTTGAAGCTGCTGGTGCCAGTGTTCTTAATAACAAGGATGACAATGTCTTTGCACCAGAGAGTGAGCAGGCATGGGATACTAAGGATCTTGTTCTTACTCAGCCAGTGCAGTTTACTACTAATGATGGTAAAGTTCATGATGTAGAAAGTATGCTTACAAACTTTGATTTTATAGCTGACCCTACTGCTATTGATAACTCAGCAGTTGATGGTAAGTTATATGTATATGGAACAACTGAAGGATTCACATATAAGGGTGGTACTCTTCAGGGTAATGGATATGACAATCATTCATTAACAATATTATCAACAACAGATATGGTTAACTGGACAGATGAAGGATTCATGGATACACAGAATCTTACTAATGAGCCTTCAGATTCAGGCAGCAAGACTAAAGCTGGATGGGCTGTTAAAGCCTGGGCTCCATCAGGACTTGCGTATGATGGAGATGGAGATGGTGATTTAGAGTACTACCTTTTCCATACAAACGGTGGTGCCGTAGGATATGTTATGAGTGATTCACCAACAGGTCCATGGAGAGATCCTCTTCAGAAGACATTATTTACACAGGGATCACCAAACTGTAGTGGAGTTGTATGGTGCTTTGACCCGGCAGTTCTTGTAGATGATAAGGGTGATGCATACGTATACTTCGGTGGTGGAACAACAGACGATAAAGCTCATGGTAAGACTGGCCGAGTATGTAAGATTGGTTTTGAACCTGGTACAGGTGAAGTTGTTATGGACGGCGAGCCACAGGAAATGGATACATATTATATGTTTGAGGATAGTGAGATTAATCAGTTTAATGGTTTATATTACTATTCATATTGTGCAAACTTTAATGTTCCAGGCAATGATAAGTGGACTAAGTCAGGTAGTATTGCCGTATACGTAAGTTCAGATCCTATGGACATTGCATTTGATCCGGCTGGAGAGAATGGCGACAAGTATACTGATGAGAATGGTGTATATCATCATTACCTTGGAACAGTACTTGATAATCCAAGTACAATATATGGTGAATCATACAACAACCATCATCATATGCAGTCATTTAAGGGACATAATTATATCTTCTATCATTCAACAGTACTTAATAACGTACTTTACAGAGATAACAAGCAGTATCGTTGTCTTCATGTAGATGAGATCAATGTTGATAAAGATACTGATGCTATCACAATTACTCCATCATATGAGGGAGCAAGCCAGATTGAGAACTTCAATCCATATACTAACTTTGATGGTTCAGAGAAGGTAATCAATGCTACAACAACATCATACAGTGCCGGTGTTAGCTCAAGACAGTCTGATTCAAGAATATATAACGGACTTTCACCAATGGTACTTGATAATATCAATACAGGTGACTGGACAAAGATTCAGGGTGTAGACTTTGGATATGGTGCAGTTAAGCTTGAAGCAGAAGTTGCTTCAGAAACAGATGATGCTGCAATTGAGGTATTCCTTGATGATCCTACTAAAGCATCTAATTATGTTGGAACTCTTAAAGTTAAGAATACAGGAAGTCAGGATGATTTCCAGAAAATAAGTACTGATATTACAGCTGAAGTTAAGGGTGTACATGATGTTTATTTCGTATTCAGAGGAACAGATTATGATGTTGCTACATGGAAGTTCACTGAGACAACAGAAAGACCTGCAACACCTGCTCCAACTACACAGCAAACAATAGCACCAGCAACACAGGCGCCTGCAGCTCAGACTCCTGTTGCACAGGCACCAGTACAGACACCAGCAGTTGATTACAATAAAACTTATACAGTTGGAAACAACAGCTATAAGATTTCAGCAGCAGGTACTGCAACATATACAGGTGCAGTTAAGAAAACAGTAAAATCTGTTACTATACCAAATAGTGTTAAGGTTGGCAATAAGTCTTATAAGATAACAGCAATTGCAGCAAAAGCATTTAATAATTGTAAAAAGCTTAAGTCAGTTACAATTGGAAAGAATGTTAAGAGCATTGGTGCTAAGGCATTCTATAACTGTAAGTCACTTAAGAAGATAACAGTTAAGGGAACTGCTCTCAAATCAGTTGGTAAGTCAGCTCTTAAGGGAACAGCTGCAAAGCTTACAATCAAGGTACCTAAGAAGCAGCTTAAGGCTTATAAGAAGATATTCAAAGGAAAAGGTCAGTCAAAGAAGGCACGAATCAAATAGTCTGAATAGTAATTACTGGCTTATGATAAGGTAAATGAAGTTTTTGCCCCCTATCCAACAGATATTATATGTTGGATAGGGGGGCACTTTTTGTTCTGTAATCTGATTGAAGTTGAAGTAAAGACCATCTGATTTGCATTTGTCAAAAATATCATAAGAAATGGTTGAAAACCAGCCGGGGCATCAAACCCTGGCTAGTTATTAATCTTTTTATGGTAATTAGTTTCACTTTGTGCAGTGTATTGGGCTCTTATACATGGGTTAAGGCAGAGACCCCATATGAGACTGATAAAGAAACCTTATATCAGTTGGTTGATAGGCCTCGGAAGATATAAAAAATAAAGGGTTCTTTATAAGTATTTATCATTGATTTAAGACCATAAATATGGTATTCTTAAAAAGACAACGAATCGTTTATGATATTGAACGAAATGCTAGAGGAGGAAAAAAAATGCATAAAAAATTCAGAAGAACCGGTGCAGTTGCTCTTGCCCTTGCAATGGCAGTTACAATGCTTCCGGGAAGTATAAGTAAGGCATATACACCTGGTAATTATGCTTACGATGACGATTACACACTTGGTTACAATGGAGGGGTTACTGTTTTTAGGGATGGTAAGACATATCCGGTAGCTAATACTAATGTTACAGTTTTCAGTAATGAGGATGACCGTCCTTTTAAATCCGAGAATGGCCAGGCATGGGATACAGAGAATCTTACACTTACAATGCCTGTTAAATACACTACTAAAGATGGTGTTGCTCATGATGTTGAGAGTATGCTTACAAACTTTGATTTTATAGCGGATCCAACAGCAATTGATAATTCATCTAATGATGGAAAGCTTTATGTGTATGGAACAACAGAAGCATTTAGTTATCAAAACGGAAAGATGGTAGCTAACAAGTATGCTAACCATTCAATAACAATATTATCAACTTCAGATATGGTTAACTGGACAGATGAAGGATTCCTTGATACACAGAATCTTACTAACGAACCATCTGATTCAGACAATAAGGTTGGTACCAAGTTTACATCAGGTAACACATGGGCTCCATCAGGTCTTAAGATTGACGGAGACGGAGATGGCCAGGATGAATATTATATATTCTACACTAATGGTGGTGCTACAGGATATGTCATGAGTGATTCACCAACAGGTCCATGGACAGATCCTCTTGGAGGTGCTCTTTGCAGTGGTTCACTTCCTAACTGTTCAGATTGTAGCACATGCTTTGACCCGGGTGTACTTGCAGATGACAAGGGCAATGCATATGTATATTTTGGTGGTCTTTCAAGAACATCAAGCCGTGTTGTTAAGATCGGATTTGAACCAGGAACAGGAGAGGTTTATCTTGACGGTGATCCTGTAAAACTCGCAACACACGCATTTTTCGAGGACAATGAGATTAATCAGTTTAACGGATTATATTACTATTCATATTGTAGTGATTTCAGTGGACAGGCATTAACAAAGACAGCAAGTATCTGCGTATATGTATCAGACGATCCTTTGAACATCTCATTTGATCCAACAAAGAGACCTAAGGGACAGGAACTTGAGCCATTTACAGATGATAATGGTGTATATCATCATTTTCTTGGAACAGTACTTGATAACCCAAGTACAATTTACGGCCAGTCATATAACAACCATCATCATATGCAGGCATTCAAGGATAATACATATATATTCTATCATTCAACAGTACTTAACAATTCAATTCATCGTGACAGCAAGAGTTATCGTAACCTTCATGTAGATGAGATTACTGTTGATAAGGATACAGATGAGATTTCAGTAACTCCTTCATATGAAGGTGCTAAGCAGATTGAAGATTATAATCCATACAAGGAATTTGATGGTAAGGATAAGACAATCAATGCTACAACAACTTCTTATAGTGCAGGTGTATGTTCAAGAAGATCAGATTCAAGAGTATATGATGGACTTTCACCAATGGTTCTTGATGAGATTGATACAGGTGACTGGACAAAGATTCAGGGTGTAAACTTTGATAAGAAGGCTGTTAAATTTGAGGCAGAAGTTGCTTCAGAAACAGATGAGGGAGCTATTGAGGTATTCCTTGATGATCCAACAGATGTTAAGAATCTTGTTGCAACAGTTCCTGTTAAGAATACAGGAAGCCAGGATTCATTTGAAAAGATTTCAACAGATGTTAAGGCTGATATTTCAGGAAAACATGATGTTTACTTCGTATTCAGAGGTACAGATTATGATGTAGCTACATGGAAGTTTACTAATGAGGAACAGCTTTCAGCAGCTACAACACCAGGTACAACAGGAACAACAAACCCAGGAACAACACCAGGTACAACAACTACAACACCAGGTACTACAACAACACCGGGTGCAACAACACCAGGTACAACAGCTACAACACCTGTAGTTGATACTAACAAGGTTTATACAGCAGGTTCTAACACATATAAAATCAATTCTGATGCTACAGCAGTATTTGCAGGTACTGTTAAGAAGAAAGCTAAGTCAGTTAGAATTCCTGCTACAGTTACAGTAGAAGGTAAAGCATATAAGGTAACTGGAATTGCTGCTAATGCATTCAAGGGTTGTAAAAAACTTACATCAGTTACAATTGGTAAGAATATTACTAAAATTGGCGCAAATGCATTTAAGAATTGTAAAGCTCTTAAGAAGATAACAGTTAAGTCAACTACTCTTAAGTCAGTTGGTAAGTCAGCTCTTAAGGGAACAGCTGCAAAGCTTACAATCAAGGTACCTAAGAAGCAGCTTAAGGCTTATAAGAAGATATTCAAGTCTAAGGGACAGAGCAAAAAAGCAAGAATTAAGTAATGTGTCAGATCTTATACAGATAAGGAAAACACATTAATACGCAGAAGCAACAGATATAGGAATTTGTTGCTTCTGTTGTATTTTAATGAATTTTTAGCTGTACAACATAATGATTTGTATTTTGAAAGGAGACGCATATGAAAAAAAACTTACAGAAGCTGACAGCAATAAGCATTTCATTTGCCATGGCCATAACTTTGATTCCTGCAAATGCTAATAAGGCCAGTGCATATACCAGAGGTAATTACAGATATTTTAATGATTACACAATTGGTTACAATAATGGAATAAGAGTTTATAAAAACGGTAACAGCTACTCAGTAGGTGAATCCGGAGTTAAGGTTTATAACAAACAGTCAGACAGACCATTTGCTTCAGAAATCAATCAGGCATGGGATACGTCAGAACTTGTGCTTACTGCACCGGTAAAATATACCGGTAATGATGGCAAGGCACATGACGTAGAGAGTATGCTTACTAATTTTGATTTTATCGCCGATCCAACAGCAATTGATAATTCGGAAAATGATGGAAAAATCTATGTTTATGGTACAACAGAAGGCTTCAGTTATAAAAATGGAATGTTAGACAGTAATGCATATGCTAATCATTCATTAACAATCCTTTCTTCGTCAGATATGGTTAACTGGACAGATGAGGGATTTATGGATTCATTAAATCTGACAAATGAGCCATCGGACTCATCTAATAAAAATAAATCCGGATTAACATCAGGCAATTCATGGGCTCCATCCGGACTTAAAATTGATGGTGATGGTGACGGAAAGGATGAATACTATCTGTTTTATACCAATGGAGGAGCAACAGGATATGTCATGAGTGATTCTCCAACCGGACCATGGAAGGATCCGCTTGGTAAGGCGCTTTGCAGTGGTTCTCTTCCAAACTGTTCAGATTGCAACACCTGTTTTGACCCGGGAGTTCTTGCAGATGACAAGGGCAATGCTTATGTATACTTTGGAGGACTTTCAAGAACATCAGGACGTGTTGTTAAAATTAAATTTGAGCCTGGCACAGGTAAAGTCAAGCTTGACGGTGATCCTGTAAAGATGCCTACATATGCATTTTTTGAGGACAACGAGATTAATCAGTTTAATGGAAAATATTATTATTCATACTGCAGTGACTGGAGTAGTCAGCCACTTACCAATATAGCAAGTATATGTGCTTATGTTGGAAGTGATCCGTTAAAGATTGCATTTGACCCTACATCAAGACCGGCAGGACAGGAAAAACAGGCATTTACAGATAGTGATGGAACATACCATCATTTTCTTGGAACAATACTTAACAATCCAAGTGTAATATATGGGCAGACCTACAATAATCACCATCATATGCAAGAGTTCAAGGGTCATAATTATATCTTTTACCATTCTACAGTGTTAAATAATACAATACATCGTGACAGTAAGAACTATCGTAATCTGCATGTTGATGAGATTAATATTGATAAAGAAACAGACAACATTTCAATAACTCCATCTTATGAAGGTGCAGCACAGATTGAAGATTTTGATCCTTATAAGGAATTTGATGGTACTCAGAAAACCATTAATGCTACGACTACATCATATAGTGCAGGCGTATGCTCCAGGAGATCAGATTCAAGGGTTAAGGCAGGTCTTTCGCCAATGGTTCTGGACGAGATTGACACAGGTGACTGGACTAAGATTCAGGGTGTGAATTTTGACAGACTTGCAGCTAAATTTGAGGCTGAGGTGGCTTCAACTACTGATAAGGGAGCCATTGAAGTGTATCTGGATGACCCAACGAAGGCGTCTAACTATGTATGTTCTGTTAACGTCAAGAATACAGGAAGTAAGGAGAATTTTACAACTGTTTCGACTGATATTACTTCAGCAGTAGGTGGAAAACATGATGTATACTTTGTATTCAGAGGAACAGACTATAATGTAGCATCCTGGCGTTTTACAGGTTCAGGAGATCCACTTCCAACAGCGGTTCCTGCAACACCTGCTCCAACAATTGTACCTGCGGCAACGCCTGCTCCAGGTTCAGAGCACAAATTTGATATTGCAAATGATAATTATTATGTAGAAGGCGGGGACGGAGTTAGAGTTATCAAAAATGATGATAATACAGTAACTCTCAAGTTTACTAAACAGTATTCGGCAGTAGATATGTATCTGCCTGAAAATTCAGATTTCTACAATAATTGTAAAAGTGTTGTTATAACATATAAGTTAAGTGGTAATGTGAAAAAATCTGACGGAACACCTGACAGTAATCTTGGACATGCATTGTTTGATAAGGACTGTGTACCTAATCCGTCCGGATATGATGATGCATCAAAAGGAAAGCATGTTGACTGGGGTCAGAAGCTTGCAGTCACAGATACATATGTTACAAAGGTCTTTCGTGTAGGAAATGATTTCTCTGGAAATTGCGTAAACGGAATCCAGATATTTAACCCACATACAATGTCATCAGGAAATGAGATTAATATCACTATAAAATCCGTAAGATTTTATCCAGATGAAAAAGCAGACAACTTTGTGCCATCAGAGGATGATCCTGCTAAGACTCCAGCGCCAACAAAGGCACCAGATGTAGAACCAACAAAGGCACCGGATGTAGCGCCAACAAAGGCACCGGATGTAGCACCAACAAAAGCACCGGACGTAGCACCAACAAAGGCACCGGACGTAGCACCAACAAAGGCACCGGATGTAGCGCCAACAAAAGCACCGGACGTAGCACCAACAAAGGCACCGGATGTAG
>DEDL01000032.1:39072-157803 GCA_002349525.1 Lachnoclostridium sp. UBA2905
GAGGCAGAACCAACAAAGGCGCCAACAATATCTACTATTAATAATGTAGAAAACCTTAAGAAAACATACCTTATTGGAAAACTCAAATATAAAATGATGGACAGTAGATATGTGGCAGTAACCGGTGTCGAAAAGAAGAATATTAAGGCTGTTTCAATTCCTGCTACTGTTAAAATAAGCGGCAAAACATATAAGGTTGCTTATATTGCTGCAGGAGCATTTAAAAATTGCAAGAAGCTTAAGAATGTTACAATAGGAAAAAATGTGAGAAGCATTGGTTCAAAGGCATTTTCAAAATGTAAGACGCTTAAGAAGATTACAGTTAAGTCAAAGCTTATAAAATTACTTGCTAAAAATGCATTTTCCAGAGCAGGAAAAAAGATAGTATACAAATTTCCAAAATCAAAGGCTAGAGCATATAAAAAATTATTTGCCGGCAAAAAATAAAATAACAGTGATTTTAGATAATAGAATTAGTTGAACTAAAAAACCAGGTATGCTTTGAGTGTGCCTGGTTTTTGTGAATTATTTACGAAAAAATGTGCATCATATATACCATAAAAATGTGCAGCTAAAAATGTGCAGCTAAAAATGTGCAGCTAAAAATGTGCAACTAAAAATGTGTCGCTAAGAATGTGTCGCTAAAAATGTGCATCTAAAAATGTGCAACTAAAAATATGCAGTTAAAATGTGTAGTAAAAAAGGTGACACAAAAAGACACCACAAAAAAGATCTTACTTAATATATGTCATTTTAAGGTATGAATTGGAGCATATTATGAAAAGAAAAAACACAATTATTTTTGAAAATCGTCCGGAGATCATTTCCTTTGCCAGTGTTGCAGGAAAAAAGGAGTCGGAAGGTCCTTTGGGAAAGTTTTTTGATATCACATCAGATGACGATACATTTGGTGGAAAGTGTTGGGAAGAGGCAGAAAGCAGAATGCAGATGGCTGCATTTAATAAGGCACTTGAAAAGGCTAAGCTTAAGAAGGAAGATGTTGATTATATTGTTGCGGGTGATCTGTTAGGTCAGTTGATGGCATCATCATTTGGAATGGCTGATATGAATGTACCGTTTTTAGGCGTATACGGAGCCTGTTCAACTATAGGTGAAGCATTGATTCTGGGCTCATTTCTTGTGGATGGAGGATATGCTGACAGGGTGATGGCATTAACATCAAGTCATTTTGCAACAGCTGAAAAGGAGTTTAGATTTCCTCTTGCATATGGCAATCAGCGCCCCTTGTCAGCTACCACAACTGTAACAGGCAGTGGCGCGGTTTTACTGGGAGCTTGTAACACTGAAGCAGCTGATAAAAGAAGGCTGTATGTGGAAGGGGTTACGGTGGGACGTATAACTGATTTTGGAATAAATGATGCCAACAATATGGGAGCTGCCATGGCACCGGCAGCCTTTCGCACCATTAAAGAAAATTTTGAAGACTGCTATAGCGGAATTGAGGATTTTGACTGTATTATAACCGGTGATCTTGGAAATATAGGCTCTGAGATATTGTACGATATGTTTATAAATGAGGATATTGATATAGACGGAAAACATATAGACTGCGGCAGGGAAATATATGATATAAAAAGGCAGGATGCTCATTCTGGAGGCAGTGGGTGCGGATGTGCGGCATCAACACTTTGTGGCTATATATTTAAGCAGATGTTATGTGGTCAATGGTCAAGAATTTTATTTGTTCCTACGGGGGCACTTATGTCTACTGTTAGTCTTCATGAAGGAAATACAATTCCTGCCATAGCGCATGCAGTCATTATTTCAGTCGAGTGATGGAGGAATTGAAGGTATGATATATTTATATGCATTTTTGACAGGTGGCGTTATTTGTGCCATTGTCCAGATTATTATGAGTACAAGCAAGATACAGCCGGGTAATATTATGGTGGGGCTGGTGTGTACTGGTGCCTTTCTGGGTGCTTTGGGAATTTATGAGCCATTCAGGGAATGGGCAGGTGCAGGTGCCTCTGTGCCCCTGCTTGGATTTGGCAACGTTTTATTTAGGGGTGTTAAAGAGGAAATAGATGCTAATGGTTTCATAGGCATATTCAGTGGTGGTTTTAAGGCTTCAGCAGTGGGAATATCTGCAGCACTGGTATTAGGATATCTGGCTTCACTAATTTTCAGGCCTAAATTGAAGAAATGATAAAAAATAAAAAGAAAATATAGAAAAATAAAATAAATTAAGAGAATGTAAAAAAGATATTGAAATATCATAAAGATATGGTATAATTATGTCATCAAACAGATAATAGACAACGGGATATTATTTATTTTTTGTGATATGGAGATATGAGTATGAGAGATAAGAAAAGATTTTTAACAGTTTTACTTTCAATTATGTGTATGTTGTCACTCATATTAACTTCGTTTTCCATAACAGCTGTATCATCAGCTGATGATATATCAGGAGACGATGGGACAGTGGAAGGTACAGATGATGAAGATGATGAAGAAGATGGTGATGACGAAGATGCGGATGATGACTTTGGCGGAATTGACACAGTCATGAATTTCGTAGCATCCAAGATTGGGAAGAAGGCAGTAACACTCAAGTGGGATAAGGTATCTGATATTGATGGGTATACTGTTGAGTACAAGGCTGCTTCAGCTTCTAAGTGGAGTGACAAGGATGTTGCCGCTGCTAAGAATTCTGTTAAGATTACAGGACTTAAGATAGGTACCAGGTATAATTTCAGAATAAGAGCTTACATTCATTATGAGGAAGATCTCGATGATGAAGAAGATGAAGAAGATGAAGAAGAGGAAGAATTTATCGATGACATTATCGAGGAAGATGAAGAAGACGAGGAAGAAGATGAGGGAGAAGAGGATTTCCCAGAATATGAATATGGTGAATATTCAAAGATGACTCTTACTACTCTTAAGAAAGATGGATCAGGAGTTAAGAAGGCCGTATCCAACACTTACGAGAAGAAGGCTACTGGAGTCAAGACAAGTAAGTTAAGCTCCCTCAAGTCAACTAAGAAGGGTACAGTAGAATTATCCTGGAAGAAGAATGCAAAGGCTACAGGATATGAGATTTACATGTCTAACAAGAAGTCATCCGGTTACAAGAAGGTTGCAACTATTAAGAATAATAATACTGTTAAGCATATTAAGAAGAAACTGAAGTCTGGAGAGAAATTCTTCTTCAAGATAAGAGCATATGTTGTTAAGAAGAAGGTTAAGACATTTACTAAATACTCAGCTGTTAAGAGTATAACAGTTAAGTAATCCGAAATAGGCTAAAGATTTAAAAGACATTTTCTAATATTTGAACCTCATAGATCTGAAAGAGAGCCTGCCATATAATAATATGGCAGGCTCTCTTTTTTCGTTCTCAAGCAGGGTTTAAATTCAGGCTATAGGATAAGACCTTTGACCTATAAGACCAGCTTATAAAGTAAATATTGATTGAATAATTTCCTGTGAATAAGTATAATAGAACTATTAATTGTCTCGTCAGATAAGCCTCACCTTTTAGGTGTGAGAAGAATAAAATTGGGGGTATAACAATTGAGAAATCCAAGGGTAATTGCAGGGGTTACAGGTTTGGCACTTGTTTGTTGTTTTGCAAGCGGATGCAGTATTCTTCCAGAGGAGGAAACATTTGAAACTACTGCACTTGTAAAAGAATATGAGGGCACCGAATTCAGCATGACTAATGTAAGACGTGGTGATGTGTGTGAATATAATAAAGTTGTATGTAAGTATAGTGAATCCAATATACAGGATATAGAGCTTGAACCATGGATTCCAATTAAAAAAATACATGTAAAAAAGGGTCAGAAGGTTAAAAGTGGGGATGTTCTGATTACGGTTGTAGCTGGTGATATAGACGAAAAAATAGCTGAGTATGAATATCAGATCAAAATGAAGGAAACGCAGATAAGTCAGGCCAGACATTTATGTGAACTAGAGGTGAAACGCCAGAAAGAATTAATGGATGACAAGGTGGCAATCAGAGCAATAGAAGAAAGATATGATGCCGATATAAGCAATCTTACGGCAGAGCTTGAGGTTCAGAAAACAGGACTTGAGCAGGCCTTGGAGGAAAGAGAAGACTTCGAGATAAAAGCTACTATTGATGGAACAGTAACATATGTGGATAATCATATAGCAAAGAATTCGTCAGGATCTGAGGGTGAAGCATTTGGCTTTATGAATAAAGAAAAGAAAAAGGTTGTATCGATATCTGATGGTTCAATGCCAAGGTTCACAGGTAGTATTGATACGGCCGGTACAGTAAGTACAGAAACTACAGGTACTACAGCCGGTACAGAAGCTGCGGGAGGCACAGCATCTGCAGAGGGCACAGAAACTGTAGCTGGCAGCAAAGGAGCAAATAATAAGATTGAGCTTGAAGAGGGTCAGGAGATTAATGTTGTATGCAACAATAAAGAATACAAAACAAGGGTTCAGTATATGAATTCATCTACGGTGGCATTTGTTTTTGATTATGTGCCGGATGATTTGGAGACAGGGGCAAGTGGATATGCCAAAGATATTGTGGATGAGAGAAAAGATGTTTTATACCTTCCCAAAAGTGCAATTAGTAAGATGGGCGATAAAGATATAGTATATTGCGAAGATTCCAGTGGCTTTAAGGTACCTGTTGAGGTTGAGGTTGGACTTGTCGCAGATGGTAAAGCAGAGATTGTAAGTGGACTTAATGAGGGCGATGCTGTCATCGTACGATAAATTGCAAAGCTGAATGTATGAAAGGAAATGAATTATGAAAAAGAGAATGATGACAGCCTGTATAATTGGCAGTATTCTTTTGCTGTCAGGCTGTAATGAGAAGGTACAGCAGGATGTACCCGCGCTTCTTGAACCAGCTGCTTCCCTGAATGAAGTTGCAGTTGTAAAAAGAGGTGATATATCTAACAGAGCCATATATGAGGCGCAGGCAATACCATATACGGAAGAAATATCATTTAATTCAGAGGGTATTGTGGATAAAATGCAGGTAAAGCTTGGAGATACGGTACATAAGGGACAACTTTTAGGTCAGCTTCAGGGAGCTGAAGAAAATGCAAGAGTAATTGATGTTGAAAATGATATAGAGAATAACAAAAGTGAATACGAAGAAGCAAATGTTAATGCAGAATATGACATTCTCATAATGGAAGCAGAGAAGGAACAGCTTGAGAAGCAACTAAAAAAAGTTAGCAAAGACGAGAAAAAGAAGCTTAAAAAAGATATAGCTGTTAAGAAAATGGACATAGAGATAGCCAGGCAGAAGCTGAAAAATGATAAAGAAATCCAGAAAATTGAGCTTGGTGAATTAGAAAGAAAAAAAGCAGACTATGAAAAAGAGTCTTCCGGTTTATTTTTATATGCAACTATGGATGGAATTGTAACCTTTGCAGTAAAAGAGGGAGATAGGGTTTCAGCCTCAAGTCTTGCAGTAGCAATATCCGATAACATTAAAATATATGTTAAAAGTGATTTTGTCAGTTCTAAGGATTATGAGAGGGCAGAGCGTTGCTATGTGAAGTATCTTGATACAGAAACGGAGGTTGCAGAGCGTCCCTACAATGCTTCTGAGGTAAAGGAGCTGTTTAAAAATGGACAGCCGGTATTTTCCTATTTTGATATTAAGTCGGATAACTATGCATTTAAAATAGGAGATTATCTTGACTTATATCTTGAAAGTGCAGGTAAAAATGATGTTTTAATACTGCCGGTTAATGCGGTTTATTTTGATGATGAAAGATCCTACGTATATAAGAAGGATGGAGATGGCAAGGTTATGACAGATGTCCAGACTGGAATAAAAAGCACCTCATTTGTAGAGATTACAGGAGGTCTTGAAGAAGGAGATGAAGTGTATGTTAAACCGTAAAAAGGTAGTTCTTGTCAGCATCATGTGTGCGGGAAGCATTCTTTTATCTTCCTGTGGTGGAAATAGCCAGACAACTACAGACAATAAAACAGCCAACAGCAATACATCTGAAAGCAATACAACAGATAATAAGACTAGCGAAAACAAGTCCACAGGCAATAAGACTGCAGATGGCCGGAAAACAGATGGCAAGTCCACAGACAATAAGACTGCAGATGGCCGGAAAACAGATGGCAAGTCCACAGACAATAAGACTGCAGATGACCAGAAAACAGATGGCAAGTCCACAGACAATAAGACTGCAGACGGCCAGACCACAGATGGCAGAACCGACCTCCTGTATCTGGATGCTCTTAATGGAAACGGTGGAGCTGGGGATGGCAAGACAGATAAAACAGAAAACAAACTAAATTCTGACAATTCCCTTAAAACAGACTTTGGTAAAGTATATGACGTGGTTAAGGGAACATTTGATAAGGAACAGTTTGTCCTTGGTGAGGTTTGCTATGAGGACGTATGGTACGATTCTATAGAAGCCAATGAAGCCAATTTGATTGAATTTAAGGTAAATGAAGGGGACTTTGTTAAAAAAGGTGACGAAATCCTTACATATGAGTGCGTTTATGATAAGGCTGAACAAAAGCAGAAGGAGCTTGATGTTGAAAGAATGGAAAAAGAGTACAGTTCAGGCCTTCATCAAAGACAGGCAGAAATTAAAGCGATAAAAAATGAACTGAAAAATCTTAAGGATTCATCAGAACGCAAAATCAAGAAAATTGAACTTGAAAAAATGAAACATAGTCTCATCAAATTTGAAGCTACCAAAAAGAGGGTTGATAAGGCAAGGGAGGATCTGAACGAGTATATTGCGGGTAACAAATCAGGAAGTATAAGAGCTTCTAAGGATGGTTATGTAATAGAGCTTACAAAGCCTGAAGAGGATTCAACCTATAAAAAAGGTGATAGCATAGTTAAGTATTCAATGAAGGAAAAATTCCATATAGAAGCTGAGGATGACGTGTCAACAGGCATTGGTCCAAGGTATGGTTCTACAGTAAAGGTTGTTGTTGAGGGTCAAAAAGGGCAGGACAATATAACAGTGTCAGGAATTGTAAAATCTGCCAACAACATCCAGAGTACGGAAAACATGCAGGGAAGAGTTTACGTTGAGCTTTTAGAAAAACCGCAGAATGTCAACTGGTCTAACAACATAAAGGTATATTACACACATCTTAAGGTGGAAGACGCCATAATCGTTCCATTTGGTGCAGTTCAGACTGAAACCACTGGGGGCGGAACAGAAACTGAGGAAACACCATTTGTATATGTTTATGAAAATGATGTGCCTCAGAAAAGATTTGTACGTGTTGTCGATGAAAACAGTGATTACTATCGTATTGCAGAGGGTGTGTCTGAAGGCGATAAAATTGCAGTATTTGATTAGAAAGGCGGTTTGTTATAATGCTTAGATTTATGATGCAGAAGCTTCTCCATAAAAAATGGATGGTGGTAAGCCTTCTTATCGGTAATATTCTGCTTATGGCAATTGCCTGCAGCAATCCAATGTATAAGAATGCTTCTCTCCAGCGAAGCCTGACAAAGCAGTTCAGTGATTATGTGGCAAATGAGGGGGTATATCCTGCTTACGTTACATTAGAATCTTCTATAGTAAAAGACAAAAACGATACCAGTGACTATAAGGCAATGGACGAGCTTTCCGACAAAATTTATAGTGATCTTAAGCTGGTTAAAAAGGAAAAGGTGCATTATATATGTACTAATAAGGGTTATGCCTATTCCACAATGGGACGTACTGATAATAAGGGCATGCATAATATTGCAATGTCAGCCATGTCAGGTCTTGAGGATCATATAAAGATTTTGTATGGAAAAATGTATTCTGATACGGTAAATGATGGAGTTATAGAGACAATCGTAAGTCAGAATATGTTTATTGAGAATAATCTTGTTCTGGATGAGGTTCTTGAATTTGATAACATTAAAAATGCTGATGGAAGCAAGGTAAAAATTAAGGTGACCGGAGTATATACCAATAGTGAAAGTAATGATGTTTACTGGGTAAAGGCTCCTACTGAATATGAAACAGACTGTTTTATATCATATGACATTTTTTCAAAGATGTTTGTCAATCTTGATAAGCCTTCAGCAGATATTAATTCTATCTGGTATATGCTTTTTGATTATACAAAGCTTTCACCAAAACATGTTTCATCCTTGATACAGAAAACAGAAAATTATCAGAAAATGTATAGCACCAAGCTTCAGAGATTTGATGGCTCAGCTTATACAGGAATATTGAAGGAATTCAAAATATCACAAAATAAGTCAGTTAGTACGCTTCTTATATTAGAGGTTCCGGTGCTTATACTTTTATGTGTATTTATTTTCATGATATCAAGACAAATGCTTGATCTTGAACAAAATGAAATGGCTCTCTTAAAGAGCAGGGGTTCTAGCAGGAAGCAGATACTTACAATATACTTTATTCAGTCTGTCATACTTACACTTGTAAGTATGCTTGTAGGACTGCCATTAGGAGCATTTTTTTGTGCTGTACTTGGTTCTGCCAATGGATTCCTTGAATTTGTACATAGAAGTTCCTTAAGTATCAGTATTGATCTGCAGGTGATTTTGTATGCAATCGGTGCAGGCATTTTGTCAATTCTTGTTATGGTACTCCCTGTAATCAGAAAATCAGGAGTGACTATAGTTAATTTGAAACAGGGCAAAAACAGGAATACAAAGGCACTGTGGCAGAGAGTGTATCTTGATGTAATCATTTTTCTGGTATCAATATATGGCTTATATTCATTTTATGGAAGAAAGCAGGCTATGATGGTAGATATGCTTTTGGGAAAAAATATTGATCCGGTGCTGTTTTTATGCTCATCAGTATTTATTATAAGTGCTGGTCTTGTTGCACTCAGACTGCAGCCTCTTATGGTAAAGCTTGTTTATTTTGCCGGTAAAAAATTATGGCGGCCATCTATGTTCGCATCATTTTTAAATATAATACGAAATGGTGCAAAGCAGCAGTTTATGATGGTATTTCTTATACTTACGGTTGCTCTCGGAATATACAATGCAACGGTTGCAAGAACTATCTTGTCAAACGCCGAGGAAAATATAAAATATATAAATGGTGCAGATGTGAAATTCAAGGAAGTATGGGAAGATAATTCTGTATTTCTTAAGTCTACTTCAACATATCAGGTGCCGGAGGGACTGTCCCTTGTATATAAGGAGCCAGACAGTGAGAGATTCCTTGGAATTGACGGTGTTGACAGCGTGTCAAGAGTTTACAGGGAGGACGTGTGTGTTAGAAAAACTTCAAGAGACGAAGCAGATTTTAATGTTGCTCTTATGGCAATTAATACAAAGGAATTTGGTGAAACAGTTAATTTTGATTCAACACTGCTTCCACACCATATAAATACATATCTTAATGTGTTATCCACCAAAACAAATGCGGTGCTTCTTTCTTCTAATTTTCATACAACTCAGTCATACGATATAGGTGACAGATTTGTATATGAGAATACCGATGGAGCCCAGATTGAGTCTGTAGTATATGGCTTTGTGGATTACTGGCCTTCATATACAGATAAAAAATATTCACTGACAGAGGATGGGGTTCTTGATACATCTGATAATTATCTTATAGTTGCAAACCTTGGAAAGGTTCAGGAAGAATGGGGAGTTAAGCCTTACGAGCTGTGGCTTAAGACAAGTGGTGATACGAAAGCACTTTATGACTATATTAATTCTGAAAATGTGCAGTTTGAGATGTTTGAAGATACAAATGCTCATATGGTTAATGTCCGTAATGAAACCCTTTTCCAGGGAACTAACGGAATTCTTACAATGAGCTTTATTGTAGTTCTCATATTGTGTTCAGCAGGATTTCTTATTTACTGGATACTTTCCATAAGACAGCGAGAGCTTTTATTCGGTGTATTCAGGGCAATGGGAATGAAAAAGGGCGAGATAATCAGTATGCTTATAAATGAACAGATTTTCAGTTCTGGAATTGCAATATTTTTAGGTACAGTAATTGGAATTACAGCATCCAGATTATTTGTTCCACTTGTACAGATAGTATATTCAACCACAGAGCAGGCAGTACCAATGAATGTTGTGATGAAAGAGGCCGATATGGTAAGACTGTTTGGTGTAGTTGGGGCAGTAATATGTATCTGTATGGTTATATTGGGAATTCTTATTTCTAAGATTAAGATTTCACAGGCCCTCAAGCTTGGTGAAGACTAGAAAAAGAGGGAGCGAAGGATAATTGGGCAGTAAATGATGCCTTATGCAGTATTTGTTGTATAACCAATAAATGATATGTTATTGTGCGATTATCTTTGCATTAGATAAGGAGAAGATAAGAATATGGCAGATATAATATTGAAAACAAATCACGTTATTCAGAGTTTCCCTGTTGCAGGGGGTGAATTTGTTGCTCTCAATGATATAAATATAGAAATTCCAAAAGGAAAGCTAACAATACTTAAGGGTCGTTCAGGTTCGGGAAAGACGACACTTATGAATATCTTAGGTGCGCTTGATTATCCAAAATCCGGTGAGGTTATTCTAAAGGACAGGGATATTACAAAGCTTGCTGAAAGAGAAAGGGAAAATATAAGAAAGCAAAATATTGGTTTCGTATTTCAGTCAGTAGCACTTATACCTATGATGAATGCATATGAAAATGTGGAATTTGCCTTAAGACTGTCAGGTTTTAAGGGGGATATGAAGAAAAGAGCTAAGGAATGTCTTGAAATGGTAGGACTTGGAAAAAGGATTATGCATATGCCACAGGAATTATCCGGTGGAGAACAGCAGCGAGTTGCCATTGCCAGAGCAATAGCACATAAGCCAAAGATTATATTTGCTGATGAGCCAACTGCTGAGCTTGATACCAACACAGGAATTCAGGTAGTAAAGATATTTAAAAATCTTATTGAGGCAGAGGGAATTACAATAGTTATGACAACGCACGACACCGGTCTTATGGAGGCTGCAGAGTGTCTTTATGAACTGGAGGATGGTAAAATTGTTGACAGAGAATATGATTGAATGTGATAATCTTGTAAAGATATATAAGACCAAAGATCTTGAAGTTCTTGCACTCCAGGGGTTGGATCTGTTAGTAGAACGTGGTGAGCTCATGGCTATTATAGGAAACAGTGGAAGCGGAAAATCCACATTTCTTAATATGATTGGCGGACTTGACAGACCAAGTGCCGGAAAGCTGTATGTGGATGGAAAAGATCTTTTCAGAATGAATGAGAAGGAGCTTGTGGAATACAAGAAAAAAACTGTTGGTTTTGTATGGCAGAATAATGCAAGAAATCTTCTGCCATACCTGACTGCCTACGAGAATATTATGACTCCTATGTTATTTTCTGATGAGAAAAATAAAGGAGACAGAGTTATGGAGCTTCTTGATATGGTTGGTCTTTCTCACAGAAAAAACAGTAAATTAAGTCAGCTTTCAGGTGGAGAGCAGCAGAGAATAGCCATTGCCATAGCACTTGCAAACAGACCAAAGCTACTTCTTGCTGATGAGCCAACGGGATCAGTAGACCGCAATACTTCAGACTACATACTTGATATGTTTAGAAGGCTGAATGAGGAGCTTGGCATTACTATTGTTATAGTTACCCATGATAAAACTCTTACAAAAAAGGTTAACAGGGTTGTATCCATAAGAGATGGCAAGACAAGCAGTGAAAGAATTGTAAAGGAAGATTATATCAATAAACTGAGAGATAATACACTTGACTGGAATACACTTGAAAGTCAGGAAGAATATGCCGTACTTGACAGAGCAGGAAGACTGCAGATTCCAAAGGAATTATTAGAAGAGATGGGAGTTAAGGACAATAAAGTCAAGTTAGAAGTTAAGGATGGCAAAATTGTTATTGAGAAACCCTGAGTAGAATTATAAGACTGGAGGTAGATATCGTGAATGAAGAAAACAAAAAATATATAACAAAATTTCCGGTATTTGAAAGAGAAGTAAATTATTATGAAACAGATATGATGAAGATAGTTCATCATTCAAATTATGTCAGATGGTTCGAGGAGGCAAGAACATATCTGCTTGATTTCCTTGGTTACTCATATGCAAGAATCGAAAGTGAAGGCTTCATGATTCCTGTGCTTTCAGTATCCTGCGAATACAAAAAACCATGCAGGTTTGGTGAAAAGCTCAAGGTGATTGCAAAAATCGATTCCTATAATGGTGTCAGAATGAAAATTATATATGAGGTCTGGAACGAAGATCTTACAGAACTAAGAGTAAAGGGTTCAAGTTCCCATTGCTTTGTTGATAAGAATTTTAATCCTGTCATAATTAAGAAAACAGTACCTGAGCTTCACAGAATATTTGAAATAGCAAAACGAATCGGCGATAAGATTGACTTGATATAAATTTAATCGGCTATGAAGGCTGACCTGATAAAAAATGAATTGGTAAAATTTCAATTAGTTAAAATGTCAAAATATCAATATGACATAAAAAGATGTCTCGTCTTATGTGATATGAACTCATTTATTGGATAGATAATTAAGAAAATACGCCAATAAACAGGTTATATATCAATAAGAATAGAGACATCTTTTTTCTTCGCTGCTTATATAAGTGGCCGTCTTATTCTGAAAATATAATATGGATAATATAATCAGCTGTTTTATACTGAAAATATAATATGGATAATATAATCAGCCGTCTTATTCTAAAAATATAATATGGATAATATAATCAGCTGTCTTATTCTAAAATTGTAATAAGTATATAATAATTAGCTGGCAGATTAGTTCTTTCTTGCTACAAAGCAATACCAGTCTCCAAGGGTGCTTGTATCTATTATAGTAAATCCATTGGAAATGATGGATTTCTTAACGTCCTCGGCAGCAGTATTTATAATACCTGATGATATGAAAAGTCCACCAGGTTTAATATGCTGTCCAATCTCTCCGGAAAGAGGTATTATAACAGCTGCTAAAATATTGGCAACGGCAATATCATATTTCTCAAAGCCGATTTCTTCCTGAATTGCAGTATCATCTATAATGTTACCACACATGATTTTAAACTGATCATTTGTTACACCATTAATATCTCTGTTGTCAATTGTTGATGGTATTGCGTGTTCATCAATGTCGATACCAACGGCATATTTTGCACCATATTTTACGGAAACAATTGAAAGGATACCGCTTCCGCATCCAACATCAAGAACATCGTCGCCTTCTTTGATATATTTCTCAAGGGCCAGTGTACAGAGTCTTGTTGTCTCATGTGAACCTGTACCAAATGCTGCGCCAGGATCAATATTGATAACAATATCGCTATCCTTGTAATCATCCAGGTCTACCTTATCCTCCCAGGTTGGCTTGATTATAAGCTTGTCAGATACTCTGAAGGTATGGAAGAATTCTTTCCAGTTGTTCATCCAGTCCTTATCAGCAGTTTCAGAAATCTCAAGCTTTGCCTCGCCAATGTCCATAAATGAACGTAATTCGTCAAGTGCATCATTTACAAGAGTCATGAATTCAGATATATTCTCTTCAGGATCCCTGTAAAAACGAATAACTGCAGTTCCGTCATCAGGAGCAGTTTCAGGAAGAATATCCACGAACATTTGCTTCTTCTCGTCTTCTGTAAGAGGAATATGGTCCTCTACTTCTATTCCTTCCACACCCAGTTCGCCAAGTGTGTAGCTTATCATATCAGTTGCCTGTGTTGTAGTCTTAAGACTGTACTGTGTCCATTTCATAATTAATCCTCCAATTGATTAAAAAGCCTATATCTGATATTATTGTAACATAAAACATTGTAAGGTGTAAATAAAGTTCAAGAGAGAGGAATAAGCAGTAATATGAAGCAAGAATGGATACTTATGATAAAACAGGCTGATTTTGCCGGTCTTTCAGCAAAATTTGGTGTTCCGCCACTTCTTATAAAGCTGATGATAAACAGAGGCATAGGTGAAGAGGAGATGGAAACATTTTTGCATGGTGGAATGAATGGACTTCATGATGCCTCACTAATGAAGGACATTGATAAGGCCTGTGATATGCTGGCTGCTATTGCTGAAAAGCATGAGCAGATAGCCATAGTGTCAGATTATGACTGCGACGGAATATTTTCCGGGATGATTCTCTACACAGGACTTGAAAAAATGGGTGCAAAGCCCATTATATATACGCCGGACAGAATTACTGAAGGCTATGGAATTAATAAGCGAATAATAGATTCCATATATAACAGCGGTATTAATTACATTATTACGTGTGACAACGGAATTGCTGCATACGATGAGGTGGCCTATGCAAAAGGCCTTGGAATAGAGGTTATTATCACAGATCACCATGAGATTCCATACAATGAAACCGAGGGAAACAGAGAATATATTATTCCACCGGCTGATGCTGTATGTAACCCAAAACAACCGGATTGTGAGTATCCTTACAAGGGCCTTTGTGGCGGTGGTGTTGCTTATAAACTTATTACATGTTTATTTGAAAAACTACATATATATGATGTGGTGACCCAGGATATCCTTCTGCAATACGCAGCCATTGCAACTGTTGCAGATGTTATGGATCTTACAGGTGAGAACAGAATAATTGTAAAGGAAGGTCTTAAACGCCTTTCAAATGATGGAGACAGAACAACATGCGGGCTGAAAGCAATTAAAAAGGTAAATGATCTTATGAACAAACAGATTGGTACATATCATATTGGATTTGTCATCGGACCATGCTTTAATGCAGCAGGAAGAATTGAAACGGCAAAAACATCATTTGACCTGTTATTAGCTAAGGATGATGAGTCAGCCATGTCACTTGCATATCATCTTAAGGACGTTAACAATGAGCGTAAGGAAATGACGGAAAGGGCAGCTGCCAGAGGAATGGAACTTGTTGATGGAGAAGACTATAAAGACGATAAGGTCATTGTTCTTTTGCTTGAAGACTGCCATGAAAGTATTGCAGGAATTGTTGCCGGACGTATTAAAGAGAGTTTATGTAAGCCGGTTTTTGTATTTACAAATACAGGTGAAGGGCTTTGCAAGGGATCGGGAAGATCTATAGAGAGCTATCACATGTATGACGAGCTTGTAAAATGCGCAGATCTTTTTACAAGATTTGGAGGACATGCAATGGCAGCAGGAATAACAATTCCAGCTGAGAACCTGCCTGAATTAAGAAGAAGACTTAACGAGAATACTGTGTTGACTGAAAAAGATTTTGTGTCAAAGATATATGTGGATGCAGAAGTCCTCTTTCGACATATGTCAGAGCCTGTCATTAAAAGTCTTGGATTGCTGGAGCCATGTGGCAATGGCAACAAAAAGCCTTTATTTGCCGCCAGTCATGTTGCCATAAGAAGGGCCCGCATCATTGGCAAAAATAAGAACATTCTGAAAATGGAGCTTGTTGACAGACTTGGAAGTGTACTTGACGGAATATGCTTCAATGATGCCCAGGACCTGCTTGAGATGATAGAAAGCGAGTACGGCAAAGAGCAGACAAGCAACATGCTAAACGGCAGACCTAACAATGTGGATATAGCCATTACATTTTACCCGGATATAAATGAGTACAATGGCAAAAAAAGCATCCAGCTAATAATACAGAATTACAACGTAATAAAATGAGCATTTGGTAATGACAAGAATTACAATGTAACAAAAGCAATCAGTTAACAATCAGGATTGCAATGTGTAACAAAAGCAACCGGTTAACAATCAGAAGTACAATATCAAAAAAAGTATTCGGATAACATTCAGAATTATAATGTAAAAAATGATTAATTTACAATAATATATTGGGGGAGCAGTATGATATACATATTTATAATATTGGGAATTGCAATAACAGACATAATAATAAAACATAAAATAGAAGGCCATGACTGGTACGATGGGCCTATATACAGCAAACATAAGATAATAAAAATCAGCGAAAGCCACAATAGGGGTGGATTTCTTAACTTTATGCAGAAAAAAAGCAAGCTGTTCAGAATAATATCTGCAATGCTGTTCTTTATAGTGCTAATCATCTTTGCAAAAATACTTCACGTGAAGGACAGAACATTATTAAAAACAGGAATAACCCTTATACTTGGAGGTGCCCTCTCTAACGAATATGACAGAATAATGAAAGGAAGCGTCACCGACTACATAAGCTTTAAAATACCTTATATAAAAGAAATAGTATATAACATTGGAGACTTCTCAATCTTCGCAGGAATAATATGCCTGCTAATCGACAACTACTAGGTTTTGAACCAACATAACACCCTATAATCAATTTAACCTAAAAATAATCTACAATTATAATATAAATCTAATCATAACCTGAACCAACGTAACACCATATAACCAATTTAACCCTAAAAAGCAATTCTACCAGTTCAGACACTGTGAGCCCGTCGGCACTTAGCGAGTGCGTAGCACGAGGTTAGTGCTGCCACGAGGCGAGCGTAGCGAAAGCGTGTTTGGATTGGTAGAATGCTTTATTCTCCTTTAGTGCTGCCACGAGGCGAGCGTAGCGAAAGCGTGTCTGAACTGGCAGAATGCTTTTAACTATTTAACTATTTATACTTACAAGCAGCGCTTATAAATCCCTTAAATAGTGGATGTGGTCTGTTAGGTCTTGACTTAAATTCAGGGTGTGCCTGTGTTGCAATAAACCAAGGGTGGTTTGTAAGTTCAATCATTTCAACAATTCTTCCATCTGGTGAAAGACCTGAAAGAAGCATACCTGCTTTTGTGAGGTCATCTCTGTAGTAATTATTTACCTCATAACGATGACGATGACGTTCATGTATTTCTTCACTGCCATAAAGCTCATATGCCTTACTTGCAGGATTTAACTTGCAAGGGTAAGAACCAAGACGAAGAGTTCCACCAAGGTCTTCAATATCGTCTTGACCTGGAAGCAGGTGGATCATAGGGTGTGTGGTAGATGGATCAAGTTCGGCACTGTGTGCATCTGCAAAACCAAGCACATCTCTTGCAAATTCAACAATTGCAAGCTGCATTCCAAGACAGAGTCCAAGGAAAGGAACCTTATGTTCACGAGCATATTTTATTGCGACGAGTTTTCCGTCTATACCTCTTGTTCCAAAACCACCTGGAACGAGAATTCCACTTACATCTGAAAACTGTTCATCTACATTTTCAGGAGTAAGCTCTTCTGAATTAATCCATTTGATATTAACTGCTGTCTTATTGGCAAAACCACCATGCTTAAGTGACTCAACTACACTTATGTATGCGTCATGGAGAGCGGTGTATTTACCAACAAGTGCAACATTCACTTCATCTTTAAGATTCTTTATGGTGTCAACCATCTGGGTCCACTCTGTAAGATCAGGAGTATTATTCTCAAGGTGCAGACATTTGCAGGCTATGTCAGCCAGATGCTCCTTTTCCATTGCAAGAGGTGCTTCATATAAAGTTTCAACATCTATATTCTGAATAACGTTATCAGCAGGAACATTGCAGAAAAGTGCAATTTTATCTTTAATACCTGGTTCAAGTTCTTTTTCAGTACGGCATACAAGTATATCCGGCTGTATTCCTATACCCTGTAACTCTTTTACACTTGCCTGGGTAGGTTTAGTTTTCATTTCGCCTGAAGCTGACAAATAAGGGATTAATGTAACATGAATAATGATTGCATTTTCTTTTCCAACGTCATACTGGAATTGTCTGATAGATTCTAAGAAGGGTTGGCTTTCGATGTCGCCGACGGTACCGCCAACTTCGATAATGGCGATCTGGGTGATATCTTCACTGTCGTTGCGATAGAAACGACTCTTTATCTCGTTAGTTATGTGAGGGATTACCTGAACTGTGCCGCCGCCATAGTCACCGCGGCGTTCTTTAGAGAGAACTGACCAGTAGATTTTACCGGTTGTGACATTACTTTGTTTAGTGAGACTTTCATCTATGAATCTTTCGTAGTGACCAAGGTCAAGGTCGGTTTCAGCACCGTCATCGGTGACGAAAACTTCACCATGCTGTATTGGGTTCATGGTGCCGGGGTCAATATTAATGTAGGGGTCAAACTTCTGCATCGTGACACTATATCCACGCATTTTTAAAAGTCGGCCAAGTGAAGCGGCGGTGATTCCTTTTCCTAATCCGGAAACCACGCCACCAGTTACAAAGATGTACTTAGTAGCCATAATTCTCCTCCTGATATTTTGTTGTATTAATGAATTAATGTTCTCAATTATAGCAACATTATTTGCAATTTTCAAGTTGATTTATAACAATTTACGTTATATAATGTAGTATCAATGCTTGGAAAATAAAGCATTTAGAAAGCTATACCACTAAAGGAGCACATAATTAATACTAAAGTGTTACTTCATATTCAAACTAGTTTTGGCTTAGTTATTTTATTCGATGTATTATTTGTATTGTTAGATACATTATTTGATTAGTTTTGGATCAGGCATTTTGTTAGATACATTATTTGATTAGTTTTGGATCAAGCATTTTATTAGATACATTATTTAATTAGTTTTGAATCAGGTATCTTATTAGACACATTATTTGATATATTATCTGAGTATGATTATGAAGCAGGGGAACAATAGAAAAGGGAGGTAGAATATGGACAACAATATGCAGAATAATATGCAGAACAACAATGGTAATAATGGCAGTAACGGTAACAATGGCAATAATGGTGGCAACGGTAATAACGGCAGCAACGGTAATAACGGCAGCAAGAAAAATCCTAACATGATTATCAGTATGATATTTCTTGGAATTGCAATATTTATGATTATGTCATTTTTTACAAGTAAGATCAGAGAAGGCCAGAGAACAGAAATCGGCTACTCAGATTTTATGGAAATGATTGACAGGAATTATGTCGCTTCTGTTAAAATATCAGACACGACAATTGAGATTGTTCCTAAACTTAAGAATGGCGCACCTTCAAGAACTAAGGTGTTTTATACAGGAAAGGTGAATGATCCAGAGCTTGTAGCAAAGCTTGAGCATGCTGGCATACCATTTAAGGGTGTAATTCAGAATACATCATCAAGTATAATGAATTTCTTCCTTATATTTGTGGCACCAATGCTTTTTATATGGATTGTAATGGGACTTTTGTATAAGAAAATGTCAAAAGGCGGCGGAATTATGGGTGTTGGAAAGAGTACTGCAACACTTCATGTCCAGAAGGAAACAGGAGTTACATTTAAGGATGTGGCTGGACAGGAGGAAGCCAAGGAATCTCTTCGTGAAATCGTTGATTTTCTTCATAATCCGGGCAAATATACACAGATTGGTGCAAAGCTTCCAAAGGGTGCTCTTCTTGTAGGACCACCGGGAACAGGAAAAACTCTTCTTGCAAGGGCTGTAGCAGGCGAGGCAAATGTTCCTTTCTTTTCACTTTCAGGTTCTGATTTTGTAGAGATGTTCGTAGGTGTAGGTGCATCAAGAGTGCGAGACTTATTTAAGCAGGCACAGCAGCAGGCACCTTGTATTGTATTTATAGATGAGATTGATGCAATTGGTAAGAGCAGGGATGCCAAATATGGCGGAGGTAATGATGAAAGAGAGCAGACTCTTAACCAGCTCCTTTCCGAAATGGATGGATTTGATTCATCAAAGGGTATAATTATTCTTGGTGCAACTAACAGACCAGAGGTCCTTGATAAGGCTCTTTTAAGACCGGGTAGATTTGACAGACGAATTATAGTTGAAAGTCCGGACCTTAAGGGAAGAATTGATGTGCTCAAGGTCCACGCCAAGAATGTTTTAATGGATGAATCAGTCAACCTTGAAGAAATCGCTCTTGCAACATCAGGAGCAGTTGGTTCAGACCTTGCCAATATGATAAATGAAGCAGCTATTATGGCAGCAAGAGAGGGCAGAAGGGCTGTAAGCCAGAAGGACTTATTTGAGGCAGTTGAGATAGTAATAGCCGGAAAGGCCAAGAAAGACCGTATTCTTAATGAGGAAGAGAAGACAATCGTTGCTTATCATGAGGTTGGTCATGCGCTCATAACTGCAATAGAGAAAAATTCCGAACCTGTTCAGAAAATTACTATTGTTCCAAGAACAATGGGTGCACTTGGTTACGTTATGCAGGTGCCTGAAGAGGAAAAATACCTTATGAATAAAAATGAACTCACAACACGACTTGTAACACTTCTTGCAGGACGTGCCGCAGAGGAAATAGTATTTAATTCAGTTACAACAGGTGCTGCCAATGATATAGAAAAGGCTACATCAATTGCACGTGCAATGATTACCCAGTATGGTATGTCAGACGAATTTGGATTGATGGGACTTGAAACCGTTGAAAGCAAATACCTTGACGGTGGTACACGAATGAATTGCGGTGATGCAACAGCTGCAAAGGTTGACGAGGAAGTTAAACAACTGCTTGCAGAATGCTATGAAAAAGCAAAGACAATACTTAAAAATAATAGAAAATCACTTGATGAAATCGCTGCATTTCTTAAAGATAAAGAAACAATTACCGGCAAGGAATTCATGGAAATATACAACAAAGTCAATGAAAAAAAAGATGACGAGCCAGTAGAATAAAGAAGATAAAACTGGCAGAACAAATATCAGGTCAGCAGATATGAACCCTTGGAAGAATACCCCTTCCAACCATGTAGCCCCAAAACACACGGCTGTATGTAATAATATCTGCTGACTTTCTTTACAACATGGCTTAATCACAGTAGCATAATAAAATCAGCTGTTAACATAGCCTGTTTGTGGCAGCATATGAAATATATTGTTACATGACCGGTCTATTCACAGTAGCTTTAAAATATGCTGTGGATGCGTCGTGTTTACACGAAAGCATCTGTAGCATATTTTTAAAGCTAAACTGCGAAGCAGTAACTGTGAAACAGTTACTGTGAATAGAAAGCAGAAGCAATAATACCGAAACAGTTACTGTGAATAGAAAGCAATAGCAATAATACCGAAACAGTTACTGTCAATAGGAAGCAATAGCCCCACGAACTGCCATATTTTAGAGATTAGTTGTACAAAAGACACAATTGCCATACGCAGGCCCTGTGAAATCGCTGGTTCTTAATGAACAGCGAGCTTTGCGAGGCTGTGAATTTAGAACCACTGCGATGAGCCGGAGCGAGAGCGTGCTGCGATGGCATTTGAGCCTTTTGTACAACATATGAAAAAACAAAAAGGAGCCCTAATATGAGAAAGAATTACAAGGCGCTTGGCCTGGATATAGATGGAACCCTCACAAATTCAGAAAAAATCATCACCCCTGAAACAAAGGAAGCTGTAATAAAACTGCAGCAGGAAGGCATTCATGTCATCATTGCTTCAGGACGTTCAGAATATGGTGTCAGACATCTGGCAGATGAACTTAAATTTGACAAATTTGGAAGTTACGTCATGTCATTTAACGGTGGAAGAATAAGCAACTATAAAACAGGAGAAAAAATATATGACAATGCGCTGCCCCTTGAAATAATTCCTGAAATATATGACCTTGCCAAAAAACTTGGACTTGGCATACTTGGTTACGAAAAAGATAATCTGATAAGTGGAAATGGTGTTGATAAATATCAGGAATATGATGCCTGGGCATGCAAAATGAACCTTAAGCCGGTGGACAACTTTCCGGTTTATTTTTCAGAGAGCTTTAATAAGTGCCTGCTTACAGGAGAACCGGATAAGCTAAGAGAGTCCTTAGAATGTGTTAAAGACCATTTTAAAGACAGACTTAACGTATTTTTGTCAGAAGAATTCTTTATTGAGGTCCTGCCATTTGGAGTTCATAAGGCGGCAGGTTTTCCTAAGCTTCTTGAAAGACTTGGCATTACAAAGGATGAGCTTGTGTGCGTGGGTGATGGACTGAATGATGTCACCATGATTGAATATGCCGGCCTTGGTGTTGCTATGAAAAATGCCAATAAGGCCTTATTTCTAGTGGCAGATTATGTGACGGATTCAAATGATGAGAATGGTGTTTTAAAGGTTATTGAGAAATTTTTCTAAGGAGTTTTGCTTATGTTTGTATTGGAGGAGGAGCTTAAGAAGCTTCCGGATAAACCGGGAGTATATCTTATGCACGATAAAACCGGCACAATTATATATGTAGGAAAAGCAAGAGTACTTAAAAACAGGGTCAGGCAGTATTTTCAGCCTGCCAGAAACGTTTCACCAAAAATAGAGCGAATGATAAGCCAGATAGCTTATTTTGAATATATAATTACGGATTCAGAAATGGAAGCTCTTGTTCTTGAGTGTAACCTTATTAAGGAACATTCACCCAAGTATAATACCATGCTTAAGGATGATAAGGGTTATCCATACATAAGAGCAACTGTGTATGAGGATTATCCACGGCTTTTATTTACCCACAACAGAAAGAAAGACAAGGCGAAATATTATGGACCATATACAAATGTTGGGGTAATGAAGGAATCACTGGAATTTTTGAGGAAGAATTTTAAGCTTCGCACCTGCAACAAAAATATAAACGGCTATAAAAAAGAGGGGCGGCCTTGCCTCTATTATCATATAGGACAGTGCAGTGCACCATGCCAGGGGTACATTACCAATGAAGAATATATAAAAAACTTTAAAAGTGCTCTGGATGTTCTTGATGGTAATGTGACCAATGTGGTAAATGAGCTTAAAGGCAAAATGGAGGAAGCAGCCGGGGAGCTTAAATTTGAAGAGGCTGCGACCTACAGGGACAAAATTGAAACTATAAAGAGAATTGGATGCAGGCAGAAGGCTACAGACAGCGCTTATGAAGACAGGGATATTATTGCCATGGCATCTGCAGATGATGAGGCAGTTGTACAGGTGTTTTTTATACGCTCCGGCAAAATGATTGGCAGGGAGCATCATTATATTACAGGCGTGGCTGGGGAAAAAACTGAAAATGTAATCGCATCATTTATAAAACAGTATTATCTTGACACACCATTTATTCCCAGAGAGCTTTTGCTGCCATGTGAGATTCCGGAATCAGAGCTGATAGAGGAATGGCTTACAAACAAAAAAGGACAGAAGGTATATATTAAGACTCCTAAAAAAGGTGATAAGGGCAAGCTTGTGGAGCTTGCAAGAAAAAATGCAAGTCTTGTTCTTATACAGGATGGTGAACGTATCAGGAGAGAACAGGAGAGAACAATAGGAGCTATGAATGAACTTTCAAAGCTGTTGTCATTAGATGGTCTTGAGAGAGTTGAATCCTACGATATATCTAATATCAGTGGATTTGAAAGTGTAGGCTCAATGGTTGTATTTGAAAATGGAAAAGAGAAAAAGCATGATTACAGAAAGTTCCGTATACGTTCAGTAAAGGGACCGGACGATTATGCATCCATGAGGGAAGTACTTACGAGACGTTTTGAACATGGTATAGAAGAAATGAAGGAAGCAGCCAAAAATCCTGAAATAGTAACAGGCAAATTTTCTAATTTTCCTGATCTGATATTAATGGATGGTGGAAAAGGCCAGGTAAATATAGCATGTGAGGTTCTTGAAAAGTATGGACTTAATATTCCGGTATGTGGTATGGTAAAAGATGATAATCACAGAACAAGAGGACTGTATTATAATAACGAAGAGATTCCTATGAAACGTAATTCGGAATGCTTCAGACTTGTAACAAGAATTCAGGATGAGACCCACCGTTTTGCTATTGAATATCACCGTTCTTTAAGAAGTAAGGAACAGATTCACTCTATTCTTGATGATATTGAGGGAATTGGACCGGCAAGGCGAAAAAGTCTTATGAGACATTTTAAATCTATAGATGCCATAAAAGATGCATCTGTTGAAGAACTGACAGCTGTTGAAAAAATGAATGCAGAGGCTGCAAGGAAGGTATACGAATTTTTTAGAAAGCCGGATAACTGATAAAATTTCAGAAAGATGAGGAAATACAGTATGGATTTTTTGCCTGTTTGTAAGGAAGATATGAAAAAAAGAGGATGGAAACAGTGTGATTTTGTATATATATGTGGTGATGCATATGTGGACCATCCTTCATTTGGCATGTCTATTATTACAAGGCTCTTAGAGGCGTATGGATATAAAGTGGGAATAATAGCCCAGCCTGACTGGAAGGATGAGAAAAGCATAACAATTCTTGGTGAACCAAGGCTGGCTTTTTTAGTGTCCGCAGGAAACATGGATTCTATGGTGAATCATTATACTGTTGCCAAAAAGCACAGAAGTGTTGATGCCTATACTCCCGGCGGAGTTATGGGCAAACGTCCGGATTATGCAGTAACTGTATATGGTAATCTTATCAGAAGAGTGTATAAACATACACCAATTTTAATTGGTGGAATTGAAGCTAGTCTTAGAAGAATGGGACATTATGATTACTGGTCAGATAAGGTGAAACGTTCAGTTCTTCTTGATTCGGGTGCAGACATTCTTATGTACGGAATGGGAGAACATTCCATGGTTGAATTGGCAGAAGCCCTGGATTCAGGAATGGATGTAAAGGATATAACTTATGTGAGAGGAACCGTCTATAGAACAAAAAGAGAAAATGTTCCTTCAGACTCCATAATTCTTCCGGATTTTGAAACTATTAAAAATGATAAGAGAGCCTATGCCGAAAGCTACAGAATACAATATGAGAATACGGATGCATTTACTGCAAAAACAATGACAGAAATATATCCACACGGCGTATGTGTAGTGCAGAATCAGCCTGCATATCCCCTTACTATGGATGAAATGGATGATGTTTATGCAAGAAATTATGTGGGAACCTATCATCCTTCCTATGAAAAGGCTGGTGGAGTTAGTGCCATAAATGAGATCAAATTCAGTATCACAAGCAACAGAGGTTGTTTTGGAGGATGTAATTTCTGTGCCCTTACATTTCATCAGGGAAGAATTGTCCAATGCAGAAGCCACAAATCCATTATACAAGAAGCGAAGCGCATGATTGCTGATCCGGAATTTAAGGGTTATATTCATGATATTGGAGGGCCAACAGCTAATTTCAGGGCTCCTTCCTGTGAGAAACAGCTTAAAAGCGGAGTGTGCAAAAATAAGCAGTGTTTATTCCCTAAACCATGTAAAAATCTTAAGGTCGACCACAGTGATTATGTGGAGCTGCTAAGAAAGGTCAGAAATCTTCCGGGTGTTAAAAAAGTATTTATCCGTTCGGGAATCAGATACGATTATGTTATGGCTGATAAGAAGCGCACCTTTCTTAATGAGATTGTAAAGTACCATATAAGCGGACAGCTTCGTGTGGCACCTGAGCATGTATCACCAGCTGTGCTTAATCTTATGGGCAAGCCGTCAAATGATGTGTATAATAGCTTTTGTGATGAATATGTAAAGATTAACAAGAAGAGTGGAAAGGAACAGTACGTCATTCCATATCTTATGTCATCACATCCCGGCTCTCAGATTAAAGATGCCATTATGCTTGCTGAATATATAAGAGACCTTGGATATATGCCGGAACAGGTACAGGACTTTTATCCGACACCTTCTACAGTATCAACCTGTATGTATTATACAGGTATCAATCCGCTTACAATGGAAAAGGTTTATGTTCCTAAGAATCCTCATGAGAAGGCAATGCAGCGTGCACTTATACAGTACAAGAGACCGGAAAATTATGAGCTTGTTAAGGAAGCACTCTTAAAGGCAGGAAGACAGGATCTGATTGGTTTCGGGCCAAAATGTCTTATACCACCACGTAAGATGAAGAATACACAGGAACACTCTGCTTACAATAAAGGAAATACAGGAAACAGAGGAAGCAAAGTAATTAAAAATAATAATAAAACCAATAATAAAAGCAATAATAAAAGCAATAATAAAACCAATAATAAAAGCAATAATAAAACTAATAATAAAACCAATAATAAAACCAATAATAAGACCAACAATAAAACTAATACAAGAGGCATTGCTAAAAACAGAAATAAGAGATAGAGTGAGGTCAATGATAATTGCAAACTGCTTCATCTCCTGCACATATCAAGCCTATGTTCACTATTCATCTATTCATCAGGTGATGGCCTGACTCCATTAATTTTGCAAATAATAAAACTCCCCTTCAGATGACAATCATTTAAGAATCATTTGAAGGGGAGTTTTGTTATGGTTGTATTTGAATTAACAAATTGTAAGTAAATCTATTATAGGAAACCTATTATAGTAAATCAATTACAGTAAATCTGTTACAGTAAATCTGTTACAGGTAAATCAGTTATTCTTCAGCGGTGTTAACAGATGCTTCAACATCAGATGACTCTGAACCCGAATTATCATCTACATTGGTTTCCTAATCCGAAGCTTTATCTGTTTTGTTAACCTTAGCCTCAACATCAGATGGTGTTTTTTCTGACTTATTAGTTACTTTTTGTGAAGTGTTGTCAGATTTTTTGGTGCCTGATGTGCTTGAGTTGGTTGAATTCGTAGAGTCAGTAGTTTCTGCTGTTGTATTGTTCTTCTTCTGTGAATGGCATGTGCAGTATTCTGTTGGCGCATTGTTATCAGTAAATATTTCCTTCTTTACGGCGCCGGCAGCTTTACATGCATCTGTTGCAAGCTTTCCACAGGAGGTACATATATATGTCTGTTTTGTGGATTCAGGAACTTCAAAATCAGTTTTTTCAAGCTGCTTAAAGCTGTGTACCTGTTCCATAATGGTTTTCCATATAGTTTTGTGATAGGTTGTATCGGCCTGATTCTTATTAAGGTCCCATCCACCCCATATACCGGCTGTATAGTATGGTGTAAAGCCTTCAAACCAAAGGTCGATATCGTTAGAGGTTGTACCTGTTTTTCCTGCCTCAGGCATATCAATTGCAGTGAAGCGGGCAGGTTTACCAGTTCCTTTTGTAACAACATCCTGCATTGCCTCTGTTAACAGGTAGGCTGTAGTGTCTTTGAAAACCTGGCGTGTTTCAGGCTTTTTCTCAATGAGCACGTTGCCGTCATGGTCAACGATTTTGGTATATAAAACAGGCTCTGTGTATACTCCCATATTGGCAATTGAGGCATATGCAGCTGTAAGCTCTATATTGGTAACACCATCTGTAAGACCACCAAGAGCCATTGGAAGCTGGATGTCTGAGAATGTTTTACCATTCTTGTCTGTTCTTGAATCAACAAGTGTTGTAAATCCAAGGTTGAGAAGATAATCATATGCAACCTTAGGTGTAACCTTTTCAAGAGTCTTAACGGCAATAACATTCATGGAATCTATGATTGCCTGTCTGAGTGTTGTCTTTCCACGGAAAGAAGAACGGTTCCAGTTACGTACCTCCTTATTGGTTCCAGGATAGAAATATTTCTCATCAACTTCTGTGCTTGAAAGAGTCATGCCTGCTGTATCAAAGGCAGGAAGATAAGTTGATACAATTTTAAAGGTTGAACCAGGCTGTCTGAGAGAATCAGTAGCACGGTTAAGTGTACGTGTGGCAAGCTTTTTGCCACGACCTCCAACAAGGGCCTGAACCTGACCTGTATGCTGGTCCATAAGTACAAAGCTTACCTGTGGCTGAAGAATAAAATTAAGATTTTCTCCTGCAATTTCTCCACCCTTTTTAAGAATGTGTTTTCTGTATTTTTTGACATATGACTTGGCAAGCTTCTTGTCAGTAAAGTATATGTCAAATGCCGCGTTTTTCTTTAAATACCAGGCTTTAAGTGTCTGTTCATTGTAGTTGCTCTGGCTTCCATCAGGATTATTGATAGTAAGCTGATATGAAAGCTGGAACTCAGAGTTTGAAGGATAATATGAAGGATCATTTGTAATTGTGTCACATATATTCTGAAGATCCTTATCCTGCGTTGAATATATTGAAAGTCCGCCACGGTAAAGTGCATTGTAGGCCTGGGTTTCTGTATATCCAAGATCTTCCTTAAGGTCCTTCATAACCTGTTCATAAAGCGCATCATTAAAATATGATGAAACTGATTCGTTCTGTGATGAAGAATATCCCTCGTTGTGCTTTGCAATACGATCATAAACATTATCTGCCATTGCCTCGTTGTACTGGGCTTCATCTATATAACCCTGTTCACGCATGTAATCAAGTACAATGCTACGTTTAGCATTATTGTCCTCAGGATGTGTAATAGGGTTGTAGGCTGAAGGGTTCTGGGTGATTCCGGCAATAACACTTGCCTCTGAAAGTGTAAGCTCAGAAACCTTTTTACCGAAATATCTTAATGAGGCAGCCTGTACACCCAAAGTATTCTGACTTAAGTTAATTGTATTAAGGTAATATTCAAGAATAGTATTCTTGTCAAGTACCTGCTCTAACTGTATTGCCAGGTACTGCTCCTGAATTTTACGCTGAATTTTGGCAAGGTCAGATTTCTCTGAGCCACCATTAAATACAGTATTTTTAAGAAGCTGCTGTGTTATGGTACTGGCTCCCTGACTAAGGTCGCCGTGTGTAAGAGTATTCTGTGCCGCTCTTAAAATACCACGTACGTCAATACCATCATGTTCCCTGAAACGTTCATCCTCGATTGCAATAAATGCATTCTGTACAACATCAGGTATCTCACTTAATGGAACATAAATACGGTTTGCATTCTGTCCTATAAGAGTCTGTGTCAGATTCCCCTGGGAATCATAAATTTTTGTTGAATAACCTTCCGGGGAAACATCAATAGTATCAATGCTTGGCGCAGTATCAATAATTCCACGCAGAACACCCAGACTTGCCATTATGCCGCAGACCATAACAGTTACAAATAACACAAGAATTATTCGAAGTGACATTACGCTTGCCTTTGACATCATACGTCTCCCGGAAGCTGTAAGTTCTTTCTGCTTTGCGGCAATGGATTTTTTATTATAATTCATGAAAATAACCACACTCCATTCATAATAAGCGCATAGATAAAGATTATTATACCAAATGTAAAGAATATGTGCAATACGAAATACTTGAATCACTATCAGCACTCACTATCCGCGTACAGCGCACAGCGCGTACAGTTTTATAATGGAGTTTTGAACAGGTATGTGTTATTATATCAGATATGAGATGACACATATGAAAATGAAGCATATGTCAGCTTATGCTGATCAGAATCACGCACCAGGTCTTGTGTGCGTTTTATTTGAATTGATAAAATGGAGGTAAATAAGTGGCTAGTGCTTATAAAATCGTATATAAAGGCGGAACAGGAGAAATAGTTGAAAAAAAGTCAAGGTTTATTGCCAATGTATTTCCTGTAACCGATGAGGAAGAAGCCCTTTCAATTATAGAACAGACTAAGAAAAAATATTGGGATGCAAGGCATAACTGCTACGCATATATCATTGGAGAAGATGGCAGGTATCAAAGATGCAGTGATGATGGTGAACCACAGGGTACGGCGGGAAGGCCAATGCTTGATGTTATTGCTGGAGAGAAGTTATGTAACGTGCTCGTTATAGTAACAAGATATTTTGGCGGAACACTTCTTGGAACAGGAGGACTTGTAAGGGCATATTCACAGTCAGTACGAGCCGGTATTGACGCCAGCCAGATCGTACTTAAGTCACCGGCAAGGGAAGTTCATATATATACCGATTACAACGGTGCAGGAAAGCTGCAGTATATTATGTCCACCAATGATATTAATGTACTTGATACCATATATACAGACAAGGTGGAGATGATTGCCCTTGTTCCGGAAGATATGTATGGAACAATAGAAAGTAAGGTGAATGAAGCTACATCAGCATCAGCTCTCATGGAGGATGCAGGAGAGATATGGTACGCCATACTTGCAGATAAAAGTGTACATGTATTCAGTGAAGATTGATGATTTATGGATTTATCTGATATTATTCTATGGAAAATGGAGTGAATGTTATGGATTTATTTGAATATATGAGTGAAACGAGAAAGGAAAAAGAATCACCACTGGCATCAAGAATGCGTCCTACAATTCTTGAAGACGTGGTTGGACAACAGCATATTATAGGTAAAGATAAGCTTTTGTACAGAGCTATAAAAGCAGACAAATTAAGCTCTGTAATATTTTATGGACCGCCGGGAACAGGAAAGACTACCCTTGCCAGGGTTATAGCTAATACCACCAGTTCAAAATTCACACAGATAAATGCTACCTCAGCCGGCAAGAAGGATATGGAAGAGGTTGTAAAGGCTGCAAAGGATAATCTTGGAATGTTTGGAGCCAAGACAATACTTTTTATTGATGAGATTCACAGGTTCAACAAGGGGCAGCAGGATTATTTACTTCCATATGTAGAGGATGGAACAATTATTCTTATTGGGGCAACAACGGAAAATCCTTATTTTGAGGTGAATGGGGCACTTTTATCCAGATCTCAGATTTTTGAACTTAAACCCCTTACAGTGGATGATATTAAAATACTTCTTCACAGGGCCGTATATGATAAGGAAAAGGGAATGGGCTCATTTAATGCGGCAATAGATGATGATGCCCTGACATTTCTTGCTGAAGCTGCAAACGGTGATGCAAGAAATGCTCTGAATGCTCTTGAAATAGGAGTGCTTACAACCAATCCTTCAGAAGACAAGGTTATACACATAACATTAGATATTGCGTCTGAATGTATCCAGAAAAGGGTTCTTAAATATGACAAAAAGGGTGATAACCATTATGATACCATATCAGCCTTTATAAAAAGTATGAGGGGGTCTGACCCGGATGCGGCAGTATATTATCTGGCCAGGATGCTGAATGCAGGAGAAGAACCGGCCTTTATTGCAAGACGGATTATGATATGTGCTGCTGAGGATGTGTCCAATGCGGATCCCAATGCGCTTGTTGTGGCAACCCAGGCTTCTCTTGCTGTAGAAAGACTTGGTATGCCGGAGGGAAGAATTGTGCTTGCCCAGGCGGCGGCCTATGTTGCCTGCGCACCTAAAAGTAATTCGGCAATATGTGCCATAGATGCGGCAATGGCGGCGGCAGCAAATGACAGTGGAGTTACTATTCCGGCTCATTTAAGAGACGCCCACTATCCGGGAGCACAAAAATTAGGGCATGGAACAGAATACAAATATGCCCATGCCTATGATAAACATTATGTTGACCAGCAGTATCTGCCTGACAAATATGCTGGTACTCATTTTTATAATCCATCGGATAATGGATATGAAAAACAGCAGCAAAACTACCTTAAATGGATTAAGGAATGACTATATTTTATATATTAGCAGGAAGAGAAGCAGCCTGCCAATATCATTGACATATCAGTTTATAGTCAGATTAGTGGTCAGATTCAGTTCCTTCATCACTGTCTGCTTCACTGCCTTCTTTGATCGCTTTGTTAATCATGTCTCTGTTTTCTTCTGCACGTTTTTTCTGGTGTTTGTATATCATCAGATAAACGTACATGTAAACAGGAATAACAAATGTTGCCAGGAGACTTGCCTTAAAAAGACCTGGTGTTGCTGCGGATGTGAAGATTGCTGATATAAATGTTGCCAGGTAAAGACCAGCAAGAACAGCTATTAGAAAAATTGCAATGAATCGTTTGAATTTCATGCTTAATACCTCCGGTGGGATGTTATATAATATCCTAATTATCATATCAGAAGAAGTTGTTAACAGCAACTTTTTTATCAAATATTTATAACACAGATAAGTGAAAAAATGATATGATGAGAACATAACTGTGATAAGATATTCAATGATTTGAAATTGGAGATTATGGAAAAGAAAGTAATATTATTTGACCTTGACGGAACACTTACAGATTCCGCTGATGGTATTATAAAAAGTGTAAGCTATGCTCTTTCCAAAATGGGAATAGAACATAATCCTGAAGAGCTTGTATGCTTCGTTGGACCACCTCTTATGGATTCATTTATGACATTTTACAAAATGGATGAGACCCAGAGCAGGGAGGCAATAAGACTTTACAGGGAAAGATATGGTGTGACAGGAATATTTGAGAATAGAATGTATGAAGATGTTCCTGAAACCATGAATAAACTTTTGAATGATGGCTACAGACTTGGTATAGCCACATGTAAGCCTGAAAAATTTGCAAAAATAGTCTGTGATAAATTTGATATGACAAAGTATTTTGAAGCAATATGCGGTACGGCAATGGATTCCGGTGTACAGACCACCAAGGCGGAGGTTATAGCTGATGCTCTTGGAAGACTTGGCGTGAGTGCTTCGGAGACTGTCATGGTTGGTGACAGACATCATGATATTGAAGGGGCGAAAAGCCACAATATGACCAGTGTGGGAGTTACTTATGGATATGCCAGAGCCGGGGAGCTTGAGAGTGCCGGAGCAGATTATATAATTGATTCCCTAAAGGAGCTTACTGATCGGGAACTGATAACAAGAATTTGTCATGCACGATTTAACGTATTATAAGGGTTGTGATATTTATGAAGAATAATAATGAAATGTCGACAATTGTACAATGTATGCTGGATAGTATCGACGGAATCTATGTTGTTGATATTTACGAAAACAGTTACAGATTATGTGACGGAAAAGGTGAAAATGGTGGAAAGATAAAGGAAATATTTGGTGAGCAGGGAAGCTTTTCAAATATGGTTGATATCCTTACCAGACATCTTTACAGGAATATTAAGAGACCTGCCGATTATTATGAGGCTTATTTGAAAAAAATTGAGAAATTCAAGGGTCAGTTAGGAGAGTTAAACCGTGTAAATGGCGGTGATGATTTCTTGTGGGTACAGCTTAATCTCTGCCCTTATGTAAATGAAGGACAGTACATTATTACCCTTTCACTTCTTAAAAACTTTGAACAGGTAGAAATCATAACTGCCAAGGAACGTGCCCAGAATATACAGGGTGGCTATCTTTTTTCAATGTATGTTGATGCTGACGAAGCAAGATGCCACAGCATAAGCATTCCTGAGTTAGACAATGGTAATGCCAGCGACAATACAATGCCTTATGATGAATGGCGTAAAAATGTAATGTGGATGGTTGAAGAGGATAAGCGTGATGAGTTTATAAAAATAAGCGCACTTGAATACTTAAATACAGAACTCAGGTATCGTGATTCAGTATCATTTGAATGTAAAATGCGTAATGTAGAAGGTGAATTTCTGTGGGTAAGAATTATATTCTGCAGGGCGGATGATGATGAGAGTAACCATGATTTCATATATCTGGTGCAGAATATTAATCATAATTCACCGATGCTTGTTGAGAATGCTTTTAAATATGAGAAGCTTTCCATGAAGGATTCTCTGACGGGCCTCTATAACAGAAGAAAAATAGAAGAAATATTTGCTGAAATTGCAGAAGAGAATGCAGAAAATGAGCAGTCAGACACTGATGATCCAGGCTATGAAGTAAGTGTCGTAATGATAGATATCGACCACTTCAAATTGGTAAATGATACCTATGGACATATAGTAGGTGATTTTGCACTTAAGAAGTCAGCTGAAATGTTTGAAAAAGCGTTTTCAAACACTGGAATGACAGTGAGCCGCTGGGGTGGAGAAGAATTTTTAGTCTTAGCCAGGGGCTATGATTCAGACAGTATATACCAGTTATGCGAAAAACTTCGTAAGGATATTATGCAATATGAATTTGAAGAGGGATTTTCTATAAGCTGCAGCTTTGGAATAGCCAGTACAAATAAGCCTGAGGAGCTTCCAAAACTGGCTGAATACGCAGATAATGCCCTTTATGAGGCCAAGGAAAATGGACGAAACAGGGTTGTTGTCAGACAGATTTGATAATATAAATTAAAAATAATATCAATTAAGGCTGCTATTAATTAATACAGATGAAAATTAAGGCTGATATTGATTAATCCTGATATTGAATAAAGCTGATATTAATTAAAACTAATAAAGATTTTAGGAGGATATATAATGTCGGAGGTTGTTAATGTGCATTATAGTACAAAACAGGATGCAAAGGTAGAATTCCACAATCAGGTGGATTATTGTGTGGGAACAGGAAGAGCAGGACTTGCGCTCCAGAAGGAGTATTTTGACCAGCTTGAATTTGTTCAGGAAAATATAGGCTTCAAGCATATACGTGGCCATGGACTTTTTACAGATGATATGGCTATTTACCACCGTTATACAGATGAAAATGGCAATGAAAAATCAGAGTACAATTTCACATATCTTGATCTTGTAATGGATTCTTACAGAAAGGTTGGTCTTAAGCCATTTCTTGAGCTTGGTTTCATGCCTGAAAAGATGGCATCCGGAACACAGACCGTATTTTACTGGAAGGGTAATGTTACACCTCCCAAAAAGTATTCAGAGTGGTGCGCCCTTGTACAGGCTGTATTAAGACATCTTATGGAGAGATACGGAGAGGAAGAAGTGCTTACATGGCCTATTGAGGTATGGAATGAGCCTAACCTTCCTGGATTCTGGAAGGATGCCGATATGGAAGAATACTTTAAGCTTTTCAAGGAATCATTTTATGCAATCAAAGAAGTAAATGAGAAGTTCAGAGTTGGTGGTCCTGCAATATGTGGTGTAAGAGATGAAGAATGGATAAGAAAATTCATGGAATTTTGCAGGGAGAATAAGATTCCTGTTGACTTTATAACAAGACATCATTATACAACAGAATTACCTGAAAAAGATGGACACTATGAGTACCAGGAATTAACATTGCCAGAGTATGGAAAGGCTAATCTCCACACAACAAGAGAGATTGTGGACAGCTTTGAAGAATACAGAGGAAAAGAAATTCACATTACAGAATTCAATACTTCATATGTACCAGACAATCCAATTCATGATACAAACATCAATGCAGCATATATTGCACACCAGCTTTCATGGCTTGGAGATGATAATGAGTCATATTCTTACTGGACATTTGGTGATATATTTGAAGAAAAGGGAGTCCCATTTACTCCATTCCACGGAGGATTTGGTATGGTTGCCAACGGAGTTATTCCAAAACCTACATTCTGGACCTTTGCATTCTTCAAGAAACTTCAGGGTCAGTGCATTTTAAGAAATGATGAGTCTGTTATCGTTAAAGGAGAAGATGGCGTTATACGTGGTCTTGTATGGAATCATGGACAAAAGAGAGAAGGAAAGCTTCTTAGCTATGTATGCGATATAGATGTTTCAGACAATGACGGTGAATATGCACTTATTACCAAAGTAGTTGATGAAAAGACATGTAACCCTCTTAAGGTATGGCATGATCTTGGGGAACCATCATCCCTTAGTGAATCAGATAAGGAGCTTCTTCGTGAGGCTGCAAAGCCATTTGTGTCAAGTGATAATATATGTACTGTTGATGGAAAAATCAGCATAAAGCTTTCTTTGGAAGAGTTTGGCATAACATATTTTGAGTGCAGGAAAATAAACAGGACAAGTGACAGAGGATATTCATACGAAAGAACACAGTTGTTTTAAAGAAGAATTAAGTGCTGAATAGTTTGCAGTGTAAGGCAGACATTGATTAAGGATAATGAAGTTTTGTAGAAAAGACTTGTTTTATTACAAAAAAAATGATATTCTATGTCTTGTCGAGACGCAAATCCGGCGTCATTTGTAATAATGAATGATTATAACAATTAAGGAGTATGGGAAATGAGTAATAACAGTTTATTAAAACAGTGGAGAGATCAGGCTTATGGCGAAGAGATGAACGGAGCTAAGGGTCAGGCATTCTGGGAGGATTATTTTAGAAAAGAGCAGGCTATCTACAAGGAGCTTCTTGCTGATTCTGAGAATGTTGTAAAAGGTACAGTAAGTGAGCTCGCCGAAAAATATAATCTTGATATTATGCATATGGTAGGATTTCTTGATGGAATCAACGACAGCCTTGTTAATCCTAATCCAATTGAAGAGATGACAGAGGAAACAGAGGTTAATCTTGGATTTGATCCAGAGAAGCTTTACTTCAACATGTTAGAGTGTGAAGCACAGTGGTTATATGAGCTTCCTGAATGGGATAATCTTCTTTCAGAAGAGAAGCGTGCTGAGATTACTAAGGAGCAGAAGAAGTCTAAGACTATCGTAAAACCTAAGAAGATTGGCCGTAACGATCCATGTCCTTGTGGAAGTGGAAGAAAATATAAGCAGTGCTGTGGAAAGTAATTCTGACATGCGTATAGGTGGAATTTTAAGAACATAATTTATGGGTCTGTCATACTGGATAATCAGTTTGACAGACCCTTTTTATCTTATTCGAGAAGAATATGTCAGCTTATGTTGACCAGAATTACGCACCAGGTCTCACATGCCTTCGATTTGAAATACATGTATCGTTATTATTATAGAGAAGTAATTGCTTCACGTTTTCCGTTATCATATTCTATTATAAGACGAAAATCCTCGTCAATATCTATGGCCTTAACTGTAGTGTTAGTGCTTTTCAAGGTAAATGAGTTACCTGTGGTTATGCAGTGCGCCTTGAAATATTCAAGGTATTCAGGATCCCTGGCAGCCCATGCACTGGCAAGCTGCGGAAGTTCATTTATAATAGCAGTGGCAAGTTCATTTAGAGAAAATGATCTGCCAGTGGCAGCATAAAGTGAAGTTGCAATGTCCTGCAGATTGTTATCAAAATCATCAGGATTGTTAAGTACGTTAAGACCAAATCCCAGAACAACATATTCAATATTAGAGGATTCTGCCTCAATAGAGACCTCTGTTAATATTCCGGCTATTTTTCTGCCGTTTAAAAACAGATCATTCACCCACTTTATATCAGGAGTTATCTGTGTCACATTTTCAATTGCCTTAGAAAGGGCTACAGCGGCATAGGCCGTAAGAGAAAAGGTATGCTTAGCTTGCGGACGCAGTATAACAGACATATATATGCCCTTATCCCTGACAGATTCAAATGAATGCCCCATGCGTCCCCTTCCACCTGTCTGCTCTCTTGCAAGTACGATTGTATATTCAGGGGCTCCATCCATTGCAAGCATTTTTGCATAAGTATTTGTAGAGGTAATGCTGTCCAAAATGATAATGTTGTTGCCAAGCCTTTCATCATTAAGCTTATTCTTAATTGAAAGTGATGACAGAATGTTTCTGTCCTTGCAAAGCTTGTAACCTCTTTTTGTAACGGATTCTATCTCATAACCTTCTGCACGAAGAAGCTTTACATCCTTACATACAGCGGCACGGCTGACGTTAAGCTCTTTGCTGATTAATTCGCCGCTGATATAATTCTGTTCATTTTTCAATAATAGTTCTAATACTTTTTCCTTTGGCATAGCGGTTCTCCATCTTTTACTGGGTCATTATATATAGAGTTTATCATTCATAAGGTGTCTTGTAAACGAAAACATGTCGGATATTGTTAACCTAACACTATATATAAGTTGACAATATACATGAATGATGCTATTGTAAAACTATCACGCAATAAAGGTTTACAATGAAAGGGCAAAAGTTACATGAAAAAACTTAGCATAATACAGATGACATATGTTTCCATGTTTACGGTATTGATTATAATTGGTGCATTTATTAAGGTGCCGGTACCGGTGGTTCCGTTTACCCTGCAGTTTTTCTTTACTAATATGGCAGGAATACTTCTTGGCAGCAGACTGGGGTCCTTAAGTGTGCTTATATATATGCTTTTAGGCCTGGCAGGTCTGCCGGTTTTCTCGGCGGGCGGTGGTATAAGCTATGTATTTGTTCCCAGTTTTGGTTACATAATAGGCTTTGTTATAGGAACGTTTGTAACAGGATATATAGTTGAAAAAAGCAGAAATAAATCATTTAAGGTATATCTCATAAGTGGTTTTGCAGGACTGTTAATCGTATATCTCATGGGAATGATCTACTATTACATCATTTCCAATTACATTATAGATGTGGCAATCGGATTGTGGCCATTGTTTTTATATTGTTTTATCCTGGCAGTACCAGGAGACATACTTTTATGTATTATCTGTTCAACTCTTGCGGGCAGACTGAAAAAAATAATGGGAGGAATAATGATATGAGTAAGTGTGTTTTTATTACAGGAACAGGCACTGATATAGGAAAAACGTATATCAGTGGACTTATTGTTAAAAAATTAAAGGAATATGGAATGAATCCGGGATATTTTAAAACTGCTGTAAGTGGCAATGATAGAGATGCCGGTGGAAAGCTTATTCCGGGAGATCCATTATTTGTCAAAAAAATAAGCGGTATAGAAGAAAGCCTTGAGGACATGTGTCCATACGTATATGAAAGAGCGTATTCACCACATCTTGCAGCCAGAATTGAAGGTGGTCCTGTGGAAATAGACCGTATAAAAGAGGGCTTTGAAAGGGTGTGTGCCCAGCACGATTATGTAACAATGGAGGGAAGCGGAGGAATATTATGTCCAATAAGATTTGATGAAGAGAAAATAATGCTTGAGGACATTATAAGGATGTTTGATCTTGGTAGCATTATTGTTGCAGATGCAGGGCTTGGTACAATCAACGCCGTAGTTCTTACTGTGAAATATATGGAGCAGGCAGGACTTAAGGTAATGGGAATTATATATAACAATTACCAAAAGGACAATCCAATGCATGAAGACAATATATTTATGTGTGAGTATATGACTGGTGTAAAAACTATTGCAAAGGTAGCGTATGAGGCTACTGATATTGATATTGATGAGGGGCTTTTATTATCAATGTACCAATAAAAGCTATACAAAATTTGAACTCTGGAGGTTTATTATGATCTGGTATCCCTATGAACAAATGAAAACGATGAAACAGCCTTATGAAATTATAGATGCAAATGGTGTCTATCTTTATACAAAGGATGCAAAGCTTATAGATTCAGTATCAAGCTGGTGGTGCATGATACACGGCTATAAGCATCCTCTTATAACAGAAGCCATTAAGAAGCAGGCAGACAAATTTTCCCATGTAATGCTTGGAGGACTTACTCATGAGCCTGCCATAAGGCTTTCAAATAAACTGGCTGAAATCCTGCCTGGTGATCTTGACTACTGCTTCTTTTCTGATTCAGGAAGTGTTGCTGTGGAGGTTTCACTTAAAATGGCTCTCCAGTATTACATGAATAAAGGAGACACAAAGCGTACAAAAATACTTGCACTTACCCATGCCTATCACGGAGATACATTCAAGGCCATGGAAGTGGGAGATGATGAAGACTATCATTTTGTGCTTGAGGCCTATGGACCTAAAACAAATGTCATAAATATTCCTACAGAAATTGATGCCTTGTGTCAGGCATTTGAAAAATATCATGACCAGTTAAATGCATTTATTGTTGAACCTCTTTTACAGGGAGCCGGTGGAATGAGAATGTATGATATATCATTTCTTGAGAAGGCAAGGGAACTCTGCGATAAATACGGTGTACTCCTGATATTTGATGAGGTTGCAACAGGCTTTGGAAGAACAGGTAACAGATTTGTTGCAGATAGAGTTCTTCCTGACATAATAGTGCTTGGAAAAGCCCTGGTTGGAGGCTATATCGGTCATGCAGTAACTGTGGCCAACAAAAAAGTATATGATGGTTTTTACAGTGATGATGACAGGCATGCACTTATGCATGGACCTACATTTATGGGAAATGCACTGGCGGCATCAGCTGCCCTTGCATCAATTGAAGTGTTCGAAAAAGAGAATTACATGGATAAAATAAAAGAGATTGAGAGAATTACCCATAGAGAGCTTGATGGCTTTATGGCACCGGGAATAAAAGAGGTGCGGATAATGGGTGGATGCGCATGTATAGAGGTAAATGATCCTGAAATTTTAGAGGGCTATCAGGACTATGCCTATAAAAGAGGAGTATTTGCAAGACCATTTCTTAATTATCTGTATTCAATGGTACCTTATATTATTAAGGAAAATGAACTGGTGCAAATATTTGATACAATGAAGGAATGGTTTAACAGATAAAACAGGATAAAAAATGAGACCCGTCGGTCTGTAAAAAATACAGGCTGATGGGTCTTTGTATTAAAGTGTTATGTCGGGCTGACCTTATTTCTGTGAAAGATGAATCTCAAATCCGTCAAAATCGCCGTTAATATAAACAAATCTGCAATTTCCAGCTTCTGTATACCTGGCAGTATCCATATTGAAGGTAATTCCCTTAAGTCCAAGGTGGAACATTGCGCGGTCAACAGAGTTGGTTGCAACTGCTATATGACCCTTGGCACCACGTTTAACAGAATCATCAAATACAAGTTCTATTCCACTTCCACAGAAGAATCCAACCTGTCCCGGTGCGTCACTTCTTTCGAAACCAAATATATTCTTTAAATCTGCAGCCATACCGGCAGCCTTGTCTTTGGTATCAATGTTCATACCAACATGTCTTACCTCGAAGCCAAGCATTGTATTAACTGCTTCACGTGTAAGACGGGTAATCTCATCAAATTTGCCGGCTTTAATAAGGCTGTCCTTTACCATCCAGCTACCGCCGCATGCAATAATCTTTGGAAATGAAAGGTATTCACATATATTAGATGCGTTAATTCCGCCTGTTGGCATAAATTTAACATTAGTGTAAGGAGCTGACATAGCCTTAATCATTGGAAGACCACCACATGCTTCAGCAGGGAAGAACTTTACAATTTCAAGACCCAGTGAAAGTGCAAGTTCAACGTCACTTGGATTGGAACAGCCCGGTGTTACAGGAATATTTCTTTCAACACAGTACTTAACAACCTCAGGGTTAAGTCCCGGACTTACAATAAACTTAGCACCGGCATCAACTGCATCATCAACCTGCTTTGTTGTAAGAACAGTTCCGGCACCGACTAACATCTCTGGAAATTCTGTGGTCATATTTTTAATTGCTTCCCTGGCAGCAGCAGTTCTGAAGGTAACCTCTGCACATGGAAGACCACCCTCACAAAGAGCTTTTGCAAGTGGAACGGCATCAGCTGCATCATCAATTTTTACTACAGGAACAATACCCATAAGTGATATTTTTTCTAAAATCTCGTTCATGATTTATCTCCATTCATATATATAGTTTTACAAATATTATAGCCCATGAAAATAAAATGTCAATTATGTCATATGCTTGCAATATCGACGATATATAATATAATAAGAAGTGGTGTGTGAGCCAATAAACAGTGGAAGGGTTGCCAATATGGAAGATAATGATATGAGAGAAATTCTCTTTGATATTCTGGATGCGGAAACATCAAAGGAAAAGATAGAGAAAATGCGATTTTACAGAGATGAACTGGATGAAAGGACACTTGGGAATATTGCTGCAGCATTTGATGTTTCAGGTGACTGCCAAAGTGATGATGAATTATTTGAGCAGATTGTACAGGATCTGACTATAAAGGCCAGGTATGAAACTGACAGGCTTAGATAAATTGCATAAATATTTTGTATAAATTTGTGTAATACGTCAATGTTATACCTGGAAAATAAATGTTATAATGAGCCTGGTCGACGACTTAAAATATAAGATGGAAAATGTGTTGACAAACATATGTTTCTATAGTAAGATTTAATACAAGAACATTAGTTCGAAAGGAGAATATTAATGGCTGACAGTAATAAACTTAAAGCACTGGAATCTGCACTTGCGCAGTTAGAGAAGCAGTACGGTAAGGGAACAGTTATGAAGCTTGGTGACAAGAGTGCTGCCCTTAACGTTGAGACAATATCTACAGGATCATTGAGTCTTGATATAGCTCTTGGAGTTGGAGGAGTACCAAGAGGAAGAATTATTGAGATATACGGACCGGAGTCAAGTGGTAAGACTACAGTTGCTTTACATATAGTAGCAGAGGTACAGAAGAATGGAGGAATTGCAGGATTTGTTGATGCTGAGCATGCGCTTGATCCTGTATATGCATCTAATATAGGTGTTGATATAGATAATCTTTACATTTCACAGCCTGATAATGGTGAGCAGGCATTGGAGATAACAGAGACTATGGTACGTTCAGGTGCTATGGATGTTATTATTGTTGACTCTGTTGCAGCCCTTGTTCCAAGAGCAGAGATAGATGGAGAGATGGGTGATTCACATGTGGGATTACAGGCAAGACTTATGTCACAGGCACTTCGTAAACTTACCCCTGTTGTAAGTAAGTCAGGATGTATTGTAATCTTTATCAACCAGTTACGTGAAAAGGTTGGAGTTATGTTCGGTAATCCTGAGACAACAACAGGTGGACGTGCACTTAAGTTCTACTCATCTGTAAGAATGGATGTAAGAAGAATAGAGACTCTTAAGCAGAATGGAGAATTTATTGGTAACAGAACCAGAATTAAGGTAGTTAAGAATAAGGTTGCTCCACCATTCCAGGAGGCAGAATTTGATATTATGTTTGGTAAGGGAATTTCCAAAGAAGGGGATATTCTTGACCTTGCAGTTAAGAAGAATGTTGTAGAGAAGAGTGGAGCCTGGTTCTCGTACAATGGCAACAAGATTGGCCAGGGACGTGAGAATGCCAAGCAGTTTCTTGCAGCTAATCCTGCAGTAGCAGACGAGATTGAAGCAAAAGTGAGAGAATTATTTGCACCGGAACCTGATAGTGATGGAGCAGATAGCAGAGAAATGTCACCAGATATGTTTGAACAGTAAGAAATAGTAAGAGATATAGGATTGATATGAATGGAGAGTGTATGCTATGGATGAGAACAATACTGAATACAAGCGTGCACTCTCTATTGCTTTAAGATTTATAAGTCATAGTGACAGAACGGAATATGAAGTGAGGCGCAGACTTGAGAAGGAAGAATTGGATGAGAACATTATTGAAGATGTCATTTCAAAACTTCTGAATGAAAGATTTTTGAATGATGCCAGATATGCAGAGTATTATATCACCTGTTACAGGGACAGAAGAAGTAAAAAAAGGATTATAAGTGATTTAAAGGGCAAGGGAATTGATGAAAGTATTATTATGAATTCCTTTGACAGCATAGTTAGTGAAGAGCCGAAGGCAGTATATAAGGCACTTGAGAAGCAGCTTATGAAACGTGGTATAGAAGATGCAGATAGTATGACCTACGAGGATAAGAGTAAGATATACGCTGCATTATTTAGACAGGGGTTTGATGCTGACGAGATTAATAGGGCATTTAGGAGCGATTACTAATACAATAGCTTACAACAAACTTGACATAGTAATAAAAAACGTATAAAATTAAAATGTTGTAATTACGTACAATGAAAATTTAATAAAAAGGAGGTGCTCCTGTGCCGGATACGAAATTTGTTATCGCAGCAATTGTGATTGTCATAGTTTTGTTGATCATTGAAGCCCTTGTTGTGAAAAAGTTGGCAGTATCCTATCATGTTAAGGTTAGTGAGGCTAAGATAGGAAGTGCTGAAGACAGAGCAAGAGAGATTATAGATGATGCATTGAAAGCGGCAGAGACGAAAAAGAGGGAAGCTTTACTTGAGGCGAAAGAGGAAACTCTTAAGAGAAAGAATGAACTTGAAAGAGACGCCAAAGAGCAAAAGGCTGAACTGCAAAAGTTTGAAAAGAGAATTTTAACAAAAGAAGAGTCACTTGACAGAAAGATGGAATCAGTTGAGAAGAAGGAAGCGAAACTTGCTTCCAAGGAAGGTGAACTCGACAAGCTTATGAAGGAGACAGAGGATATCAAGGAAAGTCACTTAAGAGAACTTGAGAAGATTTCCGGAATGACCTCCGAACAAGCTAAAGATGTTTTACTTAAGAGTGTTGAAGATGATGTCAAACACGAAACGGCTGTTATGATTAAAGAGATGGATCGTAACATCAAGGAAGAAGCAACAAAAAGAGCAAGAGATTATGTTGTTGGTGCAATCCAGAAGTGTGCAGCAGATCATGTCGCTGAAACAACTATATCAGTAGTTCAGCTTCCAAGTGATGAGATGAAGGGAAGAATTATTGGTAGAGAAGGACGTAACATCAGAGCTCTTGAGACACTTACAGGTGTTGAACTTATTATTGATGATACTCCGGAAGCAGTTGTATTATCAGGATTTGATCCTATCAGAAGAGAAGTTGCAAGAATTGCACTTGAAAAGCTTATTGTTGATGGAAGAATTCATCCAGCAAGAATTGAAGAGATGGTAGAAAAGGCCCAGAAGGAAGTTGAGAATCTCATTCGTGAAGAGGGAGAGGCTGCAACTCTTGAGGTTGGCGTACATGGAATTCACCCTGAACTTATTAAGTTACTTGGTAGAATGAAATTCAGAACAAGTTTTGGACAGAACGCATTGAAACATTCAATTGAAGTTTCACATTTATCTGGTTTACTTGCCGGAGAAGTTGGTGTGGATGTCAGACTTGCAAAGCGTGCAGGATTACTTCATGATATTGGTAAAGCAGTTGACCATGATATGGAGGGATCACATATTCAGCTTGGTGTTGAACTTTGTAAAAAGTATAAGGAATCACCAATCATTATTAATGCTGTAGAAGCTCATCATGGTGATGTTGAGCCAGAGAGCTTTATTGCATGTCTTGTTCAGGCAGCGGATGCTATATCAGCAGCCAGACCTGGAGCAAGAAGAGAGACTCTTGAAACATATACTACAAGACTTAAACAGCTTGAAGATATTGCCAACAGCTTTAAGGGCGTTGAAAAATCTTTCGCTATTCAGGCCGGTAGAGAAATCAGAGTCATGGTTGTACCAGAACAGATTAGTGATGACGATATGGTATTACTTGCAAGAGATATGGCTAAGCAGATTGAAGATGAATTGCAGTATCCTGGACAGATTAAGGTTAATATTATCAGAGAGTCCAGAGCAATTGATTATGCTAAGTAAAATGTATCAGGCTTGAATCATTAAAATCCGTTATGCAGATTTTGCATAACGGATTTTTTTTGTACATATAGTATAAGTGAATATTGTAATATTATGGGCTGCTTTATCTATGATTAATGAGTTATGTGTGTGTACTGATAAAAATGTTGGGAAGAAAAGACATAATTACAGGCTGCACATCATTTTGAAAATTCCTGCAATTATGATTTTTTTGTCTTTTATTATCATATTGAATAATGGAATTAGATATTATTATCATATCAAAACATATGATGGAAAAGTTGAATATTCAGGTGAGATGCGAAATATTAATATGACAGACGAAGAGGTGGAAGAGCTATATGTGCTTAGTGAGAAAACAGTAAAGACGAATAAAAGAGTTATTGCAGATATTGTATATGAAAATATGTTTAAGGCATATACAGAAGGGAACATTTTAAAAAAACAAAAACAGAATAATGTACTTTTTAGAATGTGTGTTGATTTATTTGCAAAAGAAGCATATGAAAAGTGCTATGAAATATATGAGAGCCTTATGGAAGGCAATAAGGTTTTTCCGGTTGCTACAGATGGGAGTGATAATTCCGGGAAAAAAGTATATGGATATGAGGATTCCTGGGGTTTTGACAGAAGCTATGGTGGAGACAGAAAACATGAGGGAACAGATATTATGTCGGCTTCCGGAATACGTGGTGAGCTTCCGCTTATAAGTATATGTGACGGCATTGTGGAAAAATGTGGTTGGTTAGAATTAGGTGGTTACAGAGTGGGTATAAGAAGTGATAATGGAGCCTACATGTATTACGCACACCTTGCACAATATGCAGACGGAATTAAAGAGGGTAAGGTGGTTAAAGCCGGTGAAGTTCTTGGAACCATGGGGGATACAGGCTACAGTAAGGTTCAGGGGACAAGTGGTAATTTTGAAGTACATCTGCATTTTGGAATGTATATAAATGATGATAAAAGTGAGATAAGCTATAATCCCTATAATATTTTGAGAGCACTTGAAAAATGCGTTAAAAAGTATATTTCAATTGACAAGATATTGTGAAATGTATATCATAATAAGGAAAAAGAGAAAATAGGAAATGAGGTTAAGACATGAAGAAACCATTCGTTACCAAGGAACAGATAGAAGAAATAGTTAAAACTTATCCAACACCTTTTCATATATATGATGAAAAAGGTATAAGAGAGAATGCAAGAAAGCTTAAGGAAGCTTTTTCATGGAATAAGGGATTCAGAGAATATTTTGCTGTTAAAGCAACACCAAACCCATTTATAATAAACATTCTTAAGGAAGAAGGATGTGGAGTTGACTGTTCATCATTGACAGAGCTTATGTTATCAGAAGCACTTGATCTGAAAGGCAGTGACATAATGTTTTCTTCAAATGTTACTCCTGCTGAGGAATATGTTAAAGCCAAAGAATTAGGAGCATATATCAACCTTGATGACTATACACATATAGATTTTCTTGATGAAGTTGCAGGAATACCTGAGACAATCTGCTGCAGATACAATCCAGGTGGAGTATTTTCACTTGGAACACATATTATGGACAACCCTGGTGATGCCAAGTATGGTATGACTAAGGAGCAGATGAAGGATGCATATAAGAAGCTTATGGCAAAGGGAGCTAAGCATTTTGGTATACATTCATTCCTGGCAAGTAACACTGTAGATAACACATATTATCCAACACTTGCCAAGATATTATTTGAGCTTGCTGTATGGCTTAAGAATGAAACAGGTGCTCACATCAGTTTCATTAACCTTTCAGGTGGAGTTGGAATTCCATATACACCAGATAAAGAGCCTAATGATATTATGGTAATTGGTGAAGGTGTAAGAAAGGCATATGAGGAAGTTCTTGTGCCAGCAGGAATGGGAGATGTTGCCATCTTTACAGAGCTTGGAAGATTTATGCTTGCACCATATGGAGCACTTATTACCAAGGCAATACATGAGAAACACATTTATAAAGAGTATATAGGTGTGGATGCATGTGCAGCAAATCTTATGCGTCCTGCAATGTACGGGGCATATCATCATATTACTGTTCTTGGTAAGGAGAATGAGCCATGTGACCATAAGTATGATGTAACAGGTTCACTTTGTGAGAACAATGACAAATTTGCTGTGGACAGAATGCTTCCTAAGATTGACATGGGAGATTATCTTAACATTCATGATGCAGGTGCACACGGATTTTCAATGGGATATAATTATAATGGAAGACTTCGTTCAGCAGAGCTTCTTTTAGAGGAAGATGGCCAGGTCAAGATGATAAGACGTGCAGAGACACCTAAGGATTATTTTGCTACATTTGATTTCTGTGACATACTTAAAAACATGAAATATTAATTATCGATATTTATAACAGTAACGGGGCTGTATCATTTTATGGGAAGGACAGCTCCGTTTTTGTATATTGCATATGAGAAGGCAGGGTAACAAATCTGTATGATATGAATAATATATTATAATTTATATCAGGCAGGTGTTGTGATGCAGCGTGTGGCAAGTATTGTAGACCTTAAATATGCTCATGACAGAAAAATATATGGACAGGGAATTAATGTTTGTGTAGTGGATTCAGGAATTGCACCGCATAAAGACCTTATGAACAATAAGGGACGCAGGCTTATAGCATCATATGATACAGTGAATGGTCTGTCTGACTTTTATGACGATAGTGGACATGGAACTCACGTTGCAGGAATCATTGGTGCCGGTGGTACAGCTTTCAGAGGAATGGCACCGGAATGTGGACTGATTAGTGTAAAGGTTTTGAAGGATGATGGCGGTGGAAAAATGGCAGATGTCATAAGAGGACTGGAATGGATTCTTCAAAACTGGAAAAAATACAATATAAGAATTGTTAACATATCTGTAGGAGCAGGAAGTGAAAAATATGATAATAATTCAGATATTGTGAAAATTGTGGAGAATCTCTGGGACCTGGGACTTGTAGTCATCGTAGCAGCTGGTAACAGGGGGCCGGGACAAAGTACAGTAAGTATACCTGGTACGAGTCGCAAGATAATAACAGTAGGTGCATCTGATGACGATATCAGAGTTTACAGCCATAGGATGAGCATGCAGCATTATTCGGGAAGGGGCCCTACGGCAGAATGTATTATGAAACCTGATATAGTGGCTCCGGGGTCAGGAATATTATCATTAAGCATGACTAAAAAAATGAGCCGATATGCTATAAAAAGCGGTACTTCAATGGCAACTCCTGTTGTAAGCGGGGCAGTTGCACTATTATTATCAAAATACCCTGAACTTAGTAACAGGGATGTGAAAATCAGGTTGAAGAATACTGTACTTGATCTTTCTCTTCCACACGAAAAACAGGGATGGGGTCTTGTAAATGTAAAAACGCTTTTAGAAGGGAAGCGGGGATCACAGACAGTGTAATGTCTGTGGGGTTCAAAAGGGAAGCTGACTATGAAAAAAATAGTATTGGATATTTATAATATTATTAAATCTAATTTTAAAAGTATTTTCATTTTTGAAATTATATATAGAGTAGTATCATTAACTGTTCTGGTAAGAATTTTTGAAATTGCAGTTGGCTATATTCTGAAAGGAAGCGGCAACAGTTATCTTAATCCTAAAAATATAGGAACAATTTTTACTAATCCTTTGACTTATCCGGTTCTGATAGGAATGATACTGATACTGATTTTAGTTGGGGCATATGAAATGGCGGTGCTTTATGAGGGCTTTAGTGCCGCAGCCACAGGAAGCAACACAAGAATTACTGCAATGACATTTGGTGGACTTAAGAGATTTGCCAGAATGTTTTATGGGAAAAACCTGCCTGTAGTGGCACTTAATGCACTGTTACTTTATGGTATACAGATGATTAACATATATGAATTGTCAGAATTGTCACGGCGGGGATCAGATATTATGAAGGTTATTGCAGGTACAAAGGCCCTTAGATTTCTGTGTGTTATTATTGTGGCAGCTGCTGTTGCAGGAATTGTGATTACAATGTTTGCCCTGTGTTACCAGACATATGGGGATAATACAGGTAAGCAGAGTGAGGAACCTTCAATATATCAGAAGGGAAGGAAGTTTTACCAAAAAAGAATTTTCAGGCTTGTTTGTATATTTTTTGCAGAAATGGTGGCCTTAACCGCTTTATTTTTTCTGGCGTATTTTATATGCATGGTTGTTGTTGCCTGCCTTGTTGTAGTATTTGCTCCGGACAAGTATGAAATGATACTTGTGGATGTACTTGGACGTAATATCAAGATGCTCCTTGTGTTTTTTAACAGTGCGATAGCGTCTTTGGTATGTGTGGGAAGTATTACAGGCATATTTTTTCATTATGAGCATGAAATAAAGGCTGAAATACCGGTTAATCCCGGTTACAAGGCTGCTCCCTGGAAGAAAAAAATGTTTAAAATAACAGGTATTGTTATTCTTGTTGGAACAGTTGTGAGTATATTTGACGTAGTTGTTAATGGTAACAGAACAATTGACAATATATTTGGCAATGTAGCCATAACTGCCCACAGGGGAAACTCCGGGGAAGCACCGGAAAATACAATACCTGCCATGGAAAAAGCAATAGACTCGTTTGCTGACTACGCAGAGATAGATGTGCGTGAAACAAGTGACGGTGAGATTGTTGTAATGCATGACCTTAGTGTGTACAGGACAACTGGTGTTAGGAATAATGTGTCTGATATGACCCTTGATGAAATAGAAAAGTTAGATGCAGGGTCCTTTTATTCCAGGGAATATGCAGGTACCGGAGTCCCTACATTGAGGGAAGTATTAAAGGAATGCAAGGGAAAGATAAATCTTATTATAGAGATTAAGACAAATAGAAAAGATAGTGACGACTATATTCATAACATAATTGAAATGGTAAAGGATATGAAAATGGAGGAGCAGTGTATGTTCCAGTCGGGCACATATTCGGTCTTAAAGGAAATTAAAAAGGAAGACCTTGACTTGCATACAGGATATATTGTGGCGGCAGCTTATGGAGATTATTTTAAAGATGATAATGTTGATTTTTTCAGCATAAATGCTTCGTATATTAATCAGAATAATGTGGATGCTGCACATGGTTATGGAAAGGCAGTGCTTGCATGGACAGTCAATAACAGACTTGACATGATAAGAATGAAGAATTACGGAGTGGATGGCATCATAACAGATTATCCTGCTCTTGCAAGGGAAGTAATATATGAAAATGATGATACCCAGTCACTTGTTTCATATATAAGAATGCTTATGAAGTAGTTGAATTTTTAATTTAAAGTTTGTATACTATACAATAATTATACCATAAAGTAGAAGACAAAGAAGAATTACGAGGCCAGGAGGGTTATATATGGATTCCATTGAATTGATGAAATCTCCGAACAATGGCAAGAAAAAGTTCGAAGAAGATGAGAAGAAGATTATTCCCCATAATTTTGAAGAACCGGATGTACTGTTTGAAACTCTTATTAAGGAGCTTAAGAAGTATCATCCCTCTGACGAATTAGACATAATTTTGAAGGCATATGATATAGCCAGAGAAGCACATAAGGACCAGCGTAGAAAGTCTGGTGAGCCATATATTATTCACCCAATATGTGTTGCCATTATTCTTGCACAGCTTGAGATGGACAAGGAAACTATTGTTGCCGGAATTCTTCATGATGTTGTTGAAGATACAATGTATACAGTCGAGGATATAACAAGACTGTTTGGAGAAGAAATTGCACTGTTAGTTGATGGTGTTACAAAGCTTACCCAGCTCAATTATAAGGCTGATAAAGTTGAAAGACAGGCGGAAAATTTGAGAAAGATGTTCTTAGCCATGGCCAAGGACATAAGAGTAATACTTATAAAGTTAGCTGACCGACTTCATAATATGAGAACTCTTGAATTTATGAAACCTGAAAAGCAGAAGGAAAAGGCACGTGAGACCATGGATATATATTCTCCAATTGCTCACAGACTTGGTATATCCAAGGTTAAGGTGGAATTGGATGATTTGTCCTTAAAGTACCTTGAACCGGAAGTTTACAATGATCTCAGCGAGAAACTGGACTCCCTTAGAGTTGAAAGGGAAACCTTTATAAAAGAGATAGTAAACGATGTAAGTGAGAATATTAAGGATGCTGGAATAGAAGCCACAATTGAGGGACGTACCAAGCATTTGTTCTCAATATACAGGAAAATGAAGAACCAGAATAAGACACTGGATCAGATATATGATTTATTTGCAGTAAGAATTATAGTGGAAAATGATCAGCAGTGCTACGCAGCATTGGGTGTAATTCATGAGATGTACAAGCCGATCCCAGGCAGATTTAAGGATTATATTGCAATGCCTAAACAGAATATGTACCAGTCACTGCATACAACACTTATAGGACCTAAGGGCCAGCCTTTTGAAATACAGATACGAACCTACGACATGCACAGAACTGCTGAATATGGTATCGCAGCCCATTGGAAATATAAAGAGGGAATTGACGGTAAGGAAAGCAGGGACAACGAAGAGGCAAAGCTTACCTGGCTCAGGGAAATATTAGAGTGGCAGCATGAAATGTCAGATAATAAGGAATTCATGAGTCTCTTAAAAAGTGACCTTGATCTTTTCTCTGACAGTGTATATGCATTTACACCAACAGGAGATGTTAAAAATCTTCCGGCTGGTTCTACACCAATAGATTTTGCATACAGTATTCATAGTGCTGTAGGTAATAAGATGGTTGGAGCAAGGGTTAATGGAAAACTGGTTACAATTGATTACCAGATTCAGAATGGAGACCGAATTGAGATAATAACATCCCAGAATTCCAAGGGACCAAGCCGTGACTGGCTTAACATTGTTAAAAGTACCCAGGCCAAGAACAAGATTAATCAGTGGTTTAAAAGAGAATTTAAGGAAGAGAACATTGCCAGGGGTAAGGAGCTTGTTCTCACATATGCTAAAAATAAGGGAATACCGATTTACGATATACTTAAGCCTGAATATCAGGAAAAATGTCTGAGAAAATATGGTTTCAGAGATTGGGATGCACTTCTTGCATCAATTGGACATGGCGGACTTAAGGAAGGCCAGATAGTTAATAAGCTGTATGAGTCATATAAGAAGAAAAATATTGAAAATATGACTAACAAACAGGTGATTGAGCAGCTTGAAGAGAATAACATTAAGGCTCAGGAGAATTCAGGCAGCAAATCACACAAAAAGAGTGGAATAATTGTAGAAGGAATTGATGACCTTGCAGTAAGATTTTCAAAATGCTGCAGTCCTGTTCCGGGAGATGAGATTATTGGATTTGTTACAAGAGGAAGAGGAATATCAATTCACCGCACTGACTGTGTTAACATTATGAACCTTCCGGCAGAAGACAGAAAGAGATTTATTGAAGCTGAATGGAGAACTTCAGAGAACAAATCTGATAAAGAGATGTATGCTACAGAAATTGTGGTATACTGTAATAACAGAAGTGGTATTTTATTTGATATTACAAAGATATTTACCGAAAGGGAAATAGATGTCAAGTCAATGAATGTGCGAACATCGAAAAAGGGCACAGCAACAATTAACATTGGTTTTGAGGTTGAAAGTAAGGAATACCTTAGAAGCCTTGTTGAGAAAATAAGAAACGTGGAAAGTGTTATTGATATACAGAGAGCATAATAAGTGCTGTATGCGTGACCGGCATTGTTTCTTTGGAAATGAGGAATGGAATTGTATCTTAAAAGAATAGTTGTTGGAGATATAGGAACGAATTGTTATGTTGCAGGTAAAGCTGACACAGATGGATGTGTAATAATAGATCCGGGTGCAGATGCAGATAAAATAGCATCTGTGATTCTTGCTGATGGCAGGAAGCCGGAGGCTATATTGCTTACCCATGGTCATTTTGACCATATTGGCGGAGTAAAGGAACTGAAGGAAAGAATGGATATTCCGGTAGTTGCCTGTATAGACGAAAAGAATACACTTATTGACCCCGACATAAATCTTTCAGCAGCATTTGGCAGAGCTTTTGCGTCGGATGCTGATGTATGGGTTAAGGATAAGGACGTTATAGAATATGCAGGACTTACCTTTGTGGTTTATCAGACTCCGGGACATACGATTGGCAGTGTCTGCTATTATGTTGAAAGCGAAGGGCTTCTTTTTTCTGGAGATACACTCTTTGAGGGCTCAGTTGGAAGAACGGATTTTCCAACTGGAAGCAGCAGAATGCTGGCAGACTCAATTAAGAAAAAGCTCTTTTTGCTGCCTGATGAGGTTGATGTGTACACAGGACATGGTGGATCAACCAATATCGGTGAAGAGAAAAGATCAAACATGTATATCTGATAAGAAAATTTTAATATAATAAGATTATTACGCAGGTTTAAGATATGATTAGGATGTTTTGTAATTCCCAGAGAAATGAATATGACATAAGGCCGCTTATAATGTCATTTTTCCCGGGAGAGACTTTGGAATATGAGGTTAAGGATTTATCAGCATGTGAGAATATATCTGATATTATCGAAGAACTTGAAAAGAATATACATAGCGGCGAGGTAGTAACCGGAGAAGACACAGTGATTCTCGGGGCGTTTTGTGATGGAGTAATATGGTGTAAGCTTATAGAAAAAGATGGCAGACAAACCTGGGAGAGCCAGATACTCAATGAAAACATCACAGACAAGTGTTACAGAGATACACTTAAAAGATTCATATACAGAGTACTTAAGGAGGGTCTTAAGAGAACTGTAAAGTGGGGAACACTTACAGGAGTCAGACCTTCAAAGGTCCCAATGAAATATCTTTTGGAGGGGCTTGATGAGAAGTCGACGGTTTCAAAGCTTATGGACGAATATTATATGTCCGAAGAGAAGGCTCATTTGTCCACAACTGTAGCGAAAAATGAGCTTGCTGTACTTGAAAATACCGGTTATGAAACCGGCTACAGTGTATATATTGGAATTCCATTTTGTCCTACAGTATGTAATTACTGTTCATTTTCCTCAATATCCTTAGCAAAGCTTAAGGATGGAGAAAAATTAATGTTGGACTACCTGGCTGCGCTTAAAAAAGAGTGTCAGGCAGTTAAGGAAATGATGCAGGGAAAAAGGATGACATCACTTTATGTGGGTGGGGGAACGCCTACAGCCCTTAACGAAGAAGGACTTAAGCTCCTTATGGATATGATACGTGAGAACTTTGACGTGGATGGTTCATGTGAATTTACTGTTGAGGCAGGAAGGCCTGACAGTATAAATGAGGAAAAGCTTAGAATTCTTAAGGATGCCAGGGTTACGAGAATATCAGTTAATCCCCAGACCATGAAGGATGACACACTGAAAATAATGGGAAGAAACCATACGGTCTGTCAGGTTAAGGAAGCATTCCATATGGCAAGAAGAATGGGATTCGATAATATTAATATGGATCTTATTGCCGGGCTTATGGATGAAAGTGTATTTGATTTTGAAAATACCATGAAGGAGATTATGGCCTTAGGGCCTGATTCATTTACTGTGCATTCGCTTGTTGTAAAACGAGCTTCAAGATATAGGAATGAACAGGAAAAGAATAAACATGAGGGTGCCACAGACCAGATAGCAGATGATAAGGGCTTTAGCAATGATACGGTGGAGGATATGCTTTCCATAGCAGAAAAGTGTGCAGGCGACAATTCATATGAACCGTATTATATGTACAGACAGAAAAATAAGGCAGGGCTTGGATGTAATTCAGTCCTTGAAAATGTGGGTTATTCAAAAAAAGGCAAAGAGGGCTTGTACAATATTCTTATAATGGAAGAAATGCAGTCCATAATTGCCCTGGGAGCAGGTGCTTCCAGTAAGCTCCTGTTTGGAGACAGGATAGAGAGGGTTGCTAACGTGAAGAATGTATATGAATATATTAGCAGAATAGATGAGATGATAGAACGCAAGAGGAGAGGCCTTAATGATGAATAATGGAGAAAATAACATGATCAGTGATATGGTTGTGGACTTTTCAGAGGCAATTTCTCATGGTATGATAGTAAGCAGGTTTGCAGTTCTTGTTTCAAAAGAATTAGGACTATCTGATGAGTTTTGTGATAAAATAGCTATGGCAGGTTTTCTTCATGATATCGGAAAATTGAGGATATCTGAGCAGCTTCACCTTGACAGGTCCAAGGCCATGGTAGTAGAAAAGATGAAATATGTAAGAATGCATGCGACCTTTAGCAGGGATATTCTTGCTGAACAGGGTTTTGATGGGGAGATATGCGATATTGTATATCATCATCATGAAAATAATGATGGAAGTGGTTATCCCTGCAATATATCAGGAGATGACATTCCTTTGGGAGCAAGAATTATCAGGGTTTGTGATGTTTATACGGCACTGATATCCAAAAGATCGTATAGAGAAGCATTCTCAAAGAAAGTTGCTGTTGAACTGATGATAGAAGAAGCAAAGCATTTTGATATGAAAATATTCCTGGCATTTTTAAGAGTGCTTCACTCGGAGGATAACAAGAGCATAGAAAAGCTTCTTGAAAAGTCCATAGAAAAAGATGCCGCAGATTATTTTAAAAAATATATTACAGGTGAGACAAATCTCACATCATAGCAGGAGTACCTGGTATTCCAGAGCAGATAATGAGTCTGAAAACTATGAAATAAAAGATGAAAGGACAGGTTTTAGTTATGGCTGAATCAATGAAAGGAATGCACAGAACCCATAGATGTACAGAGCTTTCCGTTGCCAATGTCGGAGAGAAAGTTACAGTAATGGGATGGGTGCAGAAGAGTAGAAATAAGGGAGGAATCATCTTTGTAGACCTTCGTGACAGGAGTGGAATCCTTCAGATAATATTCGAAGGAAAGGACATAGATGAAGCTGGATTTGCAAAGGCTGAAAAACTTAGAAGTGAATATGTAATCGCTGTTACAGGTATTGTTGAGTCAAGAGGTGGACAGGTTAATGAAAACCTTGCAACAGGAGCAATAGAAATACGTGCCAATGATATCAGAGTATTATCAGAATCAGAGACACCACCATTTCCAATTGAAGAAAACAGCAAGACAAAAGAAGAATTAAGACTCAAATATCGTTATCTTGATCTTAGAAGACCTGATATTCAGAAAAACCTTATTATGAGAAGCAAGGTTGCTACACTTATAAGACAGTTCCTTTCTGATGAGGGATTTCTTGAGATAGAAACACCTATTCTTAATAAGAGTACACCAGAGGGAGCAAGAGATTATCTTGTACCAAGCCGTGTTCATCCGGGAGAATTTTATGCACTTCCACAGTCACCACAGCTTTTTAAACAGCTTCTTATGGTGTCTGGGTACGACAGATATTTCCAGATAGCAAAGTGCTTCAGAGATGAGGACCTTCGTGCTGACAGACAGCCTGAGTTTACACAGGTGGATATGGAGCTTTCATTTGTTGATGTTGACGACGTTATTGAGGTAAATGAGCGTCTCCTTAAGAAGATGTTTAAGGAGACAATTGGTGTAGAGGTTTCTCTTCCAATCCAGAGAATGACATACAAAGAGGCTATGGACAGATTTGGTTCTGATAAGCCTGATACAAGATTTGGCATGGAGCTTACAGACGTTACTGGGGTTGTTAAGGGATGTGGCTTTGGAGTATTTACCGGTGCGATTGAAAATGGCGGAAGCGTACGTGGTATTAACGCAAAAGGCTGTGGCCAGATGCCTCGTAAGAAAATTGATGCACTTGTTAATTTTGCCAAGGATTTTGGAGCAAAGGGACTTGCATATATCCAGCTTCAGGATGATGGCAATGTAAAATCATCATTTGCCAAATTTATGACAGAGGACGAGATGAAAGCACTTATTGATGCAATGGGCGGAGAAAAAGGAGACCTTCTTTTATTTGCCGCTGATAAGAATAAGGTTGTATTTGATGTACTTGGTAATCTTCGTCTTGAGCTTGCAAAACAGCTTGATATTATACCTAAAGATAAGTTTAATTTCCTCTGGGTTACAGAGTTCCCACTTTTCGAGTGGTCAGAGGAGGAAAACAGATATACAGCGATGCATCATCCATTTACAATGCCTATGGAAGAGGATCTTGACAAGCTTGATACTGATCCGGGCAGTGTTCGTGCAAAGGCTTATGATATTATCCTTAATGGTAATGAAATCGGTGGAGGTTCAGTAAGAATCCATCAGGATGATATTCAGGAGAAGATGTTTGAAAAGCTTGGTTTCACTAAGGAAGAGGCGTACAGCCAGTTTGGTTTCCTTATGACTGCATTTAAATATGGAGTACCACCACACGCAGGACTTGCATATGGTTTTGACAGACTTATTATGCTTATGGCAGGAGTTGACAGTATCCGTGAGGTTATTGCATTCCCTAAAGTTAAGGATGCATCATGTCTTATGTGTAATGCACCAAGTCCTGTTGCTAAGAACCAGCTTGAGGAGCTCGGAATAGAGCTTACAGAGGAAGCAGAGGAAGAGCTTAGTGAAGGTGGTGCAGAGGAAAGCGCAGAATAATCTGCAGAATACTTTACAGAACACTCTGCAGAATACTTTACAGAATACTCTGTAGAAGATTATCTATTGTTACTTAAGAACAGGATAATATGCCCCAGACCGTGGTAAAGATTACAGATTCGGTCTGGGATTACGCGTAAAACAAATAATGTCAAGAGGCTCAGAACGAGGTAGAGCTTACAGACCAAGTCTGGGGTCAAAATAAGGAGAATTGATATGGGAATAAAGACGGATGTATTTGGTAAAACAGCGGAGGGAACACAGGTTTATAAAATAACACTTTGCAATGACAATGGAATGAAGGTTTCATGTATTAATTATGGAGCCAATATTGTCAGCATTGAAGTTCCTGACAAGTCAGGAAAGACAATTGATGTCTGCCTTGGTTTTGACAGTGTTGAAGAATATGAAGTGAACCCACCATTTTTCGGAGCATTTATTGGAAGATGTGCAAACCGTGTGGGTGGTGCATCATTTACAATCAATGGAAACACCTACCAGCTTGCAAAGAATGAAAAGGACAAAAACACACTTCACAGTGGCGCACCTTTTTATCATAAGGTGCTGTACGATTACAAGGATGTATCAGCAGATGGAGTAAGTGCAGTTTGTCTTTCAAGATTAAGTCCGGATATGGAGCAGGGATTTCCGGGAAATCTTGATGTAAGTGTAACATACAGCCTTACCAATGATAATGAGCTTATTATCGAATATGGTGCCCGGTCGGACAAAGATACGGTTGTGAACTTTACAAACCATTCATACTTTAACCTTGATGGCAATGCAAGTGGTAATGTTGAGAATCATAAGGTGTATATTAATGCTGAGAAATATACTGCGACAACATCTGAGCTTATTCCAACAGGTGAGCTTGCAGATATTAAGGGAACCCCACTTGATTTTACAAGTGAAAAGCGTGTAGGCGAAGACATAGACAAGGATATGGATACACTTAAGTATGGAAAGGGCTATGATCTTAATTATGCAATAAATAAGCCATTGGGTGAATTTGGACTTGCTGCAAGAGCAAAGGGAGAAAATGGTCTTGTAATGGAAGTATACACAGACCTCCCTGGTGTACAGTTCTATACCGGTAATAACATTGGAGCTGGCCTTAAGGGTAAAGCTGATTGTACATATGGACCAAGATCAGGACTCTGCTTTGAAACACAGCAGTTCCCTAATGCCTGCAATATAGACAGCTTCCCATCCTGTATTCTTAAGGCGGGAGAAAAATTTGTTTCAAAAACAATGTACAAATTTCTGTAAATAATTATATTAGAAATTGATTGTCAAATTGAATAACAATCCTATTATCAGGTGAATATTATATCATAGTATTCTTGAAAAGTAGGATTGGAGACAGGGATGTTAAGTATATTTGGCAAGCTTTTATGCAGGGAACTTGGTAAAGAAAGATATGATATATATTTTGAGAATTATAGTTTTGGAAGCAATAAGAATGACATAATATTTGGTGATATATATAAGTTTCTTATGAAGGAGGATATAGAATCACTTCAGTGTATGCTTGAGAGACTTCTTGCGGCTACGAATCTCACCCTGCGGGTATGCAGACAATACATTTTTGTCTGGCTGGGCACAGTTGTAACAATTATATGTATGTTTATACTTGCCCTGCCAGGCATTTTGCGTACTGCAGGTATTGTTTTAGTACTGGCAGCATTTGGCTATAAAAGTATTGTGTATATGATTAACAGATTCTGTTACGTGGATGCCAATATAACTCTGATATATAAGACGGCACTGTATCACAGGATACTTACTGTCAATATGAATAAGATAAAAACAATAAAATAAAAGCTGCGGTTGATATCAACCACAGCTGAATTTTTCTATAGGAGAGATTGGGACTCTCCTATTTTGAAAGAGTAAAAGAGGAGTTCTGCAAGTATTTCCTGCAGTTTATTTATGAAAAAACTAATAAGCAAAATAAAATATCAATTGGGAAGTCATCATGTTTATTGGCACTCCCTCATTTGATGTATTCATTGTACAATAAGTTTTGTGATTATGTGTGTATAGTTTATGAACATACTGTAACAAAAAAGCAAGAAAAAATTGAATAAGTTATGTGATTTACGGTACATAGAAAAGGTAGAAAAAATAAAAAAAATATGATAAAATATTAAACATAAATATTTGTTGAATACGATACAGGGGGTGCATAGTATGAGTAATAAAATAGTATTAATAGACAGACAGTATGGAAGTGGTGGACGAGAAGTTGGCAAGATAATTGCTGATAAAAAGAATATACCTTTTTATGATGGTGAGATGCTTTTTATAGCCGCTGAGAAATATGGTTTTAATCCTGGTGTCATGCAGGAATATGATGAGAAGAATGTTAAGAGTATGATATATATGATTGCGATGACAGCAGAATACAATGGAATAACAAGAGGAGCATCTACACTTCCACAGAACATGTATAATGCAATGTCTGATACAATTATGAAGCTTGCAAAAGAAGGCCCATGTGTTATTATGGGAAGGTGTGCTGACTATATATTGAAGGGTTATGCGGATTATGTATCTGCTTTCATATATGCTTCGGATATGGAAGAGAGGGTTAAGAGAGCAATTGAGGTTGATAATGTATCACCTAAGGATACAGAATCTTATATTAAAAAGAAAGATAAACAAAGGAGAGACTATTATAACTTCTATACAGATGGAAAGTGGGGAGAGACTGTTAATTATGACATATGTCTTAACACATCTGCTATAGGTTATGCAAAATGTGCAGACATTATTATGGAGTTAATGTAGATCAGATATTGAATACTCCGAGTTGCAGAATGCATTTAAGGTTACTAATAGATTAATATGTATTATGTTGAAAAGAGGAATTAGAGACGGAATACCTATTGCACTGGGTTATTTTTCAGTATCATTTTCATTTGGAATACTGGCAGTAGCCAATGGTTTTTCAGTGCTCGAAACACTGCTTATATCAATTACTAATCTTACATCAGCAGGTCAGTTTGCCGGAATTACCGTTATGGCAACAATGGGAAGCTTTATTGAGATGGCAGTTACCCAGTTTGTGATTAATCTCAGGTATTCACTTATGGCCATATCCTTGTCACAGAAGGTGGATTCCAAATTTACGGGAATATACAGGGCAATCCTGGGAGTAGGAATTACTGACGAGATATTTGCAGTTGCCATGGGTAACAGGAATGAAGTGTCCAGAAGATATTTTCTTGGACTTATGACACTTCCTTATCTTGGCTGGAGTTTTGGAACTCTGGCTGGAGCGGTTTGTGGCAATGTATTGCCAAAGATTGTGTGTGATTCGTTGGGAATTGCTCTTTATGGTATGTTTATAGCCATTGTGGTTCCGGATATGAAGAAGGATATGAAAAAGGTCATAGTAGTATTTACTGCTATTGCTATAAGCTGTATCTTATATTACATACCATTATTTAAGTTTGTATCATCAGGCTTTGCAGTTATAATAAGTGCAATAGCAGCTTCACTTGTTGGAGCATATCTATCTGTAAAGGATAAGAAAACACAAACTGATTCACATACAAAAGTTCAGAATTTGGGAGAAAATATTGATGGAAACATATGATTTTATACTTTTCTTAAAATATTTGGCTGTAATGGCAGGGGTAACATATCTTATAAGAGCCCTGCCATTTATAGTTTTTCGTAAAAAAATAGAAAATGCCTTTATCAGTGCTTTTTTGGATTATATTCCATATGCTGTACTTGCAGCAATGACAGTACCTGCCATTTTCTATTCTACAGCATCTGTACCTGCATCAGTAGCAGGCTTTGTAGTGGCAGTTATTCTGGCTTACAGGGAAAAGAGTCTTATTGTCACTTCTCTTTGCGCAAGTGCGGCAGTCTTTATTGTTTTGCTATTCTAAAAAAATCCTAAAAATGAGGTTTGTCAAAATTTTATCAAAACGTGTCTTGTCACATGAAAAGACATGTGCTATACTTCTGCAAAACAAGTAGTAAAGTGCCAGTGCATGTAAAATCTGAAACATGTAAGATCTGAAATGTGTGAAATCTGAAATATGTAAGAGCTGAAACTCATAAGATTAATATGCACCAGCTTACGCAATGATTATTAAGAAGGATAAGATTACAATTATGACAAAAACAGAAAAGATTGAAAAGATTAAAGAACTTAAAATTAAAAAGGATGCAGTTATTCTTGCACATTACTATGTAAGTGATGAAGTTCAGGAAATTGCTGACTACATAGGTGATTCATATTTTTTGAGCAAAAAAGCTACAGAGCTTACTAACAAAACAATCGTATTTGCAGGAGTATCATTTATGGGAGAAAGTGCAAAGCTTCTTAACAGTGAGAAAACTGTTCTTATGCCTGATATGACAGCAGACTGTCCAATGGCTCATATGGTTACTAAGGAAGTAATTGATAAGGCAAGGGCAGAATATGATGATCTGAGTGTTGTATGCTATATCAATTCAACCGCTGAGATAAAATCCTGGTCTGATGTGTGTGTAACATCAGCCAATGCTGTTAAAATCGTAAAAAACCTTCCTAACAAACACATTTTATTTATTCCTGATAAGAATCTTGGACATTATGTAGCAAAGATGGTACCTGAAAAGGAATTTGTATTCAACGACGGATATTGCCCACGCCATGAGTTTATGAAGGCTGATGAGGTGAAGGAGCTTATGAGTGAGCATCCTGGAGTGAAGGTACTTGCTCATCCTGAGTGTAACAGTGAAATACTTGAACTTGCAGATTACATAGGTTCAACAACAGGAATTATTAATTACAGCAGGGACAGTGAAGATAAGGAATTCATTATATGCACTGTTATGGGTGTTAATTATGAACTTAAAAGATTAAGACCTGATGCAAAATTTTATTTTACAAAGACACCTCCTGTGTGCGTTAACATGATGAAGAACTCATTGGAAAAAATAATTGATGTCTTGGAAAATGGTAAAAATGAAATGGAACTGCCTGAAGAAGAAATTGGAGAAAAGGCTAAACTTACGTTGGATAGAATGCTTGAACTTGCTGCCAGATAAAAAGAATGTAATGGCAGATATAAACCGGAAAGGATGATATTATGAAAACTATTAACTGTGATGCTGTAATCGTAGGTTGTGGTGTAGGAGGACTGTATACCGCACTTAATCTTCCAAAGGACATGAAAATAATCATGCTGTCAAAGGAAGATGTAGAAAGCTGTGATTCCATGCTTGCACAGGGTGGAATATGTGTTTTGAGAGATGAGAACGATTATGATTCATATTATGAAGACACTATGAGAGCAGGACATTACGAAAATCGTGCAGAAAGCGTTGACATTATGATTCGCTCCAGCAGGAATGTTATAAATGATCTGCTTGACAAGGGTGTCCGCTTTGCTAAGGATGAAAATGGAGAGCTTATGTACACAAGAGAAGGTGCACATTCAAGACCACGTATATGTTTTCATGAAGATATAACCGGAAAAGAGATAACAACCACACTTCTGTCACATGTAAGGAAGCTTTCAAATGTAACTATTATGGAATATACAACCATGACTGATATTATTGAGGTTGCAGGAGAGTGCGCCGGTGTAATTGCCAAAACCAAGGAAGGCGAAAAATTACATATTAAGGCACCGGATACCATTATGGCAACAGGTGGAATCGGTGGATTATACGAATATTCAACCAACTTCCCATGTCTTACAGGGGATGGATGCAAAATCGCAGAAAAACATGGTGTAGAGCTTGAACATATGGATTATGTACAGATTCATCCAACAAGCCTTTACAGTGAAAAACCTGGAAGAAGCTTTTTGATATCAGAATCAGCAAGAGGTGAGGGAGCCCTTCTTTATAATCACAAGGGAGAAAGATTCGTTGATGAGCTTTTACCTAGAGATGTTGTTACAGATGCAATACATGCTGAAATGGAGAAGGAAAATGTTCCTTATGAATATCTTTCGTTTGAAAATGTGAGTAAGGAAACTATTATGAAGCATTTTCCAAATATATATCACAAGTGTCTTGAAGAGGGTTATGATATATTGAAGGAGCCTATACCGGTTGTTCCGGCCCAGCATTATTTTATGGGTGGGGTTCACGTGGATAGCGACTCCATGACAACAATGAATCATTTGTACGCAGTTGGAGAGACCAGTTGTAATGGTGTTCATGGTAAAAACAGACTTGCAAGCAATTCACTTTTGGAAAGTCTTGTATTTGCAAAGCGTTCAGCGGTAAAAATTGTAAGAGAGCGCAGCGCAGACAGCAAAGAAGCTAAGAAAATAATATAGATACAGTTAAATACAAACAAATAATAAAATAGAAAATATATTATGTAAGGAGAATTAATATGAATCAGATTACAATGCAGTTAGTTGCAGATAAATACATAAAAATGGCATTAGAAGAGGATATTAACAGTGAGGATGTAACAACTAATGCTGTTATGCCTGAAGCAAAACAGGGAAAGGTCAATCTTATATGTAAGGAAGACGGTATCATTGCAGGTCTTGGTATATTTGAAAGGGTATTTAAAATACTGGATGAAAAGACTGACGTATCATTTATGAAAAAAGAAAATGGAGAAGCCTTCAAAGATGGTGACCAGGTTAAAAAGGGTGACTTGTTAGCTGTAGTATCAGGTGATATAAGAGTTCTTCTTTCAGGAGAAAGAACAGCACTTAACTACCTTCAGAGACTTAGTGGAATTGCTACATATACACATCAGGTGTCATCACTTCTTGAGGGATCAAAGACAAAGCTTCTTGATACAAGAAAAACTACACCATGTATGAGAATATTTGAAAAATATGCTGTTAAGATTGGTGGCGGACATAATCACAGATACAATCTTTCTGATGGTGTTCTTCTCAAGGATAATCATATAGATGCAGCAGGTGGTGTTAAGGAAGCTGTGGCAGCAGCAAAGGAATACGCACCATTTGTAAGGAAAATTGAAGTCGAAACAGAAAATCTTGAAATGGTAAAGGAAGCTGTAGAGGCCGGAGCAGATATTATCATGCTTGACAATATGACTTATGAAGAGATGGCAGAGGCAATTAAGGTAATTGATGGAAGAGCAGAAACAGAATGCTCAGGTAATATTACAAAAGAAAATATTGCAACAATAACAAGACTTGGTGTAGACTATGTATCAAGTGGTGCACTTACACATTCAGCACCTATTCTTGATATAAGTCTTAAAAATCTTACTGTTACAGAATAGCTTGTATTATTTATAATTTATATATAATATAGGTCAGGTCTGGAACTGATAATATCTGAAAAAGGGGGAAGAACATTTGGAAAAAGAGTTAACAGGTGAAGAACGAAGATGTGAGCTGCTTAATATACTTAAGAACAGCAATCTTCCCGTATCAGGGGCTGAGCTTGGAAAAAGAGTTGGAGTAAGCAGACAGGTTGTAGTGCAGGATATTGCACTGTTAAGGAGCAAGGGCATAGATATAACATCTACTGCCAGAGGATATATTGTTAATATGCTTAACGATTCTGACATGGCTACAAGAGTTATAAAGGTATGCCATACGAGTGAACAGGTGGCAGAAGAGCTTAACATTATTGTGGACAATGGTGGATGTGTAGCAGATGTAATGGTTAATCACAGAGCTTATGGCAAGGTAAGGGCAGGTCTTAACATAAAAAATCGACGTGACGTCAAAAAATTTGTGGAAGAGCTGGAATCAGGAAAGTCGACACCTTTGCTTAATGTTACCTCCGGCTATCATTTTCATACGATTATGGCTGATAGCGAAGAAGTACTTGATGAAATAGAAAATGAACTGGCAGAAAAAGGTTTTCTTGCTGAAGTCCTTCCTTATGAGAAGGTTAATTAAACAGAATAATAATTAATTAATATATGAGGTTAATTATGCCCTTTCAACCAGAGTGCTATTGACAACATCATGGCTTATAATTATAATTGACTTTAATCGGGCTAATTAATATGTAAAGACTACGACGGAGACAGTAGATTTTTTCTGAAAGTCAAAGAGAGCCACGTTGCTGGAAAGTGGTACCGGTAGGATCTAATTGAACATCCCTCCCAAGTTGCAGTGTCGAAAAGCAATGAGTAGATGCTGACGGAAACCAACCGTAATCATGGTCGCATATGATAGTATGTTGTTGGATTGTTGATATAATTGATATTTTAACTCCTGCTGTCTATGGATAAGATAGCAGGAATTTTTAGTTTTGATTTAGTATTGAATTGAATGAAAGGAAGGTAATACATAGTGAAAAACACAGTTGAGATCAGGTGGCATGGAAGAGGTGGACAGGGTGCCAAAACAGCTGCACTTCTTCTTGCAGACGTTGCATTTAAGGCCGGAAAATATGTTCAGGGATTTCCTGAGTATGGTCCTGAAAGAATGGGTGCACCTATTACGGCATATAACAGAATCAGTGATGAGAAAATTACTGTTCATTCCAATATATATGATCCTGATTATGTAGTGGTTGTAGATGAGGGACTCCTTGACAGCATTGATGTTACTGCAGGACTTAATCCTGAGGGAGCAATTGTTGTTAATTCAGCAAAGCCTGCATCAGAGATTATACCAAAGCTTCACGGATATACAGGAAAAGTTTATACAGTAGATGCTCATAAAATATCAGTTGCAGCACTTGGAAAATATTTTCCTAACTCACCTATGCTTGCAGCAATCGTTGCAGTATCAAAGGTAATGGATAAGGAACAGTTTCTTACTGAGATGGAGGGCTCTTATAAACACAAATTCAGTAAAAAGCCTGAAGTCATTGATGGTAATATGAAAGCACTTCGAATGACACTTGAGGAGGTTTTAGTATGATAAGCGACAGAATTAATGAACAGTCATCCTGGAGAGACCTTACAGAAGGTAATAAGATATATGAGCCTGCAACATCAGTGCAGTTTAACACAGGAGAGTGGAGAACACAGGCGCCTGTACATGATGAAGCAAAATGTAAACAGTGTTATCTTTGTGTGCCTGTCTGTCCTGATCTTAGTATATCAGTAGGTGACAATGATAAAATAGTATTTGATATGGATCATTGCAAGGGCTGTGGAATCTGCTCTAAGGTATGTCCATTTGATGCAATAAGGATGGAGGAATAAGATTATGGCAATTAGAGAGAGATTATCAGGAAATGAAGCAGTTGCATACGCAATTAAGCAGATAAATCCGGATGTAATGCCGGCATTCCCTATTACACCATCAACAGAAATTCCACAGTATGTGGCTACATATATTGCTAATGGTGAGATTGATACGGAGTTTATTCCGGTAGAAAGTGAACATAGTTCAATGAGTGCAACAATTGGTGCATCAGCAGCAGGAGCAAGAGCTCTTACTGCAACCTCATCATGTGGTCTTGCTCTTATGTGGGAAGAATTATATGTTGCAGCATCAAACCGTTTTCCAATAGTACTTGCACTTGTTAACAGGGCTCTGTCAGGTCCAATTAATATTAATGCAGATCATTCAGATAGTATGGGTGCCAGAGACAGTGGATGGATTCAGATATATGCAGAATCTAATCAGGAGGCATATGATAACTTCCTCCAGTCCTTCAGAATATCAGAGCATAAGGATGTTATGCTCCCTGTTATGATATGTCAGGATGGATTTATTACAAGTCATGGTGTTGAGAATATTGAACTTGTTGAGGATGAGCTTGTTAAGGATTTCGTTGGAGAATATAATCCTGAACATTATCTTCTTAATTCAAAGGAGCCAATGGCAGTAGGTCCTTATGCAGTATCTAATTACTATATGGAGTCAAAAAGAGCTCAGACAGAAGCACTTAAGAATGCCAAGAAGGTAATACTTGAGGTTGCAGAAGAATTTGAAAAAATGACTGGAAGAAAATATGGATTCTTTGAAGAATACAAGCTTGATGATGCAGATTATGCAATTGTTATAATCGGTTCAGCAGCAGGTACATGTAAGGCTGCAGTTGATGATATCAGAGAAAGAACTGGTAAAAAGGTTGGTATTCTTAAGATAAGAGTATTCCGTCCATTCCCTGAAGAAGAAATAGCACATGCTCTTCGTAATGTTAAATCAGTTGCAATTCTTGACCGTTCAGAGATGTTTGCTGCAACAGGCGGACCACTTGGTGCTGAGGTAACAGCTGCACTTTATAGAGCAGGACAGAATAAGGAAGTGGTTAACTACTTATATGGTCTTGGTGGAAGAGATATTACAGTAACTGAATTTGAAGACGTATATAATGAGCTTGAAAGAATGGCCGAAACACATGAAGTACGTGATAATTTCAAGTATATCGGACTTAGAGAGTGAGGTGCAGACAATGGAGAATGCGAATAAACCATATAATTTTAAAGAAGAAATGAAGGCAATGGATAAAAAGGACAGGCTTGCAGCAGGACACAGAATGTGTGCAGGCTGTGGTGGAGCTATCACAGTACGTTCCGTACTCCGTTCACTTCATGAAGAAGATAAAGCAGTAGTTGGTAATGCAACCGGATGTCTTGAAGTATCAACATTTATGTATCCATATACATCATACAAAGACAGCTATATCCACAATGCCTTTGAGAATGCGGGTGCAACAATGTCAGGTGTTGAGACAGCATATAATGTTCTTAAGAAAAAGGGCAAAATTAATGATACATACAAATTCATAACATTTGGTGGAGACGGTGGAACATACGATATTGGATTCCAGTCACTTTCAGGTGCTATGGAAAGAGGTCATGATTTCGTATATGTATGTTACGATAACGGAGCTTATATGAATACAGGTACACAGCGTTCATCTGCAACACCAAAGTTTGCAGATACGACAACAACACCTGCAGGAAAGGCTTCATCAGGAAAGGTACAGATAAGAAAAGATCTGGCTGCAATTATGGCTGCCCATCAGATTCCATATGTTGGACAGACAACATTTATAGGTAATTTTAAGGATATCTATACTAAATCTGAAAAGGCTATCTATACACCAGGTCCTGCATTTCTTAATGTATTATCACCATGTCCAAGAGGATGGGGATATGATCCATCTGATATGATGAAAATATGTAAGCTTGCAGTTGATACATGTTACTGGCCAATGTTTGAGGTTGTTGATGGAAAATGGATTCTTTCATATGAACCAAAGAACAAACTGCCAATCGAAGATTTCCTTAAACCACAGAGGAGATTCAAGCATCTTTTCAAACCTGGAAATGAGGGACTTATTGAAGAATTCCAGCGTATGGTAGATGAGCAGTGGAATAATCTGCTTGTAAAATGTAACGCATAAGTGTAGAATAAGAATATTAGGCAGGAATAATTATTATCATAAGGAGGGGCAGACCATGCTTAAGAAAACAAAGATGGACCTCGGTTCCAATAATTCAGATTTATTTGACAAACTGGTAAAATATTGTATGGCATCAGGAGCTATTAATCTTGACCTGTATGCTGAATATGATGTTAAGAGAGGACTTAGAGATTCTAACGGAAAGGGTGTACTTACCGGACTCACAGAGATTTCCGATGTATTATCCTATAAACTTGTAGATGGTAGGAAAATTCCTTGTGATGGTGAATTGTATTATCAGGGTTATAATATTGAAGACCTTGTAAAGGGTTTTGAAAATAAAGATTATGGATTTGAAGAAACAACATATCTTCTGTTATTTGGTGAGCTTCCAACAGAGGAACAGCTTGCTACTTTTAAAAACCTCTTAGCAAGTATGCAGGAGCTCTCAGCCAGATTTATTAGAGACGTCTTAATGAAGGCACCATGTAATAACATTATGAATGCTCTTCAGAAGGGTATTCTTACACTGTATTCATATGATTCCAATCCAGATGATATATCTGTTGAGAATGTACTTAGACAGTCACTTGAGCTTATAGCAAAGATGTCACTTATTGCTGTATATTCATATCATTCATACAGACATTTCGAAATGGGTGAAACACTTGTAATACGTAATCCGGATCCTAACCGTTCAATTGCTGAGAACCTTCTTAGAATGCTTAGAAAAGATGGAAAATATACTCCACTTGAGGCAAAGGTTCTTGATATATCACTTGTTCTTCATGCAGAGCATGGTGGTGGTAATAACTCATCATTTACCACACATGTTGTAAGTTCAAGTGGAACTGATACTTATTCTGCAATTGCTGCTTCAGTAGGTTCTCTTAAGGGACCTCGTCATGGTGGTGCCAATATGAAGGTTCAGCAGATGTTTGCTGATATTAAGGCTCATATTGATGACTGGACAGATGAAGATAAGATCAGGGAGTATCTTGTTAAGATTCTCAATAAGGAAGCATTTGACGGTGCAGGACTTATATATGGTATGGGTCATGCTGTTTATACATTATCTGATCCAAGAGAGAAAATTCTTAAGGAATATGCTAAGAAGCTTTCCAAGGAAAAGGGAAAAGAAGACGAGTTCAGATTATATGACACAGTTGAACGTATTGCAGCTGAAGAGGTTATGAAAGCAAGACAGTTATTCAAACCTGTATGTGCCAATGTTGACTTTTACAGTGGTTATGTATATTCAATGCTTGAGATTCCTGAAGAATTGTACACTCCAATATTTGCTATATCAAGAATATCAGGATGGAGTGCTCACAGACTTGAGGAACTTGTTAATAAAGGTAAGATTATAAGACCGGCATATAAGTATGTTGGTGTTCATAAGGCGTATGTGCCAATGAAAGACAGACATGAGCCTGAAGAAGAAGCTGCTACAGCTAAGAATGCTGAAACAGATAAGTAGTTTTTAATAGTATATTTAATGTATATGATCAAGCAGGTGTCTGCACCTGCTTGATTTTTTTACTTACCTACAGGAGGTGATGGGAAAAATGAGTCTTTTAGTTATGGAAAACCTTACGAAATCATACACCGGAAGAAAGATCTTTGATGACGTTTCATTTAGCATAAATGAAGGTGAAAAAATAGGTGTTATAGGAATTAATGGAACCGGTAAATCAACTCTTCTGAAAATTGTGGCAGGAAAGGAAGAGGCAGATGGAGGAAGTATTGTAAAAAGAAGAAATCTTTATATTCGTTATCTGCCACAGACACCGGAATTCGTAAGTGGAGATACTATTCTTGAAAGTATTGTCAGGGATAATTCAGATGAACCCTTGTTTAGTTCAAGAGAAGAAATTGAGGCAAGTGCAAAAAGTATTCTTACAAGGCTTAATATAAAGGATTTTGACAGAAAAGTTGACAATCTCTCAGGTGGTGAGAAAAAAAGGATTGCTTTAACAAGTGTTCTTATCTCAACTGCAGACCTTCTTATACTTGATGAGCCGACTAATCACCTTGACAGTAATATGGCAGACTGGCTTGAGGATTATCTTAAGCGTTTCAGGGGTGCACTGCTTATTATAACCCATGACAGATATTTTCTTGATAGTGTAACCAATAGAATAGTAGAAGTTGATAAGGGCAGATTATACAGTTATCAGACGAATTATGAGGGCTTTGTAAAGGCCAAGGCTGAAAGGCTTGATAATGCCATATCTGCTGAAAAAAAGAGGCAGAATATACTTAGAATTGAGTTAGCCTGGATGAGAAGAGGGGCAAGAGCACGTTCAACTAAGCAGAAGGCGCATATTGGAAGATATGAGGCACTGCGTGATATGAAGGCTCCGGAATTTGATAAAGATGTCTGTATGGAATCCCTGTCAACCAGACTTGGAAGAACAACTATAGAGATAAGGGAGCTTTGCAAATCATTCGGCGACAGAAACCTTATAAAGGATTTTACTTATGTCTTTGGACGCAATGACAGAATTGGAATTGTTGGTCCTAACGGCTGTGGTAAATCAACTCTTATGAAAATAATATGTGGAATTACTGAGGCTGATTCCGGTACTGTGGAAATAGGCCAGACAGTTAAGTTTGGTTATTTTTCACAGGAAAATGAGATGCTTCCTGAGAATGAGAGGGTTATTGATTATATTAAGGATATTGCTGAATTTGTCAGGACAAAGGATGGGTATGTGAGTGCAAGTCAGATGCTTGAGCGTTTTTTATTTGAACCGGAAAAGCAGTACACGGTAATCTCAAAGCTGTCAGGTGGGGAAAAGCGCAGATTATACCTTTTGAGTATTCTCATTAGCGCACCTAATGTGCTTATACTTGATGAGCCTACGAATGATCTTGATATAAGGACTCTCACAATACTTGAAAATTATCTTGATAATTTTGATGGAATCGTTATTACTGTATCCCATGACAGATATTTTCTGGACAGGGTCGTAAGGAGAATATTTGCCTATGTTGGTGATGGGGTTATTGAGCAGTATGAGGGTGGTTTTACTGATTATCAGGTTTCATATGCCTTAAGACATCCTGAGAGTGAAGAGGCTCTGGCAATTTCAGGCAAAAAAAATACTGAGGATACAAAGGATAGTAAGAAAACTGCTGACAGAGAGCATAGCAGGAAACTGAAATTTTCTTACAAGGAAGAAAGAGAATGGGAAACCATAGAGGATGATATTGCAGCTCTTGAAGAAAAAATATCAGAGCTTGAAGAGGCTATGACGGAAACTGCAACTGATTTTGTAAGGTTAAATGAACTTTCAAAGGAAAAAGATGAAACAGAAGCTCTTTTGGAAGAGAAAATGGAAAGATGGGAGTATCTTAGTAATCTGGCTGAAGAGATAGAAAAACAGAAAAAGTAATTATTTGATGGTTTATTTGAAAAAAAATGGGCATTATAACAAAGAAGAAGGTTAATTCAAATCGAACGCAGGCGAGATTTGTTATTACTCACCACTTGCAGGAGTGGGAGTCTTCTCGATTGATATAAAATACCAGGAGGTATTGTATGAAAATTGTAATAGCCATTGACTCATTTAAAGGAAGTATGTCTTCGCTTCAGGCAGGCGAAAGTGCCGGAAGAGGTGTCAGCCGGGTTTTTGGTGATGCGGACATAATTATAAGACCTCTCGCTGATGGAGGAGAGGGAACGGTGGATGCCCTTACTCTGGGATGTGGAGGCAGGCTGCAGAAAAGCAGGGTGACGGGACCTTTAGGCAAAAAGGTGTCTTGCCAGTATGGAATTGTTGAAGAGAGTAAAACAGCCATAATTGAGATGTCTGCAGCAGCAGGTATTACCCTTATTGATGAAAATGAGCGCAATCCCCTTAATACAACAACGTATGGAGTTGGGGAAATGATTAAGGATGCCATTAAAAAGGGGTGTAGAAACTTTCTTATAGGAATAGGAGGAAGTGCCACAAATGATGGAGGCGCAGGCATGCTGCAGGCACTGGGATTTGATTTCCTTGATAAGGATGGCAATCAGGTTCCATATGGGGCTAAGGGTCTTGAGGTTCTTGAAGAGATAAATGATGATAATATTTTACCGGAACTTTCGGAATGTTCATTTCAGATTGCCTGCGATGTTACTAATACGCTTTGTGGAGAAAAAGGCTGCAGTGCAATATACGGACCACAAAAGGGGGCCACACCTACAATGATAATGCAGATGGATAAGTGGCTTGCATATTATGCTAAGCTTGCAAAGGAAAAATATCCAGATGCAGATGCCAGATATCCGGGAGCGGGTGCAGCAGGTGGTTTAGGCTTTGCCTTTATGACCTTTCTTAATGGAAAATTATGTCCGGGAGTAGATATTGTTCTAAGGGAAACAAGGCTTGAAGAATATATTAGAGATGCTGATATGGTTATAACAGGAGAAGGACGTCTTGATGGCCAGACTGTTATGGGAAAAGCTCCGGCAGGGGTTGCCAAAATTGCAAAAAAATATAATATTCCTGTGCTTGCTTTTGCAGGCTGCCTTAAAGAGGACGCCATTTTATGTAACGAAAACGGTATTGATGCATTTTTTCCTATACTTAGAAATGTGGTGTCCTATGAGGATGCAATGAAGGTTCAGAATGCCATGAACAATATGGAGGCGGCAGTTGAACAGGCCATGCGTCTTATAAAAGCAGTAAGAAAAGAGTGAAAATATAATATAGTGTGTGAAAGGAATAAAATATGGCATTATTTACTACATGGGGAGCGGTTATTAGTCTTGTAATAGCTATTGTACTGATTATCTGGAGGGTTCATCCAGCCTATAGTCTTATTCTGGGTGCGCTTATTGGGGGAATATGTGGCGGAGGTGGTCTTGTGACCACGGTGGATACCATGATATCCGGAGCCCAGGGAATGATGTCATCAGTTCTAAGAATTCTTACCTCCGGTGTGCTTGCCGGTGCGCTTATAAAGACTGGTTCAGCAGAAAAAATAGCCGAGGTTATAGTGTCAAGGTTTGGAGAAAAGCTGGCAGTTTTTTCCCTGGCATTTGCGACAATGATAATATGTGCAGTTGGTGTATTTATTGATATTGCCGTAATTACAGTGGCGCCAATTGCCCTGGCAATCGGTCAAAAATCGGGCTATAATAAAGCATCAGTTCTTCTTGCCATGACTGGTGGAGGAAAGGCTGGAAATATCATATCACCTAATCCTAATACTATTGCAACGGCAGAAGCATTTGGAGTTGACCTTACAGGTCTTATGATAAAAAATATCATACCTGCAATAGCTGCCCTTGCTGTAACTGTTATACTTGCAGTTTATTTGTCAAAGAAAGAGGCAGCACCTGTTACGGATGGCGATATAGAACGTAATACGGAAAAAACTCTTCCTGGATTCCTAAAGGCAGTCAGTGGTCCGGCTCTTGTTATTATTTTGTTGGCATTAAGGCCGCTTTTTGGAATAAGTGTGGATCCCCTTATAGCCCTTCCGGCTGGTGGTCTTGTATGTATTCTTATCACATCACAGGGAAGAAATATTGTTTCTTATCTTGAATATGGTATATCAAAGGTACTTGGAGTTTCTATACTTCTTATTGGAACGGGAACCCTGGCAGGAATAATAAAGGCTTCCAATCTCCAGTATGACCTTATTAGTATTCTTAATGCAGGCAATATGCCAACATTTTTGCTGGCGCCACTGTCAGGAATACTGATGGCTGGGGCAACGGCATCTACTACAGCTGGAGCAACCATTGCTTCACAGACATTTTCACAGACCCTTGTTAATGGAGGTGTGGCGGCAATTTCGGCAGCGGCAATGATACATGCCGGAGCAACAGTAATTGACTCACTTCCACATGGCTCATTTTTTCATGCCACAGGGGGAGCGGTGAATATGAAATTCAAGGACAGATTAAAAATTGTACCTTTTGAGGCATGTGTGGGACTTACAAGTGTAGTGGCAGCAGTGATTATATACAAAATTTTTTGACAATGAAAATAGTAGTTTTACCTTATGTAACAGGGTACAGTTATTGACTGACCCTGTTATATTCATTTATAATGAAAAGAAATTTAAAGTGCAGGATAATAATTGCAGAAGATGCAATAAGGGATATTACAGGAGGAGAAAAATGTATAGTTTTGATACACGTGTTAGGTATAGTGAATGTAATTATAAGGGGGAGGCAACGCTGGCATCAATTCTTGATTATCTTCAGGATTGTTGTACATTTCAGTCGGAGGATCTTGGTATCGGCGTTGAATACTTAAAGAATATAAACAGGGCATGGCTTCTTAGCAGCTGGCAGGTGGATATAATCAGATATCCTGTTATGGGAGAATCTATTATCATAAAAACAATTCCTTATGAGATTAAGGGCATATATGGTCTCCGTAATTTTATGATTGAAACTGCCCGGGGTGAAGAAATTGTCAAAGCTAATTCGATCTGGGTATATGTGGATACTGTGACAGGAAGGCCTGCCAAACCGGATGACGATATTAAGTGTAAATATCCTATGGAAGAAAAGATTGATATGGAGTACCTTGGAAGAAAGCTTCCTAAGTTTAGCGGTGGGGAAGCAAAGGAGAAAAAGGTGGTGCCACATTATTTTATTGATACAAACCATCATGTTAATAATTCAAAATACATATTGTTTGGGGAGGAATATCTTCCAGAGGATTATACGGTTCACAGAATATGGGCTGAATATAAAAATGCAGCTATGCTGGGGGATAATATACAGGCTCTTGTAGCAGATAATGAAAAAGGTATATATGTTTCTGTTACAGATGGAGAAGGAAATGTTTTTGCCAACATTATATTTGAATAGAATGGAGTGGGGTTATGAAAATATTTCACCTGTCAGATCTTCATATTGGTCTTAGGCTTTATAACAGGGATTTGAGGGAAGATCAGGAGTATATATTTGATAAGATAATTGAATATGCTGTTTTGGAGAAGCCGGATGTGATTGTAATTGCCGGAGATATATTTGATAAGGCAATGCCGTCTGCCGAGGCTGTCAGAGTTTTTGACTGTTTTATAACAAAGCTTTCAAGGGCAGCTAAGGAAACTGCAATTATGATGATAAGCGGTAATCATGACAGTGGACCACGAATTGACTGCTACAGGAATATTTTATCAGCCAGCAATATATATGTGGTGGGAATTCCCCCGGTAAATGAGGATGAATATATTGAGAAGGTTACTGTAAATGATGAATATGGTCCTGTTAATTTTTATCTGCTTCCATTTGTTAAGCCGTCAATGGTTAGAAATATTGTGAAAAGCGAAGAGGGAAGTGTGTCTTATGATGAGGCATTACGAACACTTATTGCCCGGGAAAGCATTGATAAAAACCAACGTAACGTCATAGTCAGCCATCAGTTTTACCTGCCATCAAAGACAGATGCATCACAGGTTGCAAGAATGGATTCAGAAATAGTTACGGCAGGTAATATAGATGTGGTAGGCAGTGATGTTTTAGAAGAATTTGATTATGCCTGTCTTGGTCACATTCACAAGCCTATGACAGCAGGTGATGAGAAGCTTAGATATTGCGGAACTCCTCTTTGTGTTTCAGTAAGTGAAGCCGGTCAGGAAAAGAGCATAATAGAGGTCAACTTAAATGAACCGGGAACAAGAGCAGTTACAAGATGCCTTCCACTTAAGCCACTTCGTAATGTAAGAATCCTGAAGGGAGAGCTTGAAGATGTGTTAAAATCTCCTTCTGATGATTATGTATCGGTTGTGCTTACAGACAAGGAGGACTTTAATACATTTGATATGAAGGAAAGACTTCATGATGCTTTTCCTAATATTCTCGAGATAAGAATAGAAAATATCAGAAAATATGAGGAAAGAAGGGGACAGCTTCCATCGCCTGGAAAAATGTCTCCTTATGATATGTGTATGGCATTTTTGGGGGAAGATGGCATGGATGAAGAAGACAGAAAGCTTATAATGGATGTTATAAACAGTGTAAAGGGGGCCTTGTAATATGAAACCAGTAAGGTTAACAATGACTGCATTTGGTTCCTACGGAAAAGAAACAGTAATAGATTTTACTAAAAATAATCAGAACATTTTTCTGATTACAGGAGATACCGGAGCCGGAAAGACAACAATATTTGATGCCATTGTTTTTGCACTTTACGGTGAAGCAAGCTCTGGTACCAATAAGAAGAATGGAACTGAGCTTCAGAGCCACTATATGGGATATGATACAAAGCCTGGTGTAACACTTGAATTTCTTCTGCCATCAAAAAGTGATGACGTATATGTTGTTACAAGAGTTCCAAGACATGTCAGGAAGCTCAAGAAAAAATCAGGTAAGTCTGACAATACCACAAAAGAGGAAAATGGTTCAGTAGAGCTTATAGTACCGGATGGAATGGTGTATACCGGAAAAGAAGCAGGTATTAAGATTAGTGAGCTAATTGGTCTTACCAAGGATCAGTTTATGCAGGTTGCCATGATTGCTCAGGGCGAATTTATGGATATGCTGCGTAAGAAATCCGATGATAAAAAAGAAATATTCAGAAAGCTTTTTGCTACCGGTATATATGAGAACATAGGAAAGAGGCTTGGTGACCTTAAGAAGGATAACGAAAAGGAGCTTGATATAATTAAAACCCGTTGCAGCGAGATAGTTCAGTCGGTTAAAGTGCCTGATGAATACGAGGAAAAGGAAGATTTTGAATACCTTCAGAATGAGGTGAGCGCAGGAAAACTTCATTTGTTAGAAGCTTACATGGAAAAGCTTCAGGAAGTGTCACTATACATTAAAGATAAACTGTCCATTGTTCAGGAAGAAAAAAACCTTGCCATGGCTGAAAGAGATCTTGCAAATGAGCAGTATATTAAGGGAGAAAATCTTGTCAGCCAGTATGAAAAACTGGAAAGCATCATTAGGACAGAAAAAGAGCTTGAGGATAGAAAAACTGATATTGAACATATTGAGAAGCTTCTAAACAGAGTTTTAATGGCTTATGAGGTCAAGGAAAAGGATGGCTATGTAAAAGAAGCCAATGATATGCTTTTAAGAGAAAAAAATAGTCTTAGTGATGCCCAAAAAAGGGCTGATGAGGGAAGAAAAAGACTTGATGATATGAAGGCCGAGGCAGAAAAGTATAAAAATGCATATGAGGAAGCAGGTGCAGCATATCATAAAACAGAAGAAAAAACGGATAAGGCAATAAAGCTTTTAAGAGAGAGGGAAAGCCTTTTAAAGGATTATAAAGCAAGTAAAACAGCCTATGATAATTCAGTTAAGGTTCATGAGATAAGCAAGGGCAAATTAGAGGGTATTAAAAAGCAGATCAATCTTGCAAAGGATGCTCTTTCCCAGTATGACAATGCAGAGGTTACATATGCAAAATGGGAGAACAGCTTCAGGCTGCTTGAAGCCATGAGTAAAGAGATTAAAGTCCTGGCTGATGATGCGGCAGAGGTTTGTAAGCTTGAACAAGACCTTGAAAATAGTAAAAATGAATATGTAACAGCAAATAAGGCCTTTACCTATGTAAATGATCAATATCTTAGGGCATACCAGTTGTTTCTTGATAACCAGGCTGGAATACTTGCCAAGAAACTGGAAGATAATATTCCATGTCCTGTGTGTGGTTCAATCAACCATCCACACCCGGCAGAGTTTAAGGAAGTAAAAAGGATAGCCACCAAAGAGGAGCTTGATGAACTCTTACATGAAGCAGACATGGCTAAGAAGAAACAGGAAAAAATCGCCAGAGATAATGAGACAATGAAGGCTAAGCTTAATGCAAGGTCAGAGGAGAATGCTAAAAAATATGAGGAACTCATAAAAAGATGTATCAAAGAGGGTGTCGTGGAAAACACCAGCTTTTGTATGGCAGACGATAAAGATAATGAGTTTGTCCGTAAATGCGCTGAAGATCTTCTTAGTAGCATTAATATCTGTATAAACAAGACTTCTATGGCTGGAGAGGCTTATAAAAAGGCTGTAGATGATAAGAAAAAATTATCAGATATGCTTGTTGGCTATGAAACCTCCCTTTCTAAGCTTGAAAAAGAAGCTGAATTAAGACTGGATGTAATGAATGATTCATATTCATTATATGAAAAAGCCAAGGCAAAATATGAAAGCATGGATGAAAATGTCAGCTATTCCACGATAAATGAAGCAGAAAATGACCTTAACGAGGCAAAGAAGGTTTATAACAGTGCTAAAAATCGTTATGAAGAGGCTGAAAAAAAGGTTGAGGTTATTTCTAAGGATAAATCTGAGGCAGAGGGTATTATCAGAAAGTGTGAAAAGGATATTCCGGAAAGAAATAAACAGTATGAGAATAGACTGGCTGAATACGAAGAACTGGTCTTTAGATATGGTTTTGAGGAGATAGAATGGCAGGAACTTGTTGATACATATTCAAGGGAAAGCTGTGATATATGGGAAGAAGAAATATCCTCATATAAAACTAAGGTTACAGAGAATAAGAGCAGCAAAAAAACTGTTCTGTCTGCAATTGGTGATGAGAAGCTTCCTGATATGAATGAGCTTGCCCTTGCAAAGCAAAATGCAGATGATGTATTGGAAAAAGCACTTGAGGTATATGATTATTATAATAATATTTACAAGAGTGACAATGAAAGCTATAATAAGTTGAGCAAAAATCTTAATAACCGTCAGGATACCATTATGAAGCACGAACGCATAAAAAGATTATACGACTGTATAACAGGAAAGGTGTCTGGTGCCAGAATGGATCTTGAAACCTTTGTGCTCAGAAAATATCTTGAGAGAATTCTTTTTGCAGCCAACAAAAGGTTCAGGGAGATGACCCTGGGTGAGTTTGAACTCAGAATGATCTCACTTGATGATGCTGGTACCGGGAAAAATAAGGGACTTGACCTTATGGTGTATTCCAATATGACCGGACGTGAAAGGGAGATTCGTACTCTTTCGGGAGGAGAATCATTTATGGCGGCATTGTCACTGTCCCTTGGAATGGCTGATGAGATTCAGGCTGAAAGCGGAGCAATAGGGCTTGACGTTATGTTTATTGATGAGGGCTTTGGTTCTCTTGATGACCGGGCAAGAAATGAGGCTGTAAAGGTACTTAAGGAAATGGCTGGAAGTCAAAGGCTTATTGGAATCATTTCTCATGTTTCTGAACTTAAGCAGGAGATTGACAGTAAGCTTATTGTTAAAAAAGACGATAATGGCAGCAGTGTTTCCTGGGTTATTAACTAGTTTTTACATAATAATTTACGATAAGGAGGCATGGATAATATGGAAATGACTCTTGATAAGCTTGTCTATAATCAAAGTGGCAGGATAGTAAGTGTTAAGGGTAAGGGTGCCCTGCACAATCATCTTCTTGATATGGGACTTACCCCTGGAACAGAGGTCACACTTATTAAGAGAGCACCAATGGGTGACCCAATCGAATTTGAGTTGAGAGGTTATGAGCTCACAATAAGACTTTCCGAAGCTGAAAATATTGTAATAGAGCCAGTTTTAAGGGCTGCATCAGAAAATAATAAGGAAAAGCATATCAGAAAAAAACTGATGGATCATCCTGGTGTGGGTGAATCCCTTAAGGCCGAAAGTTATCATGCAAGAAAAATTGGAAAAACTATAAATAAGGGAATGCCCCTTTCTTTTGCCCTGGTGGGAAACCAGAACTGTGGAAAGACAACACTTTTTAACCAGCTTACCGGTTCTAACCAGCATGTAGGCAACTTCCCGGGTGTTACTGTAGATAAAAAGGAAGGCATAATAAGGAATCATCCTGAAGCAAGTGTAACTGACCTTCCGGGAATATATTCTCTTTCACCATATTCAAGTGAAGAGATTGTTACCAGAGAATTCCTTATGAATAATGACCTGACAGGAATAATCAACATTGTTGACGCATCTAATATTGAACGTAACCTGTATCTTACAATACAGCTTATGGAGTTAGGTATTCCGATGGTTTTAGCCCTTAACATGATGGATGAGGTAAGGAGCAACGGCGGAAGTATCAGGATAAATGAACTTGAAAGCATTCTTGGTATTCCTGTAGTGCCTATATCTGCTGTGAAAAATGAAGGAATAGATGAACTTATTGACCATGCAATTCATATTGCAAGATATAGAGAAGCTCCTGGCCGTATAGATTTTTGTGAGGACAGTGGAAAGACAGGAGATAAGGTTGGAGCGGTGCACAGGTGCATACACTCGGCAGAACATCTTCTGGAACCATATGCAATGACAGCAGGACTTCCAAAAAGGTATGCATCCACAAAAATGGTGGAGGGTGATGAGCTTATTAAGGAAGCTCTTAATGTACCTGAGGATGAGTTAAAGATTCTTGACAGTATTATTGATGTAATGGAAAAAGAGAGTGGACTTGAAAGAGAGGCTGCTCTTGCGAATATGAGATTTGTCTTTATTGAAAAGGTCTGTAAAAATACAGTTATAAAGCCTCACGAAAGTAAGGAACATAAAAGAAGCGTCAGTATAGACAGAATTCTTACAGGACGTTATACGGCAATCCCATGCTTCCTTTTAATAATGGCTTTTGTCTTTGCCATGACATTTAGCTTTATCGGAGGTTTTTTATCTGATCTTATGGCAAAGGGTGTCGACTACATAATAAGTCTAATTGACGTGGCACTTACTAAAGCACAGATAAATGAGGTTGTTCATTCCCTTGTTATTGACGGTGTCTGTAATGGAGTAGGAAGTGTTTTAAGCTTTCTTCCGGTAATAGTTACATTATTTTTCTTCCTGTCAATACTTGAGGATACAGGTTATATGGCCAGAGTTGCATTTATTATGGACAGACTTCTTAGAAAAATTGGACTATCAGGAAGAAGCTTTGTTCCAATGCTTATTGGCTTTGGATGTTCAGTTCCGGCGATTATGTCAACAAGAACCTTGTCCAGTGAAAGAGACAGACGTATGACAATATTTCTGACACCTTTTATGAGCTGTAGCGCCAAGCTTCCAATATATGCATTATTTACGACTGCATTTTTTGAAAAGCAGTACAGGGTGCTTGTTATGATAAGTCTGTATCTGCTTGGTATAGTGTGTGGTATTATATATGCACTTATTCTTAAGAAAACAATGTTTAAGGGTGAGCCGGTTCCTTTTGTAATGGAACTTCCTAACTACAGACTTCCAAGTGCGAAAAGTGTTGGATTTCTCTTATGGGAAAAGGCAAGAGGATTTATACAGAAGGCATTTACAATTATCCTGCTTGCAACCTTGATAATATGGTTCCTTCAGACTTTTGATATCAGATTTAATATAGCAGAATCTACAGATTCAAGTCTTCTTGCATTGGTAGGCGGTATTATCGCACCTATATTTGCCCCACTTGGATTTGGAGATTGGAGAGTGTCAACAGCTCTTATAACAGGATTTACTGCCAAGGAAAGTGTTGTGTCAACAATTACAGTACTCCTTGGAGGAGATGTATCGGTGCTGAAGACATTATTTTCACCGGCATCAGCCTATGTATTTTTGATATTTACACTTCTCTACACTCCTTGTGTTGCTGCAATTGCAACTGTTAAAAGGGAAATGGGCGGTCATAAGGCTGCAATACTGACAGCATTTTTACAGTGCCTTATTGCATGGATTGTGGCATTTTTGGCAAGATGTATTATGCTTGCACTTGGAATGCAATGATTGTAAGAAAAAATAGTTATAAAAATAGTCACAAAAAGCCGTCATAAAAACGGCGATAAAACAACAAAAATAGTAAGAAGAATAATAAGAAAAATAATATTTTCATTGTGTGATGCATTTCTTATATTTCCTTTATAATTATATGCATAAATTTTAACATATAACAGATTCTGCTTTCAATGATATTTTGAATTCATTTATTTTATAATGAATTTTGAAAATTTTCTTAAGAGAACGCATAGAAGTATATTATATTTAAGACATTATTAATTAAATATTTATGAAATAAACATAAACAGATTCGAATTGTATTATATAATATAAGTATTGAATTTTTGCTTTGAAATGATTAAATTCAGGCGAAGGTTCGGAAAAGAAATGGAGGACACATATTATGAAGAGAAAGGAAATTTTAGCGGGAGCTCTTGCCATGGCAATGACCGTTTCAATGCTTGGCGGTATTAACACAGGCATGAGCGCTTCTGCAGCTAAGGCACCTAAACTTAGCGCAAAATCAAAAAGTGCTGAAGCAGGCACATCATTTACTCTTAAGGTAAAGAATAACGGCACAAAAATTGTTAAGACAACATGGAAGACAAGCAAGAAGAAGTTTGTCACAATCAGCAAGAAGAAGAAAACATCAGTAAAGGTCAAAGCGAAGGCCGAAGGTTCCAGTGTTGTTTCTGCAAAAGTGAAGTTTAAGGCAGGAAAGAAAACTGCAACCAGGACTCTTAAGTGCAAGGTAAAGGTTGTAGCTGCTGAAGCAAAACAGACTACACCAACACAGGCACCTGCAGGTGGTCAGGTGACTACACCAACACAGGCATCTGTACAGGCTAACCCAACAGCTGAGCCAACACCAACTCCAAAACCGGATTATTATGAATATGATTATTTTGGAATGTATGATGGAAGTAAGGCTACATCACCTGAGAACATCTATGTTAACTTCGTATTATCTGATTCATGGCAGACTAATACAAAGCTTTCAGCTATCGAATCTGTTGATCTTAAGATGGATTCAAGCCAGAGCTTTGATGTAGATGTTTACGTAGCTGAGTATGACTGTGATATTAACAGCAATGGTAAAAAGATAGCAACTATAACACTTGATGGTACAAAGGGACAGGAAATTTCATTAACTGATGAGATTAAGGGTAACAAAGAGATAGCAGCATTTGACAGTACAGGAAACGGAAGAATTTCATTCGGTTTTGCTCCTGCAGATGGCAAAGGCAAATTTGTTATTCATGACATGTATGTAAATTATCACAATAATAATACTAATGAGATATCACATCACAAGGCTGCAATCAGCGTTGAGACAAGTTCAATCGGTGCAGCTAAGACTAAGTACAATGAGGATAAGAAGGCTGCTGAAGATGCAGAAGAATCATTTAGCAAAACCTTGAATGATTATATTGCAGAGTACCCTGCAGGACTTATCGAGGTACGTCCTAAGGATGCAACTGATGCAATCAATAATTATTCAAGTATGGCTGAGCTTACAGAAGCAAAGGGATATAAGTTTGGTACATGTGTTACATATAACCTTATTAAGAACGATCCTGAGTTCTGTAAACTTCTTGCACATCATTGTGACAGTATAACTGCAATGAACGAGTTCAAGGCATATTCACTCCTTGACTATGATGCTTCTGTTGCAGCATATACAGATGAAACCTCAATGCCTGTTATGAGATATCAGAAGGCTGATGAGATATGTGAATGGGCAAGAGCCAACAATCTTAAGATTCGTGGTCATGCACTTGTATGGGATAACTCAATGAAGGAGTGGTTCTTTAAGAAGGGCTTCAGCAAGGAAGATAATGCTGAATTCTCATCAAATGATGTGTGCCGTGAACGTCTTAAATATTATGTTGACCAGGTAATGCGTCATTTCCAGGAGAAGTATCCTGATGTTGTATACTGCTGGGATGTTGTTAATGAAGGAATTGACGAGAACAGTGGTGACAAGCTTAAGATAAGACAGAACCGTGGAGCACAGAACTTATTCTATTATCACTGCTCATCCAAAGCTAATGGCAAGGGTGAGAACTATGTTAAGTTTACATTCGACTGTGCATATGATACACGTGAAGCAATGATTAATGAAGGTTTACTTTCAGAAAGATCAAAGATTGAACTTGTATACAATGATTATAATGTAATTGAAGCCAATAAGCGACCATATATCAAGAAGCTTGTTGAATCACTTAACAGTGATCCAAACAGACAGATATGTGACTCAGTAGGATGCCAGGGTTACCTTGGTGCTTACCAGAAACAGCAGGGTTGTCTGACTCAGGACTGGGTAGACAAGACAACAACAACTATTAAAGAGTTCTCATCAATGTCACCAAGCGTACATGTACAGCTTACAGAAATGGCAATGAGAAACTTTGACTGGGATGCTCTTGATGATCATGGAACATTTGCAGCTAATCTCTTTAATGCACTTGCTGATATTAACTCAGAGACTGACAATTCATTTACAAGTATGTCAATATGGGCATTCATCGACGACCCTGTAATGAACAAGGTTGAGGAAAGCTTTGACTACTGGCAGTACGCTCCATTCAGTGGACTGTTTGATGATGTTTACAGAGTAAAGCCTGCATTTATCAATGCACATGAAATACTTAGTAAGTAATCCTGTATGATGCATAATAAGATACGGAAATAGTAGATTCCCTTTACGGTTTAAGGCTTCATAAAAGCTTGCTGTAAAGGGAATTTTTGCTGTAAAACAAAAAAACACTTGACGTAAATATTATCAAAAATTATAATGTTAATATGTAGTTGTAAACAGAATGAAATGGGAGATGATTAAGGATGGCGAGAACTGGCAGACCAAAGGGAACTAACAATAAGAATGTGATCTGTTCATTAAGAATGGATGAGGCTACAAAGACCAGACTTGAAGAATATTGTAAAAGAATGAAGGTCGTTAAGTCAGCGGCTTTAAGACACGCAATTGATTTGCTTGCTGAAGAAGAGGAAAAGAACAAATAATACAGCATTTTCTTTTCTATTTGACGGAGATAAACGGAAGATGAGCTGATACTTAAGCGAAGATGCTTAGGACAGCTCATTTTTATCTCATTGATTTAAAGACTTATTATAAGCCTTACCTACTGTATGATAAGGCATGGTATGGGAGAATAGTTATGTATGACGTAACTTCTATGAAGGCAGAGGAGTTTATCTGCCATGAAGAGATATTGGAATCATTGAAGTATGCTGATGAGAATAAGGATAATATTCCGCTGATAGATTCCATAATTGAAAAGGCAAAACTTAGAAGGGGACTTAATCACAGAGAGGCTTCTGTTCTTTTAGCCTGTGATAAGCCGGAAAAGATTAAAGAGATATATGATCTGGCAGAACAGATCAAGAAGGATTTTTATGGTAACAGGATAGTAATGTTTGCGCCACTTTATTTGTCCAATTATTGTGTTAATGGATGTGTATATTGTCCATATCATGCTAAGAACAGACATATTCCAAGGAAAAAGCTTACGATGGAGGAAGTGAAGAAGGAAGTAACCGCACTCCAGGATATGGGACATAAGAGACTTGCCATAGAGGCAGGGGAAGACCCTGTGAACAATCCCATAGATTATATACTTGAATGCATTGATACAATATATAACATTAAGCATAAGAATGGTGCAATCAGAAGAGTTAATGTTAATATAGCAGCAACAACTGTTGAGAATTATAGAAAGCTTAAGGAAGCAGGAATAGGAACCTACATCCTTTTTCAGGAGACATATCATAAGGAAAGCTATGAAAAGCTTCATCCAACAGGTCCTAAGCATGATTATGCATATCATACTGAAGCCATGGACAGAGCCATGGAAGGCGGTATTGATGATGTGGGACTTGGTGTTTTATTTGGACTTGAGCTTTACAGATATGAATATTGTGCATTGCTGATGCATGCGGAGCATCTTGAAGCAGTTCATGGAGTTGGACCACATACTATATCAGTGCCAAGAATCAAGCATGCAGATGATATTGATCCATCAGCTTTTGATAATTCAATAAGTGATGAGATATTTTGTAAGATAGCAGCACTTATACGTGTTGCAGTACCATATACCGGTATGATTATTTCGACAAGAGAAAGTGAAGAAGTAAGGAAAGAGATAATCAGATTGGGAGTTTCACAGATTTCCGGAGGTTCAAGAACAAGTGTAGGTGGTTATTGTGAGGATGAACGTCCACATGATACAGAGCAGTTTGATGTTTCTGACCAGAGGACACTGGATGAGGTAGTTAACTGGCTTATGAGGGAAGGATATATTCCTTCATTCTGTACAGCCTGCTACCGAGAAGGAAGAACAGGAGACAGATTTATGTCCCTTTGTAAGAGCGGACAGATTCTTAACTGCTGCCATCCTAATGCACTTATGACCCTTAAGGAATATCTTATGGATTATGCCGGGGATGACACCAGGGCTATAGGTGAAGCTCTTATAGAGGCAGAGCTGAAGAAAATTCCTAATGAAAGGGTTAAGGATATCTGCAGCAGCAATCTTGCCAAGATAGAACAGGGAATCAGGGATTTTAGGTTCTGATTATATTTTTGTGACTGGGAGACATTGTTATGGGACTGAATGATACACCTTCATCAGAAAGAACACATATTGGTTTCTTTGGAAACCGCAATGCTGGTAAGTCAAGTCTTTTTAATGCCGTAACCTGCCAGAAGCTTTCAGTTGTGTCAGATGTGCCTGGCACTACTACTGACACAGTGAAAAAGAGTATGGAGATACTTCCGCTGGGACCGGTGGTTCTTATGGATACTCCGGGATTTGATGATGAGGGAGCACTTGGCAGTAAAAGAGTTGGTGTAAGCAGTAAGACACTTGCTGTATCTGATGCTGCAGTTCTTGTTATAGATGCTACTCTTGGAATGACCGATACTGATAAGCTTCTTATTAGCCGGTTCAAGGAACAGGGTATTCCATATATTGTTGTATACAATAAGATTGATGTGGCAGCAGACTATATGGAGTCAGAATCTAAAGAGGATACTATATATGTAAGTGCTAAGACCGGAGAGAATATTGACAGGCTTAAGGATATGCTTGGCAGGATAGTAAAACCGGAAAGAACAGTATCCTATGTTTCAGATTTTGTGAATAAGGGAGACCTTGTAATTCTGGTAGTTCCGATTGACAGTGCGGCCCCTAAGGGAAGGCTTATACTGCCTGAACAGCAGGCCATAAGAGAGATACTTGATTCTGATGGTATGGCACTTACAGTAAAGGAAGATGCCTTGGCTGAAACTCTTTATAATATAGGCATAAAGCCAGCTCTTGTTATAACAGACAGTCAGGTTTTTGAATATGTAAGCCGAGTTGTGCCTGAGGAGATTCCACTCACATCATTTAGTATTCTTATGGCAAGATATAAGGGCTTTCTTGATATGGCCATAGAAGGAGCCAGGGTACTTGACCAACTGTCTGACGGTGACGGAGTTCTTATATGTGAAGGCTGCACACATCACAGACAGTGCGATGATATAGGTACAGTTAAGCTTCCAGCTATGATTAGAAAATTTTCAGGTAAAAAGATAGACTTTACATTTACAAGCGGGCATGAATTTACAGATAATCCAGGTGAATATAAGCTTATGATACACTGTGGAGGATGTATGCTTGGCAGGAAGGAAGTACTTTTGCGCATGAAGGCTGCAAAGAATGCGGGAATTCCGGTTACTAATTACGGAACTTCCATAGCCTTTATGAAAGGAATACTTGACAGAAGTACTCAGATTATGAAACACTGATAGAGTAATAACTGTATTTTCCGTATATAAATGATGAGAGAATATATGGTCAGAAAACAGAAGTGTTCTGCCGGTCTTAATCTTTATATGCGTATAATAAAACAATAAACTAATAATAATCCGGGAGGAGAGATTAATGGCAATGAGTAAAAATGACATTATTAAGACAATCGAAACAGGAAAGGCCATACTTGGTATTGAGTTTGGTTCAACAAGAATTAAGGCTGTACTTATTGGTGCAGACAATGCACCTATAGCACAGGGAAGCCATGATTGGGAGAACAGACTTGAGAATGGTATCTGGACATACAGTCTTGAGGATATCTGGACTGGCTTACAGGACAGCTATTCAAACATGGTTAAGGATGTTAAGGAGCAGTATGGTGTACCTGTTAAGAAGCTTGCAGCAATTGGATTTAGTGCTATGATGCATGGTTACCTTGCATTTGATAAGGCTGGTGAGCTTTTAGTACCATTTCGTACATGGAGAAACACAATTACAGAGGAAGCATCAGAAAAGCTTAGTGAGCTTTTTGATTTCCATATTCCACAGAGATGGAGTATCGCACATCTTTATCAGGCAATTCTTAATGGTGAAGATCATGTTAAGAATATTGATTTCCAGACAACACTTGCAGGATATGTTCACTGGAAACTTACAGGAAGCAAGGTTCTTGGTGTTGGTGAAGCATCAGGTATGTTCCCAATTGACAGTGAAACAGGCGATTATGATGCAGATATGATAGCTAAGTTTGAAAACCTCGTTGCAGATAAAAACTTTGACTGGAAGCTTTCAGAGATTCTTCCTAAGGTTCTTACAGCTGGTGAAGAAGCAGGAATACTTACAGAAGATGGAGCTAAGCTTCTTGACGTATCAGGAACACTTGAAGCAGGAATTCCACTTTGCCCACCAGAAGGTGATGCAGGAACAGGAATGGTTGCTACAAACAGTGTTGCTAAGCGTACAGGTAATGTATCAGCAGGAACATCAGTATTTGCAATGGTAGTACTTGAGAAAGCTCTTTCCAAGGCATATGATGCAATTGACCTTGTAACAACTCCAACAGGACATGCAGTTGCAATGGTTCACTGCAACAACTGTACTTCAGACCTTAATGCATGGGTTAATATCTTTAAGGAGTTTGCAGAGAGCTTTGGAATAGATGTTGACATGAATAAGTTATTTGGAACACTTTACAACAAGGCACTCGAAGGAGATGCTGACTGTGGTGGACTTCTTGCTTACAACTATTTCTCAGGAGAGCATATTACAGGATTTGAAGAGGGACGTCCTTTATTCGTTCGTACAACGGACAGCAACTTCAATCTTGCAAACTTTATGAGAGTACACCTTTTCACAGCACTTGGTGCTCTTAAGACAGGATGTGATATTCTTCTTAAACAGGAGAAGGTAAAGGTTGATAATATTACAGGACATGGCGGACTCTTCAAGACTAAGGGAGTTGGTCAGTCAATTCTTGCAGCTGCAATGAATGCACCTGTATCAGTTATGGAAACAGCCGGAGAAGGTGGAGCCTGGGGAATCGCCCTTCTTGCATCATACATGGTTAACAAGGGAAGCAAAACTCTTGATGAGTTCCTTAATGATGATGTATTCGGTGGAGAAACAGGTACTAAGATGGAGCCTGTTGCTGCTGATGTTGAAGGATTTGACAAGTTTATTGAACGTTATACTGCAGGTCTTCCAATCGAAAGAGCAGCAGTTGACTCACTCAAATAATTAAAAGCTTTGGGATAATAAAATTGCAGGATACACCTGTAATCCAATGAAAATGTTTATCTCAGTAGAGAAGACTCCCGCTTTCTGCAAGTGGTGAGTGATAATAAATCTATCTCAGTGGGGGAACAGTCTCCCGCTGAGATAAATGCAGGTGTATTTTGCAATTATTTAATAATTAAATATATGAAGAGGAGAAAATAATGATGGTAACTAAAGATATCTGCATAATGCTTGCAATAATTGCCTACCTTTGTCTGGTAGTAGGTATTGGAATTTATTATGCGAAAAAAACAGCATCAGTAACAGACTTTTATCTTGGTGGACGAAAGCTCGGTCCTTTTGTAACAGCAATGAGTGCTGAAGCATCTGACATGAGCAGCTGGCTTTTAATGGGTCTTCCAGGTGTTGCATATGTAAGTGGTATTGCTAATGCAGCATGGACAGCTATTGGACTTGCTATTGGTACTTATGTTAACTGGCTTATTGTAGCAAAAAGACTTAGAAAATATACTGAGATAGCAGGTAATTCAACAACTGTTCCAGAATTTTTCTCAAAGAGACATCGTGATGAGAAAAACATTCTTTCAGGAATTGCAGCAGTTATTATCATTATTTTCTTCATTCCATATACAGGCTCAGGATTTGCAGCCTGCGGAAAGCTTTTCAACAGTTTATTTGGAATAGATTATCATGTTGCCATGATAATAAGTGCCATTGTTATTGTTGCATATACAACTCTCGGAGGATTTCTTGCAGCAAGTACATCTGACTTTATGCAGAGTATCGTTATGACAATTGCACTTGTAGTAATTTTTGGATATGGTGTTACAACAGCAGGTGGAATTGATGCGGTAATGACTAATGCCAATTCACTTGCAGGTTACTTTACACTGACACATACTTATTCAGTAGATGGTCCTGGTAATTATGGATTGCTTACTATAATATCAACTCTCGCCTGGGGACTTGGATATTTTGGTATGCCACACATTATTCTCAGATTTATGGCAATTGAAGATAGTAAAAAGCTTAAGCTTTCAAGAAGAATAGCTACAATATGGGTTGTAATCTCTCTTGGAGTTGCAATCTTTATAGGAGTTATTGGTAATGCCATGAGCGCTAACGGAGTGCTTAAGAAGCTTGTAACAGAAGATGGAGATGCTTCAGAGACAATTATCGTTGAGATAGCAAAGCTTGTAAGTAACCACGGAGTTCTGGCAGCACTTATTGCAGGTGTTATTCTTGCAGGTATTCTTGCAGCTACAATGTCAACTGCAGATTCACAGCTTCTTGCAGCATCATCAAGTGCATCTAAGGACCTTCTTATGGGAACCTTCAAGATGAAGTTTTCAGATAAAACAGGTATGCTTATTGCAAGAAGTACTGTTGTTATGATATCTATAGTTGCAGTAATTATTGCATGGAATCCAGACAGCTCAGTATTTAAGATTGTATCATTTGCATGGGCAGGTTTTGGTGCAGCATTTGGTCCAATTGTACTGTTTTCACTTTTCTGGAAGAGAACCAATATGTATGGAGCTCTTGCTGGTCTTGTATCAGGTGGTGTAATGGTATTTGTATGGAAGTTTATAATCAGACCAATGGGTGGAGTCCTTGATATATATGAGCTTCTTCCTGCATTTATCGTATCATCAGTATGTATAGTTATTGTAAGTCTTCTTACTAAGAAGCCTGATGCATCAGTATATGAAGAATTTGAAAAGGTTAAACTTGCCTGCAAGGAGTAATTGAGGCACAGTTGAAGTAGAATATATGATTGTAATCCCGGGTGCGATAGCATTATTGCATCCGGGATTTTTGTAACAAAAGTAAAAGGGTGGCATTTATGTATAGAATAATGATTATTGAGGATGATAAGGGAATTGCGCAGGCAATATCGAAACAGACTTCAATGTGGAATATTGAAAGTGTATGTGTAAATGATTTTAGAAATATTATGGGAGAACTTGCAGAGTGTAAGCCCCATCTTGTACTGTTAGATATTTCCCTGCCATTTTATAACGGTTATTACTGGTGCGAGGAGATAAGAAAGGTTTCCAAGGTGCCGATTATATTCCTGTCATCTGCATCTGACAATATGAATATTGTTATGGCAATGAATATGGGTGGAGATGATTTTATAGCGAAACCATTTGATATGGGTGTGCTTATTGCCAAAATTCAGGCGGTGCTCAGAAGAACCTACGATTTTACGGCTTCAGTTTCAATAATTGAGCACAAGGGCCTAATACTTAATACGGAAAATAATACCCTCACCTATAAGGGGGAAAATATAGATCTTACAAAGAACGAGTACAGAATAATCCATGTACTTATGACAAACAGGGACAAGGTTGTAAGCAGGGAAAAGCTTATGGAAAAACTGTGGGAATCGGACTCATTTGTAGATGAAAATACTCTTACTGTTAATGTCAACAGACTTAGAAAAAAACTGGATGCAATTGGAGCTAAGAATATGATTGCAACAAAGCATGGAATTGGTTATATTCTCCAGTCAGAGTCCAATAAGCAGGAATAGAAAAAGGAGGGTAGAGGAATAGAAAAAGGAGGGTAGATACGATGAAGGATTTTTTGGGACAAATAATATGGTACATAAGATACCATAAGCGTTTTGTGGCTTTTTTTACATGTTCACTTGGAATATTTGCTGTAACATTTTATCTTTATGATATTCCGTTCAAGGCAGTTGCTTATCCGGCATTTGTGAGTTTTGTTGTGTTGTGTATATTTGCGGCAGCAGATTTCATAAGACTGCAAAGAAGAAAGAAAGAGCTGGAAAGAATGTGCCATATGTTAGAGGAACTGCCGGAGAATTATATATCCGGTGACGATTATCTTGAGAAAGAATATCGAAAGATTATTGAAAACTTATGTTTTAGTCTGCGGGAGGTTAAGAATGATTATTCAATAAGGTACAGTACTCTCATGGATTATTATACGGTGTGGATACATCAGATTAAGACACCAATATCTTCAATGTATCTGGCCCTTTCTGAAGAGGACACGTCTCTTTCGAGAAGGCTCACACTGGAACTTAGAAAAATAGAGCAGTATGCCGAAATGGTTCTTACATATTTAAGGCTGGAATCGGAAGCTACAGATTATGTTATAAAGGAATATGATATAGACGAGATAATATCCCAGGCACTGAAACGTTTGTCCGGAGAGTTCATATACAGAAGGCTTGCACTTAATTATGAGAAAACGGAAATGAAGGTTGTGACAGATGAAAAATGGCTTGGATTTGTTGTAGAGCAGATTTTGACTAATGCCCTTAAATATACTAAAAAAGGTGGAATCAAAATATATGCCTGGGAGAAAGGGATATGTATTGAAGACACAGGGATTGGCATTGCTAAGGAAGACGTTCCAAGAATATTTGACAGAGGATATACAGGCTATAATGGCAGAGGTAATTCAAAGTCAACAGGAATCGGACTATATCTGTGTAAGAGAATATGTGGAAAACTGGGGCATAATATTTTTGCTGAGTCAGAAGCAGGAAAAGGAACGAAAATGTACCTTGACCTAAGCCGAAGACATAATACATATGAGTAAGAATGTGGCATATAAGAATTTGATATAAAAATGTGATACGTAGAAATGTGACATATAAAAAAGTGACATGTAAGAATGTTATATATAAGAACGTGTTATATAAGAATGTTATATATAAGAACGTGATATATAAAAAAATGTGACATAAATGTAAGTTTTGCCTTTAATACTGTAAGAAAATGAAATGGTATGAACCAATAAATGCTGATATTATAATCAGTGTAAACAAAGTGTATAAAAAAGACCGGTCTTAAAATGGGAGGAAGAAAGATGAGTATATTAGAGGTAAATCAGGTAAAGAAGGTCTATACTACAAGATTTGGCAGCAATAAGGTTATGGCCCTTAAGAATGTAAATTTTAGTATAGAACAGGGAGAATACACCGCGATTATGGGAGAATCCGGTGCAGGAAAAACAACACTGCTTAATATTCTTGCTGCTCTTGACAGGCCAAGCTCTGGCAGTGTAATTCTTGATGGTAAGGATATAACCAGGGTAAAGGAAAGGGAAATATCAGAATTCAGACGTGATAACATTGGATTTGTATTTCAGGATTTTAACCTGCTTGACACATTTTCGCTGGAAGATAATATATATCTTCCCCTTGTACTTGCAGGAAAGCCTTACAGGGAAATGAAGGAAAGGCTTATAAGACTTGCAGCAATGCTTAACATCACGGACATACTGAAAAAATATCCATATGAAGTATCGGGAGGACAGAAACAGAGAGCGGCAGTTGCCAGGGCACTTATAACAGAGCCTAAGCTTATTCTGGCAGATGAGCCCACGGGAGCTCTGGATTCCAAGTCTTCAGATGACCTTCTGAAATCTTTTAGGGAGATTAATTCTCTTGGTAACACCATTTTAATGGTAACTCACTCTGTAAAGGCTGCAAGTACAGCGGACAGAATACTTTTTATTAAAGATGGTGAGGTATTCCATCAGCTTTATCGTGGCAATAATACCAATGAGCAGTTGTATCAAAAAATAGCTGATACACTTACAATGCTTCAGTCAGGTGGTGCTGCAATATGAAAAAGTACTTATTTCCGAAGCTTGCACTGGTGGGCATTAAGAAAAATAAACAGCTTTATTTTCCCTATATTATTACCTGCATATGCATGATAATGATGAACTATGTTGTAAGATATCTTGCAGATTCAGAAACATTAAGGGCAGTAAGGGGCGGTAAAAACGTTGTGGCAACATTGTTTCTTGGGGCCTGGGTAATTGGAATCTTTTCGGTAATATTTTTGTTTTATACCAACACCTTCCTCATGAAACGAAGGAAGATGGAATTTGGACTTTATAACATTTTAGGGATGAATAAGAGAAATATTGCCCATATACTTTTTTGGGAAATGTTGATATGTGCATTTATGACACTGGCTGCTGGTTTATTTGCCGGAATACTCTTATCAAAGTTTGGTGAACTTATTCTTATAAAAATAATAGGTGCAAAGACTACATTTGATCTGAATATATCCATGGTGTCAGTTTTATATACAATTATTGTATACCTGATAATATATGCACTTATATATCTGAATAATATAAGACAGATTCATTTTATAAATCCCATAGACCTTCTCCACAGTGCCAGTGCTGGTGAAAAACCTCCAAAGGGAAATATCTTATTTGGTTTGGCAGGTGTGATTATACTTGGAATTGCATATTATATTGCGGCAACCGTAGAGGAGCCTGGTGCTGCCATAACAATGTTTTTTGTGGCTGTAATTATGGTAATCGTGGCAACATACCTTCTTTTTATTGTTGGTTCAGTGATTATGTGTCATATACTGCAGAAAAATAAAAAGTATTATTATAAGGCAAATCATTTTGTGTCTGTATCATCCATGAGTTACAGAATGAAACGAAATGGTGCGGGACTTGCTTCGATATGTATTTTATCAACTATGGTCCTTGTAATTATATCATCCACAGTATCACTTTATTGTGGAATAGATGATGTTATTGACAGATGCTATCCAAGGGATGTTTGCATTAATCTTAATACTTATGTTTCTGAAGATGGTACCTACATTAACAATAAAAAGGTAGATAGTCTGAATAAGGAAATTATAAAGAAGTTAGAAGATATGGGAGTTGAACCTGAAAATGTTCTTTCCTTCAGATGCAAATCATTTAGTGGTATAGAAAATGATGGTGTATATGTATGCGACAGCAGTGTTTTTGATTACACACCGGAAAACTATGAAAAAATAAGGGATATATGTCTTGTGCCTCTTGAGGATTATAATCGTATTACGGGGGATAATATTAAGCTTAAAAGCAATGAAGCTATTGTGAGTATCTACAAGGCAGAGTATAACGAAGCGAATATTAAGCTTAACCTTAATGGCAATCCGGTAAATTATAATATTGTTAAAAATGTGAAAGGTTTTCTTGATTATCCAGACGCTGTTTTATCTATTGTTCCAACAATTTATGTTGTTATTGATGACTATGAAAAGACCTTGTTGTCATGCAATAATTCAGGTAATGCCTTTTACTACAATTTTGACTGTGGCGCAGTTATCAATGACGCAGATGCCAATGATCTGCATAGTAAAATTAGTGAATATATTAGTGAGGTGATAGATAATAAATTCGGTAAAACACCGGATGCATTATGGTATTCTGTGACCTTGCGTGAAGATGAATGGATGGAGTATATGGGCCTATATGGTGGTCTATTGTTCTTAGGTGTTCTTCTTAGCATTGTATTTGTTGGTGCGGCCATAATAATCATATATTACAAGCAGGTGTCTGAAGGATATGAAGATGAACAGCGTTTTGACATTATGAAAAAAATCGGAATGACAAAACAAGAGATAAAAAGATGTATAAATTCCCAGCTGTTCACAGTATTCTTTGCTCCTCTTATAATGTCTGGAGTCCATCTTCTTGCAGCATTTCGTATGATATCAAAAATATTAAATGCTATGGGTCTTGCAGATATAAGGGTATTTATAATAACCACCATCATAACCTACGGAATATTTTCTGTGATTTATATATGCACCTATGTGATTACTTCAAAAATATATTACAGAATCGTCAACAGAAAGTAGTCAACAGAAAGTTGTCAACAGAAGGTAATATGATATGAAGTATTTATATCCAGGCACCATCAATATTGATTATCTGACCGGTGAGATAAGAAGGACCGGTTAAAATCTGATAAGCAGTTTCAGCAATCTCCTCTGGCAGACCAGCTCTGCCGGCGGGGATTTCTTCGTATAAGGCCTCCATTTCTTCCAGTGACAAATGAGCATTCATTGAAGTAGCAATAAGTCCGGGTGCAAGAGCATTGACCTGAATGTTTGAGGGAGCCAGCTCCTTTGCAAGAGATTTTGTAAGGGAATTAACTGCACCCTTTGAGGCAGAATAAGCCGCTTCTGTTGAGGCACCCTCGCTTCCCCACACTGATGAAATGTTAAGTATTCGTCCCTCATGTTTGTGAACCATGCCGGGAATTGCTCTTCGGCAGCAGTAAAATACCGAATTAAGATTTGAAGCAATGATATTGTTCCATTCTTCATCTGTCATATCACTCAGGAGACCTATATGAGATGCTCCGGCATTATTAACAAGTATGTCTGTTTTTCCAAAAGCTTCTTCTGTCATTTTAAATAATTTTTCAACGTTTTCAGACATTCCAAGATTTCCGGCAAAACAAAGGCAGTCTTTTCCCTTGGCCTGAATAAGACTGCATACTTCATTAAGCATATCCAGATTGTGTTCGCATGTTATTACAAAACGGGCATTATCCATATCTGATAATCTCAGGGCAATTGCCCTTCCAATTCCTCTTGATGCACCGGTAATTAAAATAGTTTTCATAATAGACCTCACATATATTTGTTTTAAATTTGTTATTATTCACCACCTGCAGAAGTGGGAGTCTTCTTGACTGAGATAAAATTCAAACAACAGCTTTAGTATAAGCAAAAATGCAAAAAGATACAATAAGGCGCGTTTAAGTTGTAATATAATTTGTTTTTTTTCAGTTTATGTGATAAAATTACAAAGAATATGTATATAATCGTTGCACTTTTGGCTGTGTGAGGAGTATGTGATTTTATGAACAGAATTTCATCATTTTTAAAAAAATATGACAGGTATGGAATTATAAGAGGCATACTTGTCCTTGTGATGTTAACGGTTTCAATATTTTTTGTTATACATTCAGTTACCTACAATCAGATACTGAAGTCATATCATGATTCAATGACTGCAAGTACACGTATAACTGCATCACAGTTTGAGGATATTATTAATTCCAATATAACGTATCTTTATGAGGTTTCTGAACTTTTAAGTGAGTATGATTCCCTGAAGAGTGCAGAGGCAAAAGAGACTCTTGCAAAGATGGAGACCGGAAGTTATTTTTCAAAACTTTATATATTGTGTAATGACGGAACAATATTTGGATCAAAGGGTGCTGATCTGATTGCTGATTCAGACAGTATTAACAGTATATTCAGTACCTCCATTGGTTTTGGAAGAAGTGACGTTATTGCAGGAAACAATGATATAATACTCCACGTTCCTGTGGTTGAGGGTAATACCCAGCTGTTAGGTGTTCTTGATGAGGAGTATTTTAAGAAAAAACTCAGTCTTATGAATACAAGCGGCATAACAAGATTTATGCTTATGAACTCTCTTACAGGAGAGGTTAATCTTGATGTTCTTACAGAAGAAGATGCCCAGACTAAGAAACATGATTATTTCAAGGTTATGGAGCATGCATCTTATGAGAAGGGCTATGATTATTCTGGCATAAGAAGTGATATGCTTAAAAAACAAAGTGGTTTTGTTGCATATACTGTGGAGGGTGATACTGAACTTCATTATCAGTCCTATACACCTACAGAATATGAGGGCTGGTATGTCATCCAGATTCTTCCGGAGAATGTTGTTTTATCATCTTCAAAAGACCTGAGGGACAGCATTATTGAGGTGTTCTGTATACTTGTCGTGGTATATCTTATCGTATTATTTTATCTGATAAGACATAATCATAAGATCGATAAGGAAAATGAAGATATAAGAATGCAGGTCAGGGTGGAGGAGCTTGCCAATGAGGCCAAGACATCATTTTTATCAAATATGTCCCATGACATAAGGACTCCTTTGAATGCCATCGTGGGACTGGCTGATATATGTGAGATGAATGCAGACAATGCAGACAGAGTAAGGGAATGTATCGGCAAGCAGAAGGCTGCATCAGAGCATCTTATGACTCTTATTAATGACGTTCTCGAAATGAGCAGAATTGAAAGTGGAAAGGTAACATTTGAAGAGACAGAGTTCCAGATTGGTGTTTCAATCCACAATATGGTTATGCTTTTACAGCAGAGTGTAGAAGAGAAAAAACACAGATTCTGTGTTTCTATAGACAGACTTGAGCATGAAGCTGTTATTGGTGATGAACAGCGCATTACAAGAGCACTTCTTAATATCATAAGCAATGCCATTAAGTTTACAGGCAACGGCGGAAGAATATCTGTTGTGCTTAACGAGAGTGAAACAGAAGAACCTGGAATTTCTGAATTCTGTGTTACGGTAAGTGATAACGGAATGGGAATGACAGAGGAATTTGTTAAGAGGATATTTATACCATTTGAGAGAATGCAGGATTCTACGGTAAGCCAGATAGAAGGGGCGGGCCTTGGAATGACTATTGCCCATGATCTTGTCAGCAAGATGGGTGGAACAATAGATGTATCTTCAGAGCTTGGAACAGGAACAGTAGTAACTGTGAAGTTTCCTATGAAGGTTGTTGACACTCCTAAGATACCTGAGCAGTATGAACCGGTATTTGAAGAGCTTAAGAATAAGTATGTTGTTATAGTTGATAATGATGTTGAGAATGTTGAATGGCTTGATGAAGTAATCAGATCTCTTGGTATGAGAACTATATCCACAACAAGTGCAAGAGATGCCATTGATGATGTTAAGAAGCTTATGGATTCCGGTCAGAGCGAAATTGCTCTTATGATATTTGGCTGGAGAATGCCTAAGATGAATGGAATAGAGCTTTCAATGCATATGCGAGAGATTGTCGGCAATGAAGTGCCAATTATAATGCAGACTGTATATGAGTTTAATGAGAATGAAAAAGAGATGAGAAAGGCCGGAATCAATAATGTCTTAGTAGAACCAATATTCAGGTCAGATCTTCTTGAAGTATTTTATGAGATGGTTAACGGTGGCAATGACAGTAAAATGGCATTCCCTGACTTTAGTGGCAGAAGAATACTTCTTGTTGATGACCACAGGGTCAATGCAGAAATCGTTGCTGAATATCTTCAGTACACAGGAATTACAGTTGATACGGTTTATGATGGATATGAGGCTGTTGAACAGATGGAGAAAACTCCTGACGGATTTTATGACCTTATACTTATGGACATCAGAATGCCAAAGATGGATGGATATGAAGCTACAAGGAAAATACGTAGCATGAAGAGTGACTACACTAAGAAGATTCCAATTATTGCTCTTTCTGCCAATGCATTTGCCGAAGACCGTAAAATGTCCAGAGAAGTGGGCATGAATGGACATCTGGCAAAGCCTGTGAAATATGAAGAGATATATGCTGAACTTAAGAAGTGGCTTTTGAAATAAGATAAGAAATATAAAATGGAGTGAGAGATTTTATGGCTAAGAAAAAAAGTACGGGAGTTGTTGTGGCATTAATTATGCTTAAGACATTTGTTGTAGTACTGCTTATGCTTTTAGTGGGATTGGGAAGCTACAAGGCTACAATGAAGTATTATGAGACTACTGAAGGTGGTCCTGGTTCAAAGGATATGCTTGATATAGTAGGAGATGCAACAGCGGATGCTGTATCAAGAAACCTTATATATTCAGTTGAGGCAGATAAGAAGAAAATTACTGCCATGGTCATAGAGGTACTTAATACTGAAACAGGCAACCTTGATTACATTACAATACCGGATAATTTCCAGTTCCTTATTAACAATGATATGTATCAGAGGCTGTATGCAGCAGGAGTGGATGTACCACAGGTTATGAAAATGAGCCAGCTCAACCAGTATTTTACTGATTCATCTTCATATGAATATGGTGTAATTCTTCTTGAAAATTATTTTAATATTGATATCGGATATTATACGGTTATGCCTGAAGACCAGTTTAATGCAGCCTTTACAAAGGATGCTGAAACAGGCTGTATGAAGGTAAGTGATGCCTGTCTCCTGGAAAGAGGAAATATAGCTGATGTTAAGTCTATGGAACAGTATATTAAGGACAAGTACAGTAATTATACTACTAACATAAAGATTAAAAGCAAGGCAAAATATGCTGAAACATACTTTAATGTAAATCCGGAAATGATATATTATTATATAATGCCGGGCCAGGAGGAGAATGGCGGATGTGTGGTAGATTCAACAGAAGGCCAGAATATGTACCAGCATGTTGTTAATAGCACAACACATAAAACAGCCCAGGTACTTGTTAAGAATATTCCAGCAAAGAATCTGAAAATAAAGGTTCTTAATGGTAGTGGAGGTACAGGAATCGCAGGAAAGGTTAAAACTATTTTGGAAAATGATGACATTCCTGTATTAAAGATTGCTGATAATCCGGAGAAGCTTGAAAAGACACTTATAAAAGTAAGAAAGGAAGGAATGGGTAATGACCTTCTCAAATACTTTAACGGAGCCACATTGGAGGTATCTGAAATTGAAAAAGGCTTTGATGTAATAATAATCGTTGGTGATCTTGACATTGATATACAGCAGAAGTAATGCTGTAGCAATTATGAAATTGTAACTTGGAGGTTTTAAAATGGGCAGTTTAGCTGACATAATGGGAGTTCCCGTTAATGTGCTTTCTGACAGGGAGTTGCTTGGACTTATGCGTCTCTACATGGGGAATGATTATATGAATAGAATATTTATGCTGTCCGTTGACACCTTTAGTTTTCTGTCGGAAAATCCCGAGCAAAAAAGTGTTATGGATGATGCAGACCTGATATTACCTGCTGAAAAAATTGTACTTGGAAAAAGACAGAGGCATTTTGCCAAGAATATAGTAAAGGGATATATGAGCTTTATGTACCTTTTACGTATAAAGGGTCTTGTGGAAAGCATGTATATTATTGGTGACAGCGAAAAACAGACAGAACAGCTTGTGGAGGTCTGTAAAAAGCAGAATGACAGTTTGATAATAAGCGGCAGCTGTAACATAAATGATGAGACGAAGTCGGAAGAAGAAGTAATTAATGAGATAAACAGTGTTATGCCGGATATAATAATATTAGCTGTTGAAGATGGAAAGCTCTTTAACTGGGTGATGGAAAATGGACAGAAATTAGCTGCAAAGCTTTGCGTATGCATGTGTGATATAGCAGAACGCGTCATAAAAGAGAATTCCAGTCCGCCGGGAATAATATCGGCTTTGGGATTTGAAAAACTGTATTATTCCATGATACAGAAAAAATATAAAGGAAATACAAAAAAAGAGCGTATATTTAATGCGTTAATAGCAGACTATAATAACAAAAACGGGGAGTGAGAGGCCTGTATAGTCTGATAAAAAGCATTACAAAATGTAAATACGTTATTATAACAGTAGGAGTTTGCCTGATGGCTGTTGGAATAAGGTGTATATATGAACCACTTAACCTTGTTACCGGCGGTATATCAGGCATTGCTATTCTTATAGGACATATTACGGAAGGTATAAAGGAAGGTGGAATACCGGTATGGCTTACAACAGCGGCACTTAATATTCCATTATTTGCCGCAGGGTGGTTTGTAAAAGGAAAGGAGTATTTAAAAAGGTCACTTTACGGAACAGTTATGTTTACAGTGTTTTTGTCCCTTATACCAAGGGTAAATCTGGCTGACCAGGACTACGTACTTGCAGCGGTTATTGGCGGACTTATAACCGGATGTGGACTTGGACTTGTGTTTTTGACATCTTCATCAACAGGTGGAACGGATCTGTTAAGTCAGATAATAAGAAGATTCTGTCCGCAGTTTTCGGTCAGCACTATAATATTTATCATAGACTCAATAATAGTTGCAGCCGGCGGGGTGGTATTCGGTTATAAAAATGCAGCCTATGCAATTGCAGCTGTATATATAAGTACCAGGACCATGGACAAAATAATTGCGGGCTCATCAAATGGTCTTATGCTTATGATTATATCTGAAAAATACAGGGCAATAAGTGACCACATTATGAACGAACAAAAAAGAGGTGTTACTGCCATAAATGTAACTGGAATGTATAGCAATAAGAGTAAAAAAATGCTTATTTGCGCTACAGGTAAAAGAGAACTGATAAAGACTTTGAAAATAATATATGAACAGGATATTAATGCTTTCATAATGATTTCTGATACAAGAGAAATATTAGGTGAAGGATTTATAAACATGGATGACTATTTAGATCAGTCTGTACAAAATACACAAAATATATGAATTTATTTTGGTAAAATGGCAATATGGAGTTTTTTTTGTTAAGGTGTATAATAGTCAGTATGGATTAGATACATTCACTTTAGGGAGGAAATTTAATAATGGCAAGTTTATCATTAAGAAACATTAACAAAACATATCCTAATGGATTCGTTGCAGTAAAGAACTTCAATCTTGAGATTGCAGATAAGGAATTTATCATTTTCGTTGGACCATCAGGTTGTGGTAAGTCAACAACACTTCGTATGATCGCCGGACTTGAGGAGATTACATCAGGTGAGCTTTATATCGGAGACAAGCTCGTTAACGATGTTGAGCCAAAAGATAGAGATATCGCGATGGTATTCCAGAACTACGCTCTGTATCCACATATGTCAGTATATGACAACATGGCATTCGGACTCAGACTTCGTAAGGTTCCAAAGGATAGAATTGATAAACTTGTTCATGAAGCAGCTAAGATTCTTAATATTGAGATGTTATTAGACCGTAAGCCAAAGGCTTTATCAGGTGGACAGAGACAGCGAGTTGCCATGGGTCGTGCAATCGTTCGTGATCCTAAGGTATTCCTTATGGATGAGCCTCTTTCAAACCTTGATGCAAAGCTTCGTGTACAGATGCGTATTGAGATTTCAAAGCTTCATCAGAGACTTGAGTCAACAATCATCTACGTAACACATGACCAGACAGAGGCCCTTACTCTTGGTACAAGAATCGTTGTTATGAAGGACGGAGTTATTCAGCAGGTAGATACACCACTTGACCTTTACATGAAACCTGACAACTTATTCGTTGCAGGATTTATCGGATCACCACAGATGAACTTCATCGATTGTAAGGTTCAGAAAGATGGTAGTGATGTTAAGCTTGTATTTGACGAGTTCTCAGTTAAATTACCAGAAGCTAAAGCAGCTAAGCTTATAGATGCAGGTTATGAGGACAAGACAGTTGTTCTTGGAATCAGACCAGAAGATATTAAAGATGAAGAGATGTTTATATCTCAGGCAAGAGATTGCTGTATCGATGCAACAGTTAAGGTATATGAGATGCTTGGAGCTGAAGTATTCCTTTACTTTACAGTTGGTAAGTCAGACATTACAGTTCGTGTTAACCCACGTACAACTGCAAGACCTGGTGATACAATCACAATCGCATTCGATATGAGTAAGGCACATGTCTTCGACAAAGAAACAGAGAAGGTTATCGTTAACTGATTCTGAATTAAAGCAGGTTAATAATACTAAATATAACTTATCAGACAACTGTCATATGTATAATATGGCAGTTGTTTTTTGGCTTGAATATAAGGTCAGAATACATTCTTTTTTATGCATATAAGTGACTACTCTTCTTGAGTTTTCAGATAATACGTGTTAAACTGAAATATATGTGCGCAGGAGGATGATTCAATACATGATATCAAATCAGATAATACAGAATACAATAGAAGGCGTTAAAAACATAGGCAGAGTTGAGATTGGAGTTGTGGATGTAGAGGGAAAGGTGGTTGCCTCGACATTTTCCGGAGTAGAGATGTTTGTGGATGCCGTACTCTCATTTGTTGATTCACCGGCAGACAGTCAGGATGTCCAGGGTGTTCAGTTTTTTAAAGTATTTGACGACAATCAGCTAGAATACGTTGTTCTTGTAAAGGGCGAAAGTGAAGACGTATATATGCTTGGAAAGATTATTGCTTTTCAGATACAGGGTCTTTTAGTGGCATATAAGGAAAGATATGACAAAGATAATTTCATTAAGAATCTTCTTTTAGATAATCTCTTATCTGTTGATATTAATACCCGCTCCAAGAAGCTTCACATAGACATGAAAGCAAGAAGAGTTGTGTTTATAATTGAAGCCAAGAATGTCAATTCAGACAGTGACAGAAGTGATAATAATGCTATTGAAGTTGTAAGAAGTTTATTTGCAACAAGGAATAAGGATTTTATTACTGCAATTGATGAAAACAGCATAATTCTTGTTAAAGAGGTGCAGAGTACTGAGGAATATAGTGACCTTGATAGGATTGCCAGGGTTATAATTGATATGCTTAATACAGAAGCACTTGCCAATGCTCATGTTGCATATGGAACTATCGTAAATGATATAAAGGATGTTTCACGTTCATATAAGGAAGCCAGAATGGCATTAGAGGTAGGTAATATATTTTACAGTGATAAGAGAGTTATAGCATATAATCATCTGGGAATCGGACGTTTAATATATCAGCTCCCTGTGCAGCTTTGCAATTTATTTATAAAAGAGAGCTTTGCAGGAAAATCCCTGGAGGATTTTGATGAAGAAACACTCACTACCATATTTAAGTTTTTTGAGAATAATCTTAATGTATCAGAAACCTCAAGACAGTTGTTTATTCACCGTAATACCCTGGTATACAGACTGGATAAGCTTCAGAAGCAGACTGGTCTTGACCTCAGGGTGTTTGAGGACGCCATAGCATTTAAGATTGCACTTATGGTTTTAAAATATACCAAGTATATGGAAGATAAAACTTATTAAAATAAACTGCATAATGAATATATATGTGGTTCGGAGGATATGTAAGAGGCTATGGATAACTTACCAATAATAAAACTTGAAAACATAAAAAAAACATATCAGGAAAATGTTGATGCTCTGGATGATATTTCACTTACTATCAATAAGGGTGAGTTCGTATTTATTGTGGGACCAAGCGGTTCAGGTAAATCAACTCTTATAAAGCTTATTTTGAAGCAGATTGATGCCACAAGCGGAAAGCTTATTGTGAATGGAAAGGATGTATCATCTTTGAAAAGAAGACAGGTTTCCAAATACAGAAGGGATATAGGAGTTGTATTTCAGAATTTTAAGCTGCTTAAGGACCGCTCTGTATTTGAGAATGTTGCACTTGCCCAGAGAGTAATTGGAATCCCTAAGTGGAACATGGAAAAGAATGTTTCAGCCATGCTTTCTACAGTGGGACTTTTAGATAAGGCCAAGGCAAATCCAAAGGAATTATCCGGTGGTGAGCAGCAGAGAGTAGCCCTTGCAAGAGCTCTTGTTAACAGACCTTCAGTATTGCTTGCAGATGAGCCTACAGGTAATCTTGATCCTAAGAATGCATGGTCAATGATGAAGCTTTTAGATGATATTAATAAGCTTGGAACCACTGTTTTAGTAGTAACCCATAATCCGGACGTTGTTGATATTATGCAAAAAAGGGTAATTACGCTGGAAAAAGGTAAAATATTAAGTGACAGAAGTAAAGGTGGATACACATATGAAAGGAATTAATGTACTTTTTTACAGCATGAAACAGGGATTGAAAAATCTCAAGAAAAATAGCCTATTTACACTGGCATCCATTGGAACAATTTCAGCCTGTCTGTTTTTGTTTGGCATATTTTATTTTATTATAAGCAATTTTCAGTATATGCTTAAAACTGCAGAAACTTCTGTTGGAATTACGGTTTTCTTTGATGCAGGATGTGAAGAAGAACAGATAAAGGCAATTGGTCAGGATATCAGGTCTAAGGACGGAGTAAAGGAAGTTGTGTATGTATCTGCAGAAGAAGCCTGGGAAAAGTTTAAAAATGACGTTTTTGCCGGTCAGACAGATGATATTTCAGCTACATTTGGGAATGATAATCCTCTTGCTGATTCAGCATCATATGAAGTATATATGTCGGATATTTCCAAGCAGAAGGAGCTTGTTGATTATATACAGACTTTAAAGGGAGTGCGTCAGGTAAAAAGTTCTGATGTTGCTGCTACAGGTCTTTCAAATATTAACAGACTTATTGGTTACGTTTCTGCCGCTATTATAATAATATTGCTGGCAGTATCAATATTCCTTATTAATACCACTATTTCCATGGGTGTCTCCGTGAGAAAGGAAGAGATAGGTATTATGCGCCTTGTGGGTGCTACAGATCTTTTTATAAAGCTTCCATTTATTTTTGAGGGAGTGCTTATTGGAATTACAGGAGCAGCAGTACCTCTTGTTATACTTTATGTGCTTTATGATAAGATTATAGGATTTATATGTGACAGATTCAGTGCCATATCAAGTATATTAGTATTTCTTGGCAGTGGAAAGGTATTTTCAGTTCTTATTCCGGTTTGTCTTGGAATAGGAATAGGTATAGGTTATATAGGAAGTACACTTACACTTAACAAACATATGAAGGTGTGATCCGGCAGGCACATCATTTGGTATAATATGAGTGATTCACTGTCAGACACATCATTTGGCATAATATGAGTGATTCGCTGTCAGACACATCATTTGGAATAATAATATGAGTTGTTTGGAGTAATTTAAATCATTTAGATTGAAATGGTGAAAGGATAAGCAGGTGAAAAACGTGAGAAAAGTGTGGAATATAAGCGGAATTAAAAAGAGAATATCCATAAAGAAAGCCTGTATAGTATTATGTGGTCTGGTATTTTTTGCTGGAATTGCAGGTTATTCACATATGTCAAGAGCAGATGAGATATCTGATAAGACCATATCCTCTGCACAAAAAAAGAAGGCTGACCTTGAAAAGAAAAAGTATGCCCTTCAGAATGACCTGGCTGACCTTACCAATGATTCAGATGACATTATGAAATATATTGAGAAGCTTGATAAGAAAATGAATAAGGTGGCCAACAATATTAAGGGTGTTAACGAAGATATTAAGGCTAAAAAAGCTGAGATAAAGTCTGCCAATGCTGATATTTCACAGGTTTCACAGACTATTCAGGTACAGTATGATGCCATGAAAAAAAGAATTAAGTATATGTATGAAAATGGAGATGCTGAGTACATTGAGATTCTTATGAATTCCAAAAGTATAACAGATCTTTTGAACAGATCTGAGTATATTCAGAAAATATCCGAATATGATAAAAATATGCTTGTGAATTATATGAATACCAAAAATCTTCTTGAGACGCGAAAGGCTCAGTTAGAGGATGCAAAGCAGGTGCTTGAGGTTAATAAGGAAGAGCTTGATATGCAGAAGAATGGACTTAAGAAAATGGAGTCAAGTAAAACAAAGGAGCTTAAAAAGTATCAGCAACAGATAGATTCAAAGCAGGATTCAATTGATAATTATGATGATGAACTTGAAAATCAGGAGCAGATTATTATAGATGCTCTTTTACAGGAACAAAAAAGAATTGCCGCTGCTGAGAAGAAAAAAGCTGAAGAAGAGGCAAAGAAAGCTGAAGAGGCTGCAGAAAATACAGAGGAGCCTGGAGAAGAGGATCCCCAGGCATCACCTGCTAAAACTAAAAAACCAAAGGCTACAAAGGCGCCTGCAACAGTTACACCAGACAATTCCACAGCTGTAAGCCCATCAGGATTCAGATGGCCGCTTCCTGTAGCTGGAAAGATTACATCACCATTTGGTAAGAGAACAAGTCCTACAGCAGGAGCCAGCACATATCATCAGGGAATAGATATCGGTGTTGCTGAAGGAACAAGTATTATGGCTGCCAAGGGCGGTGAAGTTGTTACAGCTTCATATAGCGCTGCCGCAGGCAATTATGTAATGATTAATCATGGAAATGGAATATTTACAGTCTATATGCATGCATCGGCACTTAATTGTAAGGTCGGTGATAAGGTTGAACAGGGACAGGTGATTGCTTATGTTGGCTCTACAGGAGTATCTACAGGAAGCCACCTTCATTTTGGTCTTTCATCCGGTGGAATGTATGTTAATCCGCTGTTGTATGTTTAACAATAATATTTTAGATTTATTTCAGTCGAGAAGGCTTCACTTTGGCAAGAGGTGAGTAATAACAAAGCTTTCTTGGTGGGAGTACAATCATGCGTTTGACTTGAATAGTATAATAAGGTGAGAAATGAAAGGAAATTATTATGAGAAGTAAAAAGGATTTTTTTAATGGAATAATAACAGGTGCCTGCTGTATGGGCTTAATTGCAGGGCTTTTTATAGCAGTACCTTCAATAAAAAATCGTAATAGTGCAGCTGATAATATTCATAAAGTAACACAATCATCAGAATTTAATGAAAAGTATGAGGCTATATGTAAAAACATTGATACATATTACCTTAATCCAAATGATGTAAAAACAGAAGATGTAAGCAATGGTTTGTTTAAGGGGATGCTGGAGTCAATAGGTGACAAGTATGCTGCATATTATTCACCTGAAGATTATAAGGATCTTTTAGAAACTACCCAGGGACAGTATGCCGGAATAGGTGCTTATGTAGCAGTAAACAGTAAGACTGGAGATATTGTTATTGTCAATCCATTTAAGGGAGCACCAGCAGATAAGGCTGGTGTTAAAAGTGGTGATATTATAATTACAGTTGCCGGCAAGTCAGTAGTGGGAAAAGAACTTAGTGATGTAACTGAACTTATGAAGGGCGAAGCAGGGACAGATGTGGAGGTATCCCTTATAAGAGATGGTGAACCTATTGATATTACTATTACAAGGGAGATTGTAGATGTTCCTACAGTAACCCATGAGTTAATTGCTGAGTACAACATTGGATATATATACGTTTCATCATTTGATGAAATGACCAGCAATCAGTTCCGTGAAGCAATAGATGATATTGAGAATAAGGGAGCTGACGGATTGGTTGTTGATGTAAGAAATAATGGCGGCGGTGTTTTGGCAGCAGTTATAGATATGTTAGACAGAATGCTTCCAGAAGGACTGATAATGTACACTGAGAATAAGAACGGACGTGATAATGAGTATTATTCAAATGCAGAAGAAAGCTATGATAAGCCTTATGCCGTACTTATTAATGGTTACAGTGCCAGCGCTTCAGAAGTGTTTGCAGGAGCAATTAAGGATTACGGATACGGAAAGATTATAGGTACTAAGAGCTATGGAAAGGGAGTTGTACAGACAATATTCCCACTTAATACAGGAGATAATTCAGCAATCAAGGTAACTACTTCGAAATATTTCACACCTAATGGAACGAATATTGATGGTGTTGGTATAGAGCCTGATATTAACGTAGAGTTTGATTCTAACCAGCAGATAAGGTCAGGGGATTATGTTATAGATAACCAGTTACTGGAGGCGCTTAATGATGTTACATCAAGAATAAAATAGAAAAACCTAACTCTTTTTGCATCAGGCAGGCGGCTAGGAAAAGGATTAAGGGTGAGCGAATGGACGAAATAAACGGTAAAACCTCAATACATGATAATATGCTTGACACTAAGGAAATCGAAGATACTCTTTATATGGCAGGTATAGGAACATGGCGGATTGAATATGATAGCAAAAATAGACCTGTTTATTATTCAGACAGTGTATCAAAGGACTTATTTGAAATACCAAATGAACTTGATAGAAAACAGGTATATTCATACTGGTTAGGCAGAGTCTGTGAAGAATACAAGGATGACCTGATGAGATATTTCAATGAAATCAAGGAGAACGGAAAATCTGAGGTGGAATATGGCTGGAAGCATCCTTCAAAGGGTGTTATCTATATAAGATGTGGCGGAGTAATTGATACTGATGAAAATGGCAGTTATTTTTTAAGAGGATACCATCATGATATAACAGACAGATATTTGAAGGATCTTAAGCAGCAGAAAAAGCTGGCAGAACAGTATTCTGTGATTGAAGCCTTCAGTAACGCGTATATTGTTGTATGGCATTTTGATCTTGTGAATAATAAGGTAAAGGTTATTCGTCAGGCAGACTGTTTTATGGATGCTGCAGGTCAGGCACAATATGACATAAGGGGTTCGCTTGATTATGTTATTGAAAATGCTGTCGTGGCAGAAGATAAGTTTAAGATGCATGTATTTACTGATATGGATAATCTTTGTGATCAGCTAAGGTACAATAGAAGTGTAAGTATTGAATTCAGAGACAAGATTGTCGGATGGTGCCGTATGACCTTCGCTGGTGTAAAAAGGGATGCCAAAGGCAATGTTATCGAGCTGCTAGGCGGTTCCAAGAGCATTGCACAGGAGAAGCAGAAGGAGCTTGAGTCTAAGGAAAGTATTATGAAAGCTTATGAGGATGCCAAGAGTGCAAATGCAGCTAAGGCCCAGTTCCTTGCAAGAATGTCTCATGATATAAGAACTCCTATGAATGGTATTCTTGGCATGGCCCAGATTGCCAAAAATAGTTTGAATGACATGGAAAAGGTGGAGGATGCCATTGATAAAATTATTACGGCAGGCAATCAGCTTCACCTTCTTATAAATGATGTGCTTGATATGAGCAGGCTTGAAAGCGGTAAAACAGAGCTTACAAAGGAAGTATTTAATATTAAAGAGATAGTGGATAATGCAACAGGCTCAATTGATGTTATGACTAAAAAGCATAATGTTAACAATAAGGGAATTCATTATGATATTATTCATGAAAATCTTATTGGAAGTCCACTTCATGTTCAGCGTGTTATACTTAATGTTATTTCAAATGGAATAAAATATAATAAGGAAAATGGAAGCCTTGAGACATGGATAACAGAGAAGCCCATAGGCGACAATCGTTCGCTGTTCATTTTCAAAATAAAGGACACAGGAATTGGAATGAGCAGGGAGTATCTGGACAGGATATTTGAACCATTTTCAAGAGAACATACTGATGCAGGCACGGAATATAATGGTACAGGCCTTGGCATGGCTATCATGAAGGAGCTTGTGGATCTCATGGATGGAGAAATAGATATCGAGAGTGAACCTGGAAAAGGAACTACCTTTATAATATCCATACCATTTAAAATTTCATATCAGGTAGCAGCTAAAAAGAAAAATGAAAATAATGTAGTTGAAGATTTTAAGGGAATGACAGTGCTTATTGCAGAAGACAATTTCCTGAATATGGAGATTGCGGAATATTTCCTTGAGAAATGTGAGGCAAAGGTTATTAAGGCATACGACGGAAAGGAAGCGGTTGGTGTATTTGAACATTCTGAGCCGGGAAGTATTGCTTTCATTCTTATGGATGTTATGATGCCAGGAATGGATGGAATTGAAGCCACAAAGTATATAAGGGCTCTTAACCGCACAGATGCAAAGACAATTCCTATAATTGCCATGACAGCCAAATCATTTCGTGAGGATAAGGAGCAGTGTCTGGCTGCAGGGATGAATGGACATATATCAAAGCCTATTGATATTAAGGAAATGTTTAAAGTTATTAATGAATCTATAGTATAAATTAAAGGAGAATTTTTCAATGAAAAGAATAGCAGTAACTTATGATAATGGACAGGTTTTTGGACATTTTGGAAGAACTGAGCAGTTTAAGGTTTATGATGTCAGCGACGGAAAAGTTGTAAGCAGTGAGATTATAGACTCAAATGGAGAGGGACATGGTGCTCTTGCAGGCCTGCTTGCAGTAAATAATGTTGACGTCCTTGTATGTGGTGGAATTGGCGGAGGTGCCATGAATGCACTTTCAGAAAATGGAATTGAAGTATGTGCCGGAGCAGAAGGTGATGTTGATGCGGCAGTAGAGGCATATCTTCGTGGCGAGATTGAATCTGCAGGTGTTACATGCGACCATCATGGAGAAAACCACACCTGTGGTGATCATGAAGAAGGCCATGAATGTGGTGGAGAAGACGGACATGGCTGTGGAGGCTGTAGTGGCGGTTGTGGTGCTCCACGCATTATTCTTGAGGGTAAGAATGCAGGAAAGACAGTTAAGGTTCATTATAAGGGTACATTTAATGATGGAACACAGTTTGATTCATCCTATGACCGTGGAGAGCCACTTCAGTTTGTATGTGGCGCCGGAATGATGATAAAGGGCTTTGACAAGGCAGTTGTTGATATGGAAGAAGGAGATATTGCAGACATTCATCTTATGCCTGAAGAAGCTTACGGAATGCCTGATCCAGCCGCAATTTTTACAGTTGAGATTGCACAGATGCCAGGTTCAGAAAATCTTGTAGAAGGTCAGCAGGCATATCTTTCCAATGCGTATGGACAGCCTTTCCCTGTAAAAGTTGTTAACAAGGATGAAACAAGCATTACATTTGATGCCAACCATGAAATGGCAGGAAAAGAACTTAATTTCAAAATTGAATTAGTTGAAATATTATAAAAATATTAGAGAGTATTTTGGGAAATGAGTAAAATAGGTAAATTTTTTTGGCGAAAAAAATGCTGAGAGGTTTATTTGCTGCGGCAGCACTTTTAGCGGGACTTGGCTTATACAGCATGAATAGTAGTGCAGCTAATCCATATCTTCCATTATTTTAAAACAGGATATTAAAAATAAAGCGGACCATAGCATATTGATGTGCTATGGTCCTAATACAAGGAGAGAGTGTTATGGCATGGTACGATGAAGCAGTATTTTATCATATATATCCCTTAGGACTTGTTGGAGCACCTAAAAATAATGATTTTAATAGGGAAGAAATTGTTCACAGATTAAGAGACATATATCCATGGATAGGCCACATTAAAAAAATAGGCTGCAACGCCATATACATAGGTCCCTTATTTGAATCAGAGGGTCACGGCTATGAGACAAGAGATTATAAACGACTGGACGCAAGACTTGGTGACAATGAAGACCTTAGGGAATTCGTGGAAAAATGTCATGAAGAAAATATAAGGGTTATACTTGATGGAGTATTTAATCATACGGGACGAAGTTTTTTTGCATTTCAGGATATTAAGAAAAACCGCGAGAATTCCCAGTATAAGGACTGGTACTGCAATGTAAACTTCTACGGTAATAATGAGTATGATGATGGATTTTCCTACGATAACTGGGGTGGATATAATCTTTTGGCAAAGCTTAACCAGCGTAATCCGGCTGTGAAGGAGTATATTGCCGATGTTATAAGGTTCTGGGTGAGAGAATTTGATATTGATGGAATAAGACTTGATGCAGCGGACGTACTTGATTTTGAATTTATGCATATGCTAAGAGCTGTAGCAAATGAGGTGAAAGCAGATTTTTATCTTATGGGAGAGGTTATCCACGGTGAATACAACAGATGGGTAAATGAGGGAACACTCCATGCAGTTACTAATTATCATCTTCATAAAGCTTTGTATTCGGGGATGAATGATCATAATTTCTTTGAAATTGCACATACAGTCAAGAGATTATACGGTATGGGAGGCAACAGAACAGGTGGAATCAGACTGTATAATTTTGTGGATAATCATGATGTGGAGCGAATATATACCAAGCTTAACAATAAGGCTCATTTTGTGCCTGTACACATTATGCTTTACACACTTCCCGGTGTGCCATCCATATATTATGGCTCGGAATTTGCTATAGAGGGACGTAAGGAGCGTAATTCCGATGATTCATTGAGACCGGCCATCAGGCTTGAGGATTACAAAAGTGCTTATACGGATAAGCCATGTACCAGACTTATAGCGTCACTTGGGGACATAAGAAAAAACTATAAGGCCCTAAGCTACGGTGATTACAGGGAGGTTATCCTTACCAACAGACAGTATGTGTACTCGAGAAATCTTGGAAATGAGCACATATACATTGTACTGAACAATGATGACAATGCCTGTGAATTAAGCATTCCAGTGGAAGGTGACGGAGAATTCACAGGAATACTGACCGGCAAGGTTTACAAGGCATGTGAGGGAAGGATAAATGTGAATGTGCCAGCCTCTTTAGGTGACATAATAGTTATAAAGGAAGGAAATGGCATAGAAAATAAAACTGCAGTAGCAGCACCAATTGAAGCTGCAATACAAAATGATGGCAGTGATACAAAAACTGCTGATGACATTAGTGAACAATCTACACAAAATGAAGTGTATCGAGTTATAAATAAGCCATATGAAGACATGACAATAGAAGAGCTTCAGGAAGCAATCCTTGAAAAAATGTCAAAAAATGGCCCGATAACACAGGACATGCTTCGTAGTGTAAGAGAAAATGTGTATCCTGACTCACTATTAAACTGGGTCAGAAGTTTTAGATAAGATAAAAGAAAAAAAGTAAGAACCTAAAGGTTTTATACATAAAGGCATTCATATCAGATCAGATGCTGTAGGCCTGTTGGTACTCAAAGTGCATAGCACAAATTCAGTACCGCAATTCAGCTAAAGCAGCGAAAGACACACACTTCTGATATGGATGTTTTTTTTATAAAAAAATGTCGACAATAAAAAAACTTTATGATACAATTAATAAAAATGTATAAAGAGTATGAAAAGAAAGTAAAAAATAATTGGGAACTTGTTTGTAATGTTTTTAAATTGTTAACAGGGAGGAAGCCATGAACAAAAAGATTTTTAAAAAAATAATGTGTTTTATACTCACAACGGCAATGCTTATAACCTCGGTTTCATTAGATACTGTAAGGTCAATAGCGGCTACTAATGGTAATTCAATAATAGATGGTGAATATACAACGGGAATATTTGCCGGAAGTTATGGTATTGACCAGTTATTCGATTATATCATGAGCACAGGAAGACTGAATAATCTTCCATACGATGCATCATGGGGACATGCCAATGCATCTACTGGACATCAGTTTACTAAAAACATGATGAAAGACAGACATTTTGTATTAAAGTATTCAGGTGATTCAAACTGGAATATAGCATTGTGTCTGTATTCAGATGACGGAACCCCTGTTGTCAGTAAAAGGGATAGTCGTTTGGCAGGCAGCTCACAAATTGGTACTGAAAATAATGTATGTTTTAGTAACAGAGCTAATGCTAAAGCTTATATGAAACAGCATTATACTGATGGAATCGAGGGTGTTGTAACTCTTGGAAAGGTCAGTAGAGCAGATAGTAATGGTCTGTATTTTAAGACAGAAAACGGCTTTGGATATTATCTCAGTGGTAATCAGGGACGTGAAGTTGGTGAGAAAATCATATGGGGTTCAGATACAGATTATAGTGTTACTGTTGATGAGCTTGCAGCAATGGATGGATATTCATCCAACAGCTTACAGTCAGGACAGTATGCGGTAATGTACAGCTCCGCAGGCGGTGGAAAGCTTCGCAATATGCCTAAGGAACAGACCAAGGAAAAAAATGTTGATCTTACTCTTTCAAAGAAGGTTCCAACAAGAAAAGGTTACCGATTTGTGAAATGGAATACCAGGGAAGATGGTACGGGAACATCTTATCTTCCAGGTGCCAAGTATACTGTTAATAGTGTGGTTACACTTTATGCAATATGGACAAGATATTATGAGTCAGGATTATTTGGTGCCAAGCTTGGTAAGAATCAGATATTTGATAATGTTACAAGCCGTAATATGATAAATGGTAACTGTTATGATGCATCATGGGGACATGCTAATGCATCTATTGGACATCAGTTTACTGACAATCAGATTAAGGACAGATTCTTTGTGTTCAGATACAGTGGTGATAATGAATGGCCGGTTGCACTCTTTATGTATGATGAAGATGGTACACCTGTAACCAGTTCAACATCTGACAGACTTTATATTGATTCATCAATTGGAGAAACTGATAATGTATGCCTTACAGACGAGGGTATGGAATATATGGAAAAAACATATTCCGATGGAATTGATGGTCTGGTATGTCAGGGTAGAGTAAGTCAGTATGATAAGAACGGTGTTACATTTATCAGTAGTAATGGATTTGGATATTATGTTTCAATTAACCGTGGTTACAAGAAGGGTGATTATATTGAGTGGGATGATGTTGTAGAAGCAGATAATGTTTCGGCAGACACACTTGATTCCATTGATACATTTGCTGATGCATTACTTTTTGATGGTGAATATGCCATCATTTATAACGAAAATGCTGATGACATCATAGATAATTTCCCGGAAACACAGAAGAAGATGGATTTGTATTCATCTATTATTACAATGGAAGTACCTGAAAGAAATGGCTATAGCTTTGTGGGCTGGAATACAAAGAGTGATGGTACAGGCGATTATTATGGAGCAGGTGCAAGGTACGTTGGAAAAGGAGTACTTACTGTATATGCAATCTGGGAAAAAGAAGAAAAGGAATCACTTGCTTTATATGAAAATGGAAAACAGGTAAATAAGAATTACATCATTTCCAATGAAGAGGCTGTTGATAATATTATTAAAAACACCAGAACAGCAGAGGAATTTTATTCAGAACTTAACAATATAAGTATGAGTCATGTCTTTGAAATAAAGGGTGGATATGGTGAAGATGGCAGTTATAATGCAGTATCTGCCGATGAGAATGTTGCAACATGTGAGGTAGAGGGCAATATTCTTACCCTGAATGGAAAAAATGATGGATTTACATATGTGACAATTACTGATGAAATAAGCAATCAGATATACAGATTAAGTGTTAATGTTAAAACACTTAAAGACAAACTGTATATTATCAGACCTGTAACTAATGATGCTTACAAGGATTATCTCACAGGCAGCAATAAGGTGAGCTACTACAGTGCAAGCAGTGAACAGGGCAGAAAGGTTACATGGACAACAGCAGGAGTAAGTGCTGCCAATGTGGTACAGCTTTCAAACAATGACTGTGTTATATGGAAACCTACTGATACAAATCTTAAAATCAGTGCAGTATGTGGTCTTACGACTACACTTGTTCCAATAGCGGATATGCTGACAGGTGATGTTAATGGTGCATATCCAATTAACAATTACTATATTCCATCTGCATATAAGCAGAACATAACACTGGTAGATGCTGTTGGAAGTGGTATGAGAAGTAATTTTAATGTTAAGGCATTTCTTATTAACAGTGCAGGAAAGGTTTTGGCAAAGGATACGAAAGCATTTACAGCTGATATTGCAAAAACAGCCTATTCTGTTGACGTATCATTTGAAGGAATAGACAGCCTTGACAATGCAGATGTAATTCTTGAAATAACATCTGAAAACAATTCATATAAGCCTAAGCTTATACAGTATCCGGTTTATGCCAGGGGCCAGCAGGTGAATGCAGGTGTTAAGGTACAGTTAGAAGATACTACATCTACAGTAACTGATACTAAAAATATAGTAAATATAGCAGATGACAGTGGCAAAGAAGTAAGTAACATTGTTATTGATAAGAATGATAAAAAGACAATCGTAGTTAATTCATGTTCTGAAGCTGGTCATAGTATATCATTTAAGGTTGCGGATAAAGAGCTTTTCGCTGATAAAACAGAAAGTGTTTACTATGACGGAATGGTAAATGAATGGAAAAAATCAACATTCAATATTAGCAGCAATAATGTTCCTATTGGAAGAAATAAGGTAGAATTAATAATCAAAAATAGCAGTAGCGATATTATATCAACACAGACAACAGAGTTTAACATAACAAATATTGCTAATATTCCTTCTCCTGAAAAGCCTGAAAACATTCAGTTTATTGGAGATTTTGATACACCTACAATTTCAGCAGGTAAGGTTATTAACAGGAGCCTTAAGTTCAATTTCCCTAAGCTGCTTCCTATGAAAATCAGCTATCAGGATACAGATGATCCGCTGAAAAAGACATTTATGATAGCTATTGGTAACGCGGGACTTGATGAAAATAACGTGGTTGCTGCTGTAACTGAAACCATAAATGATCTTAAGGACAATAGACTTACTAAAACATTATCAGGTTATGCATTTGGTAATGCAGATTTTGTTAATGGCAAGTGGGTTATGACTTACACCGGTGGTGGAATTGCCGGAAGTATTCAGTATGAATTTGGCTTTAACAACAATGTTGTTGTAGGATTTGTTCCATTATATTATGGAATGAAGGTTGGATGTACAGCTAAGGTAGATGCCTTGTTATCTGGCAGCAATTCATACTATAATAAGTTTGTTGGAATAGATTTCACAACTAATAACCTGCAGCTTACAAGCCAGTATAATTTTGTAACAGATATTCTGGTTGGAGTTCAGGGTTATGTAGGAGCCAGCGGAGGAATAGGTTTTGATGCCAAGGTAGTTAAGCTTAAGTTTGGTGTGGAAGGTCAGCTTGCACTTGAATATGACCACCGTGTTGTTATATTTAAGGACCTTAATCAGACTAAAACCTATGATGGAGGACATCTTGATTTCAGTGGAAGAATAGGACTGAATTTTGAGTTCAAGCTGTTATTTATAAAATATAAGAAAGAAATAGTTGGAACCGGCTTTAATACAGGAAAAGACTATAGAGACTGG
>DEDL01000032.1:157833-172739 GCA_002349525.1 Lachnoclostridium sp. UBA2905
ATGCCCGGATGCTATCATTGGCAGCAAGGGATGGCAAGCAATGGAGCGATTATATCAATCCGTATATTTCACCGGTTATAGCAGGTGATGGTAACAGTATGGCAATGACATATACGGACAATCTTGAAAAGCTGGATACTATAAATCCTGCAATAAGCAGTAAAAGAGGAAGCAACTGGTCTGAACCTGAAGTATATACAGACTGGAGGACTTCTGGTAAGAAACAGACTGTTAATGCCATTGATTATGATACAGATGGAAGTCTTAAGGTGTTAGCATTTGATGCAATAACATATGACAACATAGATGAAAGCAGTGACAATATACCAAGTAGTGATTTTAATACGTCTGCTAATACCGGAGAGATTCATGTTTACGTTAATGGAGTTCATACAAAGCTTACCAACAACGTGATTGCTGATACAGCACCTGTTGTATCTGTTAAGAATGGAAAAGCAATTGTTGTATGGCAGGCAGATAAATATGATCTTGCAAGTATTAATGAGGATGCTGTTAAGCAGGATATGCAGGGTGACAAGAAACTGTATTTCAGTTTTTACAATGGCAAAAAATGGAGTGATCCTGCTTGTCTTGAAAATGGAGAAATCCAGGGTGTTCAGGCTTATGATACGGCTCTTTCAGATAATGGAGAAGCCATGGTAATTACAAGTATGGGTACAAGTGATCTCCTTAATGAACGTGAGCTGTTTTCCTACATAATTGACAATGGAACAGTACAGAGCATCAACAGAATTACATGTAATGAATATGGTGAGACACAGCCAAGAGTTAAATATGTATCTGATAATGGTGGAATGTTTTTGGCAGGCTGGCAGCAGTCCGAATATGAAGAGGACAATGTTGAGAAAGCATACGTTGTTGTTAAGGGCTTCAATAAGGATGGTAGTGCCAATGATTTCACAGTTACTGACAATGGCGATATAAAAGAGAATTTTGATTTTGTAAAGGGTGGAGACACTATTAACAGCAGTGCTGTTTACTGGTATGATACAGAGTCAGAGACTGCAAGTCAGACATATGTTAAATACATAAATGAGACACCAGCTTCATTTTCAATGAAATATGCGCTTAATGGTACTTCAGTGGAAGATGAGTCAATTGTTGGAAATACAGTTGTTAAAAATGGAGATTCATTTACCGGTGTATCTGCTGCACAGGTCCAGAAGGAAAGCAGTGATGATTCAGCGGAGCAGCCGGCAAGACTTATATTTAGCAGCAAGACAGTTAAGAATTCCATTATTGATGCCTCTGCTAATGCATTTGATCAGAATATAATTCCATCAAGTAATATAAATGTAACCCTTTCATTTACTAATGCAGGAAGAAATGCAATGAACAGTATTACAGTTAAGAATAATGGAACTACTGTTGTTGACAATTATCCTGTTCAGGTTGAAAGTGGTGAGAAGGGACAGGTAAAATTCGTATATGCACTTGGTGAAGAATTAAAGAATGAGAATTTCACCATTGAAGCAGATAATGGAGCAACAGCAACTGCAAAACTGGTACTTGTTGCAACAGACATTGTTGTGGCAAAGCCAGAATTAAACGGAACAGTATCCGGAGGAGAGAGAATTATGCAGGCTGTTATAAGTAACGCAGGAACAGCGGCACTTAAGGATACTGACAAGGTATATGTTAATTTCTCGGCAGGAGACAAGAAAAATGTAAAGGTTAATACTTTATCTGGTGGAGCTGTATGGAATTCGGCATCTGAACAGGTTATTATAAGTGGAAAAGCTGCAATAGAAGAGATTAATGCAGGAGAATATATTCTTCAGTTTGGATACAAACCTGCCTTTGACAGTGATAATGATACTGTTGCATTTGCATTTGAAACAAAGGCATATGGTAACAATATGCAGCCATTAGACGAACTGAATGTAGCAGATAACAACGCTTCCTTCAGTATTGTTAAACCATCTGCGGTATATGACAGCCAGCTTACATATGATGCGATTGTTGAAGATGGCAGCATAATGGCAGTGAAGGTAACTAACCAGTTTGAATCACCAATAAAAACAGGTATTAAGGTATCAAATGGCAGCACATCAAAAACACTTAATGTTAATCTTGCTGCTGAAGAAAGTAAGACATATGGTATTAGTTTACCTGCATCAGATTCATTAGATTACACAGTTACAAAATATAGTGGAAGTGAATCAGATGTGATTGTACCTGATAGTAAACCTACTCCGGCACCAACATTAGAGCCTGGTTCAGAACCTTCTGAAACTATGGAACCGGCACCAACGGAAGAACCAGTACCAACAGCAGAACCGACACCTACAAAGAAACCGGCACCTACAAAGGAACCGGCACCTACGAAAAAACCAACACCTACAAAAAAACCTGTGCCAACCATTGCGCCAAGAAAGACACCTGTACCTTCAACACCAGCTCCAGAAATTAAAGTTGGAAGAGCGTCAATTAAGAAACTTAAGAATATTTCCAAACGCAAGGTGCAGATTACTATTAAACCGGTAGCAGGCGCAAGAGGATATAAGGTATTCTTTAGTACAAATAAGAAGTTCAAAAAAGCAAAAACAAGAACCTTCTATGGTAAAAAGGGAACTCTTGTAGCACTTAAGAAGGGCAAAACATATTATGTTAAGGTTCAGGCCTTTGTAAGAGGTTATAATGGATTGTACGTGTATGGAAAAGCCAGCAAGGTTAAGAAAATAAAGATTAAGAAGTAGTGTAGCTTTATATCAGTCGAGAAGAATATGTCAGCTTACGCTGACCAGAATCACGCACCAGGTCTTATGTGCGTTCGACTTGAATTGATGATTTTAAATGGGTAAAAGCTGGATAACTGGTTAGAATAAAAATCAGTTATTCAGCTTTATTCTTTTGCAATACTCCGCGAACAAATGTTTGTTTTCGCTATATACAAACTATATTAATCGTGTTATAATGAGTTCTAAATCAGTAGGAGGTGATATCTACATGGAATTCAAACTGCATTCAGAATTTAAACCTACAGGTGACCAGCCTCAGGCAATAGATGCCCTTGTTCAGGGCTTTAAAGAGGGCAACCAGTTCGAAACATTACTTGGTGTTACTGGTTCGGGTAAGACATTTACTATGGCGAATGTTATACAAAAGCTGCAGAAGCCTACACTTATTATTGCTCACAATAAGACACTTGCTGCACAGCTCTATGGTGAATTTAAGGAATTCTTCCCAGAGAACGCGGTAGAGTATTTTGTGTCCTACTATGATTATTATCAGCCGGAAGCTTATGTCCCTTCAACTGATACCTATATTGCCAAGGATTCTTCGATAAATGATGAGATTGATAAACTGAGACATTCAGCAACAGCATCACTTACTGAAAGGAAGGATGTTATTGTAGTGTCCAGCGTTTCATGTATATATGGTCTTGGAAGTCCTATTGATTATCAGAATATGACATTGTCCATAAGACCTGGAATGGAGAAGGACAGGGATGATGTTTTAAGAAAGCTTGTAGATATCCAATATGAGAGGAATGATATTGATTTTCATCGTGGTACCTTCAGGGTTCATGGTGATGTTGTGGAAGTGTATCCTGCGGCAGCAACAGATACAGCGGTAAGAATTGAATTTTTTGGAGACGAGATAGACAGAATAACAGAAATAGACGTCCTGACTGGAGCCGTAAAGTGTGAATTGGAGCATGTAGTTATATTCCCGGCATCTCATTATGTTGTTGCTGACGACAAGATGAAAAAGGCTATAGAACTTATTGAAAGTGAATTACAGGACAGGGTATCATTTTTTAATTCAGAAGATAAACTCTTAGAGGCACAGAGAATATCTGAGAGGACTAATTTTGATATAGAGATGTTAAGAGAGACAGGATTTTGTTCTGGTATTGAGAATTATTCAAGGCATCTTGCAGGCAATCCGGAGGGGGCAATGCCTAATACCCTGTTGGATTATTTCCCGGATGATTACCTTATTATTGTTGATGAGTCACATATTACTATTCCACAGATCAGAGGAATGTATGCAGGTGACCGTTCAAGGAAGACTACCCTTGTGGATTATGGTTTCAGACTACCCTCTGCACTTGACAACAGACCACTTAATTTTGATGAGTTTGAGGGTCATATTAACCAGATGTTATGTGTTTCTGCCACACCATCAGTATATGAGGCAGAGCATGAGTTATTAAGAGTTGAACAGGTTATCAGGCCAACAGGACTTCTTGATCCTGAGATTGATGTACGGCCTGTAAAAGGACAGATAGATGATCTTTTAACAGAGGTTCACAAGGAGACTGATAGAAAAGGTAAGGTTATGATTACAACCCTCACAAAGCGCATGGCTGAGGAACTAACAACCTATCTTTCAGAGGCAGGAGTGAGGGTAAGATATCTTCATTCAGATATTGATACATTAGAGCGTTCAGAGATTATAAGGGACATGCGACTTGACGTTTTTGACGTCTTAGTGGGTATTAACCTTTTAAGAGAAGGTCTTGATATTCCAGAGATTACCCTTGTTGCAATTCTTGATGCAGATAAGGAGGGCTTCCTGCGTTCTGAAACTTCGCTTATTCAGACAATTGGAAGAGCTGCTCGTAATTCAGAAGGGCATGTAATAATGTATGCAGATAACATGACAGATTCCATGCAGAATGCCATAAATGAGACAAACAGGCGTCGTAAAATACAGCAGGAATACAATGAAAAGCATGGCATTACGCCTACTACGATTAAAAAGGCTGTAAGGGACCTTATCCGTATTTCAAAGGATGTTCCACAGGTTAAGGAGGAACTTGATAAGGATATGGAGTCCATGAGCGAAAAAGAACTTAATAAGCTTATCAGCGAATATAACAAAAAGATGCATAAGGCGGCAGCAGATCTTAATTTTGAAGAAGCAGCACAGCTTAGAGACCTTATTATTGATTTGAAAAAGCATTTACTGGAAGTTACCGGAGGTAAATAGTTAGTTATGAAGGATAATTTTATTAGAATACGAGGAGCTAAGGAGCACAATTTAAAAGGCATAGATGTGGACATTCCAAGGGATTCATTTGTTGTATTTACTGGACTTTCAGGTTCAGGTAAGTCATCCCTGGCATTTGATACTATATATGCTGAGGGTCAGAGAAGATATATGGAGTCTCTATCCTCCTATGCAAGAATGTTTCTTGGAAGGATGGAAAAGCCGGATGTTGAAAGCATTGACGGGCTTTCTCCTGCTATTTCAATAGACCAGAAATCTACAAACCGTAACCCACGTTCCACTGTTGGAACTGTTACAGAGATTTATGATTATTTCAGACTTCTTTTTGCAAGGATTGGTATTCCACATTGCCCAAAATGTGGCAAGGAGATTAAGAAGCAGACTGTAGATCAGATGGTAGATGATATAATGAAACTACCTGAAAGAACTAAAATACAGCTTCTTGCACCTGTTGTGCGTGGAAGAAAGGGAACTCATGCCAAGGTTTTTGAACAGGCAAGAAAAAGTGGATATGTAAGAGTGTCAGTTGATGGTAATGTATATGATCTTTCAGAGGACATTGTACTTGATAAGAATATAAAGCATCATATTGAGGTTGTGGTAGACAGACTTGTTATAAAAGAAGGTATCGAAAAGAGACTAGCTGATTCTATAGAAAATGTTCTTAAACTGGCTGAGGGACTTCTTATTGTAGATGTAATCGGTGGTGAGAAGATTAATTTTAGTGAAAGCTTTGCCTGCCCTGACTGCGGTATAAGTATCAATGAGATTGAACCAAGAAGCTTCTCATTTAACAATCCATTTGGTGCCTGTCCTACCTGTAATGGTCTTGGCTTCAAGATGGAATTTGACGAGGAGCTTATTATACCAGACCCATCTTTATCTATAGATGATGGAGCAATTGCGGTAATGGGCTGGCAGTCAGTTACCCAGGAGGGAAGCTATTCCAGATGTATTATGGAAGCTTTGGCAAAGGAATATGGATTTAGTCTTGCTACTCCTTATAAGGATTATCCAGAGGAGATTAAAAACATTATTATGCATGGTGCCAACAGGTCAGTGAAAGTGACATATAAGGGCCAGCGGGGAATAGGTGTTTATGATATTCTGTTTGAAGGAGTAATATTAAATGTCAGAAGAAGGTACAGGGAAACGTCTTCTGAAACTTCAAGGCAGGAATATGAGGAATTTATGAAAATAACTCCATGTAAGGAGTGTGGTGGTAAACGTCTTAAACCGGAAATTCTTGCAGTTACAGTAGGAGATAAGAATATTGCTGAACTGACTGAATTCCCTGTGCATAAGCTGGCTGATTTTATGGACAATCTTATTTTAAATGAGATGCAGCACAAAATCGGTGATGAGATTATGAAAGAGATAAAGGCAAGATTGGGATTTTTAGTAAAAGTAGGTCTTGACTATCTGACTCTTTCAAGGTCTGCAGGCTCTCTTTCAGGTGGAGAGGCACAGCGAATAAGACTTGCAACCCAGATTGGGTCTGGACTTGTAGGTGTGGCGTACATTCTTGACGAACCAAGTATAGGTCTTCATCAGCGTGATAATGATAAGCTTCTTGATGCACTTATGAATCTTAAGAATCTTGGCAATACACTTATTGTGGTTGAACATGATGAGGACACAATGCTCGCAGCAGATTATATTGTTGACATTGGTCCTGGAGCAGGAGAACATGGTGGTGAGGTTGTTGCCACAGGTACTGCGGAGGAGATTATGGCATGTGAGAAATCTCTTACAGGAGCATATCTTAGCAAACGTATTGTTATTCCTATACCAGACAGAAGAAGAAAGCCTTCAGGCTGGTTAACGGTTAAGGGAGCTGCACAGAACAACCTTAAAAATATTGATGTTAAGTTCCCGCTTGGAGTTATGACCTGTGTTACAGGTGTTTCAGGCTCGGGAAAAAGTTCGCTTGTTAATGAAATTTTATATAAAGCACTTGCAAAGCAGCTTAACAGGGCAAGAACAATTCCTGGAAAATATAAAAAAATTGAAGGAATTGAACAGCTTGATAAGGTAATTAATATTGACCAGTCACCTATTGGAAGAACACCTCGTTCCAATCCGGCAACCTACACCGGGGTATTTGACATGATACGAGATTTATTTGCCTCGACACCGGATGCCAAGATGAGGAATTATAAAAAGGGAAGATTCTCATTTAATGTAAAGGGTGGAAGATGTGAAGCCTGTAGTGGTGATGGTATTATAAAAATAGAGATGAATTTCCTGCCTGATGTATATGTTCCATGTGATGTCTGCAATGGCATGCGTTATAACAGAGAAACACTTGATGTCAGGTATAAGGGCAAGAATATATACGAAGTACTTGATATGACTGTTGAAGAAGCACTTCATTTCTTTGAAAATATACCTTCTATTCAAAGAAAAATGCAGACACTGTATGATGTGGGTCTGTCATACATTAAACTTGGGCAGCCATCAACACAGCTGTCCGGAGGTGAGGCACAGCGTATCAAGCTTGCTACGGAGCTGAGCAAGAGAAGTACGGGAAAGACCATATATATTCTTGATGAACCTACTACAGGACTTCATTTTGCTGATGTTCATAAGCTTATCGAGATTCTTGACAGGCTGGCTGAAGGCGGTAATACGGTTATAGTTATTGAACATAATCTGGATGTTATCAAAACAGCAGATTACATTATTGATATAGGACCGGAAGGTGGAGAACGTGGTGGAACTGTAGTTGCATCAGGAACACCAGAGGAGATAACGAAGGTTAAGGAAAGCTATACCGGCATTTATCTGAAAAAATGTGGTGTTGGTGACAATAATTACGGGGAGGTATAATGTATGTCGAATCATTTTTTTGCAATGATGGCAAGAATGAAATATATTGAAAGATGGGCGCTTATGCGTAATTCAAGTTCGGAAAATCTAAGTGAGCATTCACTTGATGTTGCTATGATAGCTCATGCACTGGCAGTAATAGGCAATCTCAGACTTGGAAAGAAGCTTGATGAGAATAAAGCAGCAATTGTTGCATTATATCACGATACAACTGAGATAATAACAGGAGATCTTCCAACACCAGTAAAATATTTTAATGCGGATATTAAGTCTGCATACAAGGAAGTTGAACATGTGGCAGCGGACAGACTTTTGTCACTGCTTCCAGAAGATATGCAGGATTATTACAGGGATTTTTATTATAAAAATGACGAAGACGCATATATATGGAAGCTGGTTAAGGCGGCGGATAAGCTTTCTGCTTATATAAAATGTATTGAAGAAGAAAAAGCGGGTAATACTGAATTCACCAATGCTAAAGAGTCAACTATGAAGAGTCTTGATGAGATGAATATAGAAGAAGTTAATATATTTAAGAAAGAATTTCTTGATTCATATAAACTAACACTTGACGAACTGCAGTAATAAATTGTACTCTGTTATTATGTCGTTAAATGTGATGTGTATAATAGAATCATTTTTGTTTTGCAGAAAATTATAAAATACAAGGGGAATCAACTATGGAAAAAGAACTTGTTATTGTACTTGACTTTGGTGGTCAGTACAATCAGCTCATTGCACGTCGTGTAAGAGAATGCAATGTGTATTGTGAAGTTAAGCCATACACAATTACACTTGATGAAATTAAGAAACTTAATCCAAAGGGAATTATATTTACCGGAGGACCTAACAGTGTTTATGATGAAGAGTCTCCACGTTATGGTAGCGAGATTTATGATCTTGGAATTCCTATTCTTGGAATATGCTATGGTTCACAGCTTATGGCCTACAGTCTTGGAGGATCAGTAAAGACTGCACCGGTAAGTGAATATGGTCATACAGAAGTTGTTGTGGATAAGAATTCAGTTTTATTTAAAGATGTAGAGGTTGATGATAAGAGCCAGACTATATGCTGGATGAGCCATACAGATTATATTGCACAGGTTCCTGATGGTTTTAAGAGCATTGCTAACACACCTAATTGCCCAGTGGCAGCAATGGAAAATCCTGACAAGAAATTTTATGCAACACAGTTCCATCCTGAGGTTATGCATACCAAGGAAGGAATTAAGATGTTAAGAAATTTCGTGTACGATGTTTGTGGTTGCAAAGGCGACTGGAAAATGGACAGTTTTGTAGAGTCCACAATTGAACAGCTTCGTAAAAAAATCGGAGATGGAAAGGTTCTTTGTGCTTTATCAGGAGGAGTTGACAGTTCAGTTGCTGCAGTTCTTCTTTCAAAGGCAATTGGCAAGCAGCTTACCTGTGTGTTTGTTGATCACGGTCTTCTTAGAAAAAATGAAGGCGATGAAGTTGAAGAAGTATTTGGACCAAATGGTCATTATGAACTCAATTTTATTCGTGTTAATGCTCAGGAAAGATATTACAAGAAGCTTGCAGGTGTAACAGAGCCAGAGCAGAAGCGTAAGATAATTGGCGAAGAATTTATCAGAGTATTTGAAGAGGAAGCTAAGAAAATAGGTAAGGTTGATTTCCTTGTTCAGGGAACAATTTATCCGGATGTTATTGAGAGCGGACTTGGAAAATCAGCAGTTATCAAGAGTCATCATAATGTTGGTGGTTTGCCATCAGTTGTAGATTTCAAGGAAATAGTTGAGCCATTGAGAATGTTATTTAAGGATGAAGTTCGTAAGGCCGGCCGTGAATTAGGTATTCCTGATTATCTCGTTGATCGCCAGCCATTCCCAGGCCCAGGCCTTGGAATTCGTATCATTGGTGAAGTAACAGCCGAAAAGGTTAAGATGGTTCAGGAAGCTGATTATATTTACCGTGAAGAGATTGCAAAAGCCGGAATCAAAGGTCTTGGACAGTATTTTGCCGCTTTAACAAATATGCGTTCTGTAGGTGTTATGGGTGATGGAAGAACTTATGATTATGCAATCGCATTGAGAGCAGTTAATACTACTGACTTTATGACTGCAGACTGTTCAGAGATTCCTTTCGAGGTTCTGCAGAAGGTTATGACAAGAATTATTAATGAAGTTAAGGGTGTCAATAGGGTAATGTATGATTTGACCAGTAAGCCACCTGGAACGATTGAGTTTGAGTAGAGAAAAAAGTCCGTAAACCGGCATAAACACTGGGTTTGTGAAACCTTCGTCAATAAAATGTCGCTATTTTTTGAGCATTATACAAAAAGCAATGAAGAACAGTCCGTCAGGGCTGTTCTTTTTCAGTCTTTTGGTCAGTTTCGTTTCGTACTTCCTCTTCCTCTTCAACATCCACCTTCATCTCCTCCGGAACCAGCACACAGGCACAATACCCCGGCTCCGGCTGGTAGCAGTGAATGGTAAGCTGCTTGCCAATCTCAGGACTAAAGTCATGAAGTGTATGGGTACCCCCGTTTAAGGCAACATCGGCATATGCCACCAGCCACTTGCGGTCGCCGTTTTTGAATACTTCATAAAAGGAATGGTTCACCATATCCTCTACAGGTACACCCTCTACCACCGCCATATGCTTGTTGCAGTAGCGGAAAATGAAATCAATGCCGTGTCCGTTTTCATCAAATACAAGCTCAATGATACAATATGCCACCGGCATGTCCTCTATCAGAGTGCATTTTTCCAAAAGCGTCAACGGCATTCTTGTTTCCGGGTCAAGCCAGTCAGGTGGTGGTGCAGGCAGCTCGCGTTTAATTCCGAGAGCTTTTCGGATTCTCTTGTGTGCGGCAAGGCTTCGTGTGGTGCCCTTATAGGTTCTGCCATCCATCATCGTATAGATGCCATCATCACTGATGGCAACAATCGCAGATTTGCGTACTGCAATACCCTTGCGGATAACAAGAAATTCATCCTCAGGAAGAATCTTTTCAATCTCATAAAAACGGGCGGTAGTCTTTACCTCCTCACCATTGTCTAAACACAGCACCATCTTATCCTCAAAATGATAGGTCGATAAGATATGCTCCGGTTCAATATCGTTTAGTGTCCAATATTTTCTCTTTGCCATAGTAAACCTCCCTTAAAATTAAATGAACTCTCGGAATCCTTTAAATATATGTCTTTCTGGCTATATTTTCATGGAATTACTTCTGTTTTCTCGTCTTACACACCGTGTACGCACTGTGGAAATATCATTTTGTTTTTTTGATTTTATATCATATTCGTATGAAATGCAAATTTAAAACTTGCGATTTGCGTGAATATAGGCAGATATTCTGATGAATTACATGTATTTTATGCGAATAACTTTTTAAAGAACGAAAAAATATTGAAAAACAAGTAAAAAATATTGTTTAACAAAAAAATGTTTGGTATAATAGCACCAAATGGGTGATTTGCAACAATCCCATATCTGATAGAGTGACGCGTTGTAGTGTAATCGTAATAATTTGATGAGGAGATGATAGCAACATGAAGAAACGAAGTAGACGAAAGAAAGGACTAGCCATACTTTTAACTGCCGCCATGGCAGTAGGACTGATGCCGGGGACAGGTACCCTGCAGGCACAGGCACAGGAATCACAAGTGGTAAAAACCACAAGTACCACGAAAACCATCACCGGACTTGGTACAGGCGTGATAGCTGACCCAACAGACCCCGGCAATGATACAGAAAAAGCATGGGCAGGAAGCTATGTGTACTATGGAAATTATAATGGTAGTCCTGTCAAGTACCGTGTGCTGGATGCAAGTACCACAAAGTTTGGCGGAACAACCATGCTTCTTGATTGTGACAGCATTCTGTACGCTCAAATGTTTGATGAAGATTATACTGCCAATGAAGCTGGTAAAAACTTAAACGACTGGTCAATCAGTGACGTAAAAAAAAGTTTGAACGGAGATGATTTCCTAAATAAAGAGGGAGTGTTCACCACTGCTGAAAAGAATGCCATTGCCGAAAGTAAAGTGGCCACCCATGAATTGACAACAGATAGTGAAACGGGAGTCAATGTGATAGACTGGACGAAAGAGAAATTTGTAAAATATGTGGCACTAACCGGAGAACAAATCTTTATACTGGATGCAGAAGATGTATCCAACAGAGCATACGGATATAGCTTGACAGATAAGAGTTATTTTAGTTGTAAAAACCGCAAGAAGACAGGTAGCGCTTATGACTGTTGGTGGCTTCGGTCTGCTGACAATTCTTGGCCTAGTATGGCCGGCAGTGTCGACAACACCGGTCAGATTTCCGGCTCCGAGGCCAACAGCGATTGGGAAGGTGTGAGTCCCGCTTTTAATGTCAATCTGCAATCTGTCCTCTTCTCATCTGTCATCTCCGGAACTGCCGGGGAGACAAGCGCAGAGTATAAGCTGACACTGTTAGACAGTGACATGACCATTGCACCGGAAAGTGGTGTGACAAAGAGTGGCAATACGGTAACCATTCCATATAGTATCGAAGGAACGAATAGTGGTAATGCCACACAGGTTTCTGTGCTGATTCTGGATAAGAAATACACAGCAGGAAATACCAATGGAGCCAAAGTGCTTGCCTATGATAAATTAAATGTAGATTGTTTTTCCACAACCGGAACAGGAAGCTTTACTCTTCCGGATTCCTTATCCGGAAAGAAAGCAGGAACGGATTATCATATCTATATTGTTGCAGAGGATGTAAACGAGGAAAAGGAAACAGACTATGCCAGTACGCCGGTAGAGGTTCATCTTTGGGACGCACCAACCGTAAAGCAGATGAACTTTGGTACAAAGGGTATTATCGACCCGGCAGTACCAGACAGTGCAAGTGATGCATGGAAGGGAAGCTATGTGTATTATGGAAATTATGATGCAGACGGTGACGGAACAGCAGAGCCTGTAAAATATCGTGTACTGGATGCCAGTACCACAGATTTCAGTGCAGGTGGAACGACACAGACCATGTTCCTTGATTGTGACAGTATTTTGTATTATCAAAAATTTGATAACGATGCTAATGCCAATGAAGCGGGCAAAAAAGCAAACGACTGGTCAATCAGTGACGTAAAAAGCAGTTTGAATGGGGATGGTTTTTTGAATAAAGAGGGAGTGTTTACCACTGCCGAAAAGAATGCTATTGCAGCAAGCAACGTGGATAGCCACGTATTGACAACGAATAGTACAACGGGAGTCAATGTGGCAAGCTGGATACAAAGTACTATTGTAAATTATGTGGCATTAACCGGAGAACAAATCTTTTTGCTGGATGCAGAAGATGTGTCCAACGGAGCATATGGATATAGCATGACAGAGGAAGATGAATCTACCGAAAACCGTAAGAAGACAGGCAGCTCTGGTGCCTATTTCTGGTGGCTCCGGTCTGCCTTCAATGATTATGATAACCGCGCCGGCTATGTCAACGGCAACGGCGGCATCAGCGACAACCCTGTCAGCCACAGTTTCTCTGGTGTGAGTCCCGCTTTGAATTTGAATCTGTCATCTGTCCTCTTCTCATCTGCGAACACAAGCGAAACGAGTTTCGCCGGCAAATCTTCTGCTCTTACAAGTGACAGTACGGAGATTGGTACAGAGGCGAATACCGACTGGAAGCTGACATTGAAGGATACCGAGAAAACAGTAAAACTTACAGAGGGCAGAAGTGTAACGAAAGCAAGTGATGGAACCATAACCGTGCCATATACATATACAGACAAGGAAAATGCAACAGAAAAAGAAAAAGTAAACCAGATTTCTGTAATGATTACGGACAAAGTTTATGATGCAGAAAAAACGGCAAATGCACAGGAGGCACAGATTCTGTATTACGGTGCATTGCAGGCTATAAAGAATGCGGAAGGAAATGATAGTACGGTGGCACAAACTTCCACCGGAACAGGAACCTTTGCACTACCAAGTGGTTTAACAGGAACTTTGGGTACGGATTACCACATCTATCTTTTGGCAGAGCATGTAAATGCTGACAACTCTACCGATTATGCAAGTGAGCCAAAAGAAGTAACTGCTATTTTGGATGAGGTAGATACGGTCACCGTGCCAAGTATTGATACACCAATAGCAGAAGAGCCATTGAAGGAAGAAATTACAGTGTCTTCCGAAGGTGTGGCAGAAAAAGCAACGCTTACATGGAAAAAGAATGATACTGTAGCAACCGGCAACGCCCAGTGGAAAACCACCTATCAGGCATATGTGACATTGACAGCCACGGATGGTTACAGCTTTATGGATGCAACAGGTAACAGACCAAGTGTAACTTTGAATGGACAGCCTGTGGATACAGAAAATATTACATTGAATGCCGATGGAACTCTTACCGTGTATTGTGGAAAATATACGACAGCAACAAGAAAGACAGAAAGTGCAACCGCACCGGAAGTACCAACACAATTTGCGAATTATTACACGGCAGACAACGTTCTTTCTTCCACAGAACTTGGCAAGGCTGCTAAGGTGACATTGGAAGGAACGATACAGCCAAATTCGAAGGAGATGGAGGTAGAGTGGAGCATAGTGGATGCAAATGGTGCAAGTGCAGAATACGACGATACACCAGAAGCAACAAATACCTTCAAATGGACAATAAAAAAGTCTGAGTATGCAGACTATAATAAAGATAATGCCGTATTAGAAGGTACGGTTCCCATCAAGAATAAGGATTATACCCCGGTAACCATTACCGGAGAAAATGTAACGGTAACCTATCATGGCGAAGATACGTTGGACGTTTCCCAGTATTTTACCATTGACAAAAATGCAGGAAAACCAACCTATGAACTGTTAGGTACTTCTACCGGAGATGGTACATTGGAGGGTGCAACCCTTACCATGACCACATTGGGAACATTTGTCGTCAAAGTGAGTACATCAATCAATGGTGTGTATAATAAGGGAGAACACACCCTTACCATTACAGTGAATAAAGCAACCCCTTATATCAAGAAGGCTCCAACTGCAACAGCCATTACCTATGGTAAGACTCTTGCGGATGCAACGCTTACCGGTGGAAGTGTACAGTATAGCAGTGAAGAT
>DEDL01000013.1:0-26671 GCA_002349525.1 Lachnoclostridium sp. UBA2905
GCTGATGGTTGTTACTGTTCTGTCGAATGCTATAGATTAGTAAGAGGAATATGGGGGTGCTTATCGACATTATCCTGATTGCGGGAAAGTACAAAGGTGAGTTTGAGGAAATTCCAGATTACAGCCTTAAATTTAAGCTATTGTGGAATCTTAGTAAAGCAGAGCAGGCGAAGTTGATCAGACGAAAGCCACAACAGAGCTTACGAAAGCACAGACCGCACAGGTATATGTTGACATGCAGGCTCTTGACGCTTCCGAAGTAAGAAAGCGTTTGGCTGAGAATGGAGAGTTTACAGTAAACGATATTCTTGATGACGAAGACGATTGGGAGGCTATGGTGGATGATGCTCCAACTAATGCCAATGAGTCAGCCGAGACATCAAATACAGCATTGTCTGCTGAAACTAAATCCCAGGAGGAAACAGAAACCGATTCAGCAATAGACAATGTTATTCCTACCGGATGCGGAGTAATTGTTGTGAAGGATGGAAAGATTCTGATAGGGACACGAAAAGACAAAGGTTTAGTGTGTGGACCTGGAGGACATATCGAAATGGGTGAAACTCCAGAGGATGCGGCTATCAGAGAAACAAGGGAAGAGTTTGGAATTAATATTGCGAACATCATCCCGATTACACTTATTTCTGGAATGCCTGACCAGTATTGCCCTTCACAAGTATTCCTGTGTACTGAATACTATGGAGAACCAATATGTTTCAATACTGAAATGGAAAATGCAAGGTTTGAAGATGTTGGAACTGTACTAAATATGAATCTGTTCTTGCCCTGAGCCTGTCACTTGAGGATTTTTTGTTGCAGCTCAATGAAATTCGGTTGACAGCAGATGAAAGTCCAAGTAATATTTCAATAGAGGCTGATGGAGGCCCGGGTTCTGGAATGTACCCGAAGGGTAGCGGAAAGAAAAATGAAAAGGGCAGTTCTAAGAAAAAGAAACCCAAATCTTTGCCAATGACTGCAAAGGAAAAGGCGAAGGTGACACATGATATAAATAATGTGTATCACGCAAAGTATGAAGGAAAGAGAAGCTGTATTATTAGAACGAGCTCAAATGAGCCGAACAGTCCGTCATGTATATCGTTTCAGAAATAATGGATTTGATGATTACGATATTTACAGCAAAGAGCCGAATGAATAGGAGTTTTTGCTTATGGCTAGTCAGTTAATGAAAGAACTTATGGCTCTCATAGATGAAGTACCGGATAAATACGATGATTTCGTAGGAGGTATGGAGGTCATTATGAAGAAACAAGATGATGAAGACATTCAGAAGGTTATCGACTTCATCAAAGAGGATCCGACCAGACGGAGCGATGATATAATTGAGTATCTGGATGAACTTGGAATATAAGATACGAGCCTTGCTAAGCGTGAGGCTCGTATCTTTTGCCCTATAGTGCCGCTAATTGTGGCATTATGGGGCTTTTTTAGTGCCAACAGTCAAATAGACGATTATAAGCTAATTTCCGAATAAGAGGCAATGAGAGAAGGTGAGAGTTTGGATGAAAGATTGAGAAAAGAACTGTTGCGGTCTGAATTAAAAGAGCGGAATAATGGGAAAAAGTGAACGAATGAAATCGTTAAGCCCGGCCCCTTTTTATATCTGTGGAGAAGGCTCCCACTCCTGCAAGTGGTGAGGAATAACAAAGCTTTTCAAGTGGAAATGTCAGGGGATTTAACCCTGCATTTTATGGATTGTTGACAGTAGTAATATATTGTGCTAATGTCCTATTAATACAATAGGAAAATAGGACGCAATAATTTAGAAATATATTAGGAGAAACAAGATGTTAACACAATTTTCAAGAACACAGCTGTTATTAGGCGAAGATACAATGGAAGGGTTAAAGAATGCAAGGGTTGCTGTATTCGGAGTTGGTGGTGTAGGTGGTTATGTTTGTGAGGCTCTGGTTCGAAGCGGAGTAGGCACATTTGATTTGATTGATGACGATAAGGTTTGCTTAACCAATATCAATCGTCAGATTATTGCAACCAGAAAGACAGTGGGACAGTATAAGGTTGATGTGATGAAGGATCGCATGTTAGAGATAAATCCTGATGTCAAGGTCAATGTTTATAAATGCTTCTTTTTGCCGGAAAATGCAGATGATTTTCCATTTTCGGAATACGATTATGTTGTGGATGCAGTAGATACGGTTACTGCAAAAATTGAGCTGGTAATGAAGTGCAAAGAGGCAGGTGTGCCAATTATCAGTTCAATGGGAGCCGGCAATAAGATAGAGGCAAGTGCATTTAAGGTTGCGGATATTTATAAAACCAAAATGTGTCCTTTAGCAAAAGTTATGCGTCGGGAGTTAAAAAAACGTGGTGTGAAAAAGCTGAAGGTTGTATATTCAGAGGAAAAACCGATTCGACCTTTAGAGGATATGTCGATTAGCTGTCAAACAAATTGTATTTGTCCACCAGGTGCCAAGCATAAAGGTACGGAAAGAAGAGATATTCCAGGAAGTATTGCATTTGTTCCGTCAGTAGCAGGATTAATTGCTGCAGGGGAGATTGTAAAGGATTTAACCGGAAAAAGTGGAACTTTTTAATCGTATCAGCACATTTGATTACAAAAAATGGGGTTTATATGTTAGATATCATCATTGTAGAGGATAATCACGAAATCGGGCAGCTGCTTTCAGATTTCCTACGAAAAGAAATTATATTGTGAGTGTTGCTAAAGATGGTGAAGCAGCACTATCGATTTTTGAACGGTACGGAGCGAAGCTTATAATCTAATATCTGATGCTGCCAGGCATGGATGGCTTTTCAGTCTGCTCAAAGATTCGTGAGACGTCAAATGCATATATTCTCATCGTGAGTGCCAAAACTGATAAGGGTGATAAGCTTAAAGGCTTGAAATAAGTATTTTTGATGCGCAGGAAATATGCAATGAGGAATACCGAGTGGAAAAAGTGCATGTATTACGGTTTTGCTGCGTGCACTTCCATTTCTTATATTTAAGGGAAATAAGATACTGCCCAAATCAGTACAGACGCTTGGACGAACACTTCCATCTGCGATTATGGCAGTCTTAATTGTGTATTGTCTAAAGGATGCCAGAGAAGATTTCATGGGAACAGGAGTCTGGCAGCTTCTGGCAGTATTCGTTGTAGCGGTCAGTTATAAGTGGAAACACAATACATTCTTAAGTATATTGTTGGGGACAATAAGTTATATGTTTTTTTTGCGGATTTTCTAGTGATTGTTGGCGACAGGATCATTTTTTGAAAATGTGTTTAGATACATATAAAACTTTGTTTTAATAAAAATTTAAGAATGTCTGGCACTAATCCTAAGGTATAATGAATGTACAACTGCAGTGATTCTGAGAAGAATATGTCAGCTTGCGTTGACCAGAATCACGCACCAGGTCTTACGTGGGTTCGACTTGAATTTACTGAAGATTTTACAGTGCCTGACACCAAATGAGGCACCTGACGAAAAGAAGGGGAACTTATAAAGATGATAAAATTTATTTCATGGAACATTGATTCTATTAATGCTGCGCTGACATCGGAGTCGGCAAGAGCGGTGCTTTCAAGGAAAGTATTAGAAACTATTCAGAATGAGAATGCTGATATTATTGCTATTCAGGAAACAAAGCTGCCAGCTACAGGACCATCTAAAAAGCATTTGGAAGAGCTGGACAAGTATTTCCCAGATTATCAGATTGAGTGGGTGAGTTCATTGCCACCAGCCAGAAAGGGATATGCGGGCACTATGGTTCTTTATAGGAAGGGAATGGAAGCGAGTGTGTCGGTTCCAAGGATAGGTGCACCAGATACTATGGATGATGAGGGCAGACTGCTTACGGTAGAGTTTAAGAATTTTTATTTTGTAAATGTTTACACGCCAAATGCGGGAGATGGTTTGAAACGTCTTGCAGAGAGACAAAAATGGGATGTTGCTTATGCAGATTATCTCAGCCAGTTGAATCAGAACAAGCCCCTTGTGGCCTGTGGAGATTTCAATGTTGCTCATGAGGAAATTGATTTGGCAAATCCTGCCAGTAATCATATGTCTGCTGGATTTACAGATGAAGAAAGAGCTGGTTTTACCAATCTGTTATCCAGGGGATTCGTTGATACATTTAGGCATCTTCATGGGGATGTAAGGGATGTTTACTCCTGGTGGGCGCAAAGAATCAGAACCAGCAAGATTAATAACTCCGGATGGAGAATTGATTATTTTCTTGTCAGTGATTGCATAAAAGATAAGGTTGTCAGATCAGAGATGCTTGATTCTGGTGACAGACAGGATCATGCGCCGCTTGTATTGGAATTAGATATTTGATAGCCAGAATTAAAAACACTAATTCCATGTCAGTAAGAGAGGTTAAGGTTACTTGTGATTTGGTGGGAGTATGTCACATGAGACCCTGTACAGAGCTATCAGAGAAGCTCTATATTGAATTGTTAGAAAAGAACCGAAAATTCGGTTCTTTTCTTTGTCTTTTGGGAAAAATATGTTAAAATGAGATAAAGTTTTGCTAAATAGTATATGTGCAAATTATGTAAGTACAGGGGGATATAATGAGGAGAAATTTGTCGGCTGTTGATCCAGATACAGAAGCTGGCAGGGCCGGTATTGAAAAGGGTCATTTATTAGTATATACGGGAGTAATTGAAAAAGAAGAAAATGGCGTCAAAAATGTTTATCAGAACCAGTGTATTGCACTGGGAGACGGATTATCATATGAGAAATCAGCCCAGAATCCTGTTATAACAGGAGATATGCTTCCTGAAAAATTCAGCAGGGAACATTTCAGAGATCCAAAAATATTTAAAGAAGATGATGGATATTATATGGTAGTAGGAAATAAAACAGAGGAAAATGTTCCACAGGTCCTTTTATTTCATTCTGAAGATGGGTTGAAATAGAATTTTTCTGTGATGGCAAAGCTGTTGTTAATATAGAAAAACACGATATTGTTGTAGAGTAGGAGGATGTTTCATGAAGAAGTTTGATGTTGTGGCATTAGGAGAGTTGTTAATTGATTTTACGGAAAATGGTTTGAGTGACCAGGGTAATCCCATACTTGAGGCAAATCCTGGCGGGGCTCCATGCAATGTATTGTCCATGCTACAGAATTTAGGCAAAAAAACTGCCTTTATTGGTAAGGTAGGGGATGATGCATTTGGAAAAATGCTGATTCAGGTAGTAAAAGAGCAGGGAATCAACACAGACAATCTTATAGTTGATAAAGAAGTAGGCACAACTCTTGCCTTTGTTCATACAGCAAAGGATGGAGACAGAAGCTTCTCATTTTATAGAAATCCCGGGGCAGATATGATGCTTAGATGGAATGAGGTTGAACAAAGCAAGCTTTCTGACACAGAAATATTTCATTTTGGAACATTATCAATGACAGATGAATATATTGCTGATGTAACAATGAATGCTGTTAAAAATGCAAAAGAGAGCGGAGCTGTTATTTCATTTGATCCAAATCTGCGTCCACCACTCTGGAAGGATATGGAGGATGCAAGGCAGCGCATGTGGTATGGCATAAGCCAGTGCGATATATTAAAAATTTCAGATGATGAGATTGCTTTTCTGTCAGGAACAGAGGATATAGACAGTGGTATTGAATGTATCATGCAAAAGAGCCAGCCAAAACTGATCTGCGCAACTATGGGAAAGAATGGCAGCAAGGCATATTACAATGGAGAGAGCGTGTTTAGTCAGCCATTCCTTAGAAATGATACTATTGAGACAACAGGTGCCGGAGACACATTTATGGCATGTGTTCTAAATGCAGTTCTTGAAAACGGACTTGAGCAATTAAGCCATGATAAGCTTGCAGATATGCTTAGTTTTGCCAATGCAGCATCTTCCATAATTACAACACGTAAAGGTGCCCTGAAGGTAATGCCTGCAAAGGAAGAAATAATGCAGGTAATTAATGCGGCTAAGTAACGCAGGTAATTAATGCGGCTAAGTAATGCAGGTAATTGATGCGGCTAAGTAACGCAGTTAAGTAACGCTCCGCAAGGGCGCACATTGTCTGGCAGACAATGTGAATAAATATAAATTGATCAGGAGTGATAAGATAATAATGCGTGAAATTGAAATCTTATTGGAATCTATTGACGATGTGAAGAATTTTGTACAGACAATGGCAATGTTCGATGGCGATTTTGAAATGGTCAGTGGAAAATATGTTGTTGATGCTAAATCTATATTAGGAGTATTTTGTCTTGATTTATCAAAGCCTGTTACATTACGCATAGACTGTGATGAATCAAAAATGGACGATGTTTTAAAGACAATTGAGAAATATAAAAAATAATGTTATATGAGAAATATATAAAATCCGGACTTGTTTATATTGACTGATGCCATGAAGGAATATTGTGAAAAAATTGCTGCACCGGAATACAGGGATATGCTTATCAATCTGTTAGATTATGATGGAACTGGTCTTGGATTACCTATGGCAAAGGAGCTGGCAGAGCTTCTTGGCGGTTATATTACATTTGAGAGCAAGGTGAATGTGGGAACTAAATTTGTGATTCATCTACTTTTTGAGATAGACAGAGATACTCAGAAGAGAAAAATGAATGAAATACCTGAGGACATATCAATTGAAGGTATACGTATTCTTCTTGTAGAAGACAATGAGCTTAATATGGAGATTGCAGACTGTCTTTTAACAGAGAGAGGTGCGCTTATAACCAGGGCATGGAATGGTAAAGAGGCCGTTGATATATACAGATCACTTGGAGCAGGTGCATTTGATGTTATAATTATGGATATTATGATGCCGGTTATGGATGGTCTTGAGGCAGCCAGAACTATTCGCAGTTCTGGGATGGAAGACAGTAGCAGCATACCGATTATTGCCATGTCTGCCAATGCATTTCAGGATGATATTGAGCAGAGCATGAATGCAGGAATGAATGAACATATAACAAAACCTATTGATCTTAAAAGGTTGATTAACACAATTCATTCTCATGTAAAGCAAAAAAAATTTAATTTAGTAGTTGACAAATCAATTTAATGGGTCTATTGTATAGCTAATTTAAAAGTCAAACGCGAAGAACAGGAAAAGACTTATTCATATCACCGCTTACAGAGAGTCGATATTGATGAGAACCGACAACAAGGAATGGACAGGCCATCACCTGGGAGCTGCTTTGGAGAAAGACTGATTGGTATATTTGTATCAGGTCAGTTATGTAACCGAAGCCGGCACCCTCCGTTAACGGGGCACACCCTCTGATGAATTATCAGGTGGTGAATGAGAGGTCAGATTTTTTGGCAAGCAGAGTGGTAACGCGGAAGTAGAGCTTTCGTCTTTGCACACTTATTTTGGAATTAATCCATATGAAGTGTGTAGGGACGAAAGCTTTTTTATTTCAGTCGAGAAGACTTCCACTGAAAAACATCTATACCGTTCTTTGCAAAATGACTAAAAGAAAGGGGAAATGTATCATGAATACACTTGTTATTGTTTTAATTGCAGCAGTTGTATTTGTTGCAGCTTACACTTTTTACGGACGCTTTTTAGCAAAGAAATGGGGCATTGACCCTAAGGCGAAAACGCCTGCGGTCCAGTATGAGGACGGAGAGGATTATGTGCCAACGAATGGCTGGACAGTATTTTGTCACCAGTTTTCATCAATCGCAGGGGCAGGACCTGTAACCGGTGCCATACAGGCAGCAGTTTTTGGATGGCTTCCTGTTCTGTTATGGATTCTTATCGGAGGAGTATTTTTCGGTGCTGTGACAGACTTTGGAGCATTATATGCTTCAGTAAAAAATGAAGGAAAATCAATGGGAATGCTCATTGAAAAGTATATTGGAAAATTTGGAAGAAAAATATTCCTGGTTTTTTGCTGGTTATTTACACTGATTGTTATTGCAGCATTTGCAGATATGGTTGCCGGTACATTTGATGCTTACGTAGTTACTGATGGAGTAAGCAGTCTTTCGCCAGATGCAAGGTCAAACGGAGCAGCCGGAATGGTTTCAATAATGTTCATGGTATTTGCAGTAATATTTGGAATTGGAAAAAAGAAGTTTAATTACAGTGGCTGGAAGGAAGTAGTTCTTGGTCTTGTATGTGTTGCTGCATCATTTGCAATTGGTATGAATTGTCCATTGGAATTCAGTAAGAATACTTGGAGCTATATTACATTTGTATATATTTTCTTTGCAGCAGTTCTTCCAATGTGGCTTTTAAAACAGCCAAGAGATTATATGACAACATTTATGTTCGTCGGTATGATTGCAGGCGCAGTCATTGGATTATTTATGGCTCATCCTACAATGAACCTGCCTGTATTTACCGGATTTAACAATGAAAAGCTTGGAACAATGTTCCCTATATTATTTGTAACAGTTGCCTGTGGTGCTGTATCCGGGTTCCACAGCCTTGTTTCTTCAGGAACATCATCAAAAACTATAGAAAATGAAAAGGATATGTTAAAGGTTGGATATGGTGCAATGGTTTTGGAAAGTCTTCTGGCTGTTATAGCTCTTTGCGTTGCCGGTGCAGCCGCAGGAACAGATGGAACTGCAGCCACAGGAACACCATTCCAGATTTTTAGCCGTGGTGTTGCAGGATTTTTTGAAATGTTTGGTATGCCTGTTTATGCGGCAACAGTATTTATGACAATGTGTGTTTCTGCTCTTGCATTAACAAGTCTTGATGCAGTTGCAAGAATTGGTCGTATGAGTTTTCAGGAAATGTTCAGCGTTGATGATATGGAACACGCAGCTCCATGGAGAAAGCTTCTTTGCAATACATATTTTTCAACAATTGTTACTTTATTATGTGGATTTGTACTTACTAAAATCGGATATGCAAATATCTGGCCATTATTTGGTTCCGCAAACCAGTTGTTAAGTGCGCTTGTATTAATTACACTCTGCGTATTTCTTAAGATGACAGGAAGAAGCAACAAAATGCTTTTCCCACCACTTATTATCATGCTTTGTGTAACATTTACAGCTCTTGTCCAGAGACTTATAGCAATGGCAAAAGCAATTTCAAATGCAGCAGCTGTTACAATTCCTGCCGGTGAGACAACCTGGGGAGCCGTATTTATTGCTAATGGACTGCAGCTTATAATTGCAGTTCTCCTTATTGCCCTTGGTCTTATTATTGTAATTAATTCAGCAAAGAGTTATGTAAAGAGCAGCAAAGAAGCAGAAAAATAACTGAATAGCTGTAATTATTGTAATTGCCTGCCTGGTTGTGCTATAATATTTTTGAAAATTTTAATAATAATGTTATAAACGCAACATGCAAGGAGGACATTATATGCAGTATGACATAATAATTATTGGTGGAGGACCAGGTGGAATTTTTTCGGCATATGAGCTTGTGTCTAATGAACCGGAACTTAAGGTGGCTATATTTGAGGCAGGCCATGAATTAGGTAAGAGAAAGTGCCCAATAGATGGAGATAAGATAAAAAGCTGTATAGCCTGTAAAACCTGTTCAATTATGAGTGGATTTGGTGGCGCTGGAGCATTTTCAGATGGAAAATATAATATAACCAATGATTTTGGTGGTACACTGTACGATTATATAGGTAAGAAAAAAGCCTTGGAGCTTATGAATTATGTAGACGATATTAATATGAAGTACGGTGGTGAGGGAACTAAGCTTTACTCTACAGCTGGAACAAGATTTAAAACTGTTTGTATGCAGAATGATCTTCATCTCTTAGATGCATCGGTACGTCATTTGGGAACTGATATCAATTACGTAGTACTTGAGAATTTATACGACTATCTTAAGGATAAGGTGGATTTTTACTTTGATTCGCCAGTTTCAACAGTGCTTACTGAGAAGGGCAGCTACGTTATAAAATGTAACGAAGAAACATATTCCTGCAGAAAATGTATCATATCTGTTGGACGAAGTGGCAGCAAGTGGATGGAACAGGTATGCAAGGAAATGGATATTCCAACCAAATCTAACAGAGTTGATATTGGAGTCAGGGTTGAACTTCCAGCTGCAATATTTGCACATCTTACGGATGAACTTTATGAAAGCAAAATTGTATACCGTACAGAAAAATATGGTGATAAGGTAAGAACCTTCTGTATGAATCCAAAGGGCGCAGTTGTAAGTGAGAATACCAATGGAATTATAACTGTAAACGGACATAGCTATGAGGATCCAAAGCGTCAGACTGAGAATACAAACTTTGCTCTTTTAGTTGCAAAACATTTTTCAGAACCATTTAAGGATTCTAACGGATATGGCGAAAGCATTGCAAGACTCAGCAATATGTTAGGTGGAGGAGTCATTGTACAGAGATTTGGTGATCTTATTCGTGGAAGACGTTCAACACAGAGCAGAATTGAAGAGGCCTTCATTACACCTACTCTCAGCGCTACACCAGGTGATTTGAGTCTGGTTCTTCCTAAGAGAATATTGGATGGCATTATTGAGATGATATATGCTCTTGATAAAATTGCACCGGGTACAGCTAATGAGGATACGCTCCTTTATGGTGTAGAAGTTAAATTTTACAATATGGAAGTTGAAGTTGATGAGAAACTTGAAACTAAGTATGAAGGACTTTATATAATCGGAGATGGAAGTGGAATAACTCATTCACTCTCTCACGCATCAGCAAGTGGTGTGCATGTTGCAAGAGATATATTAAGTGTTATTGATGATTAAGTGTTATTGCTGAAGTGTAAATAAGCCTTAATAATAGTTCACAAAATCTTCACAAAAAAAATAGCACTCACCTCTTGACAGTGCTAATAATAAGTGTTATATTACATATAGAACAAAGGAAGAGGTAAAAGATAGAAAATAAAAGATAGAAATCAGAAATAACCCCTTTATCCCGAGTCCGAAAACATATTAACAATATTTAATAATTATTTTCAGATGATTGCAAAATAATTAAAAGTTTAAAAGGAGAGATGACTTATGTTAATGACAAATGTTTTTGGAGAGAATTTATTTGATGACTTTTTTAATGATTTCCCATTCTACTATGGATATGGCAACAAGGAGATGAAGGATGTAGAGAAGAAGCTTTATGGCAGAAACGCAAAACATGTCATGAAGACAGATATTAAGGAAACCGATTCAGGCTATGAACTTATCGTTGATCTGCCAGGTTTTGCAAAAGATGATGTATCTGCAGAGCTTAAGGATGGTTATCTTACAATTAGTGCCGGCAAGGGTCTTGATAAGGATGAAAAGGAAAAAGATACCGGTAAATATATAAGAAGAGAGCGTTATGCCGGAGCATGCTGCAGAAGCTTTTATGTTGGCGAAGATATAGGCGAGAAAGATGTCAAAGCTGAGTTTAAGCATGGTATTTTGAAACTCTTTGTTCCTAAAAAGGAAGCAAAACCACAGGTTGAAGAGAAACATACCATTGCGATTGAGGGATAATAGTCGAATGGATTATAATCCAGTGTGACATCATTTGATAGAAAGGAGATGGGAGGACTGTTAATGGTTCTCCCATCTTTTACTTGTTTAGAAAACGTCGGGAGGTGAAGAATGATGAATAAGAAAAGAGATTACTATGAAGTATTAGGTGTAAGTCGAAATGCAGATAGTTCAACAATAAAAAAAGCATATAGAAGGCTTGCAAAAAAATATCATCCGGACAGCAATGAGGGTAATTTAAGTGCTGCAGAGCATTTTAAAGAGGTAAATGAAGCATATGATGTTTTAGGTGACGAAAAGAAGAAAAAGCTTTATGACACATATGGTCATGCTGCATTTGAGGAAGGTTTCCAGGGCGCTTACGGCAATAATGGAGGAGCAGGCGGCTTTGGAAATGGAAGTTTTACAAACGGTGGCTTTGGAAATACCGGCTTTGGAAATGGCGGCTTTCATGAATTTCATTTTGAAGGGTCAGATGAAGACATGGACGACATTCTGAAAAATCTGTTCGGTCATGGAACAAGAGGCTTTGGTCATGAAAAATCCTGGGAAAGGCATTTTTCAAGAGGCTTTAATAATTATAATGATGATTCTGAACAGGAAGAGCTTGATCTTAAAGCAGATATAGTGGTCTCATTTGATGAGGCAGTATTTGGTGGTAAAAAGATAATTAATTTGAAAGATAGTGATGGAAAAACGCAGTCGTTAGAGATTAATATTCCGGCGGGAATCGATACCGGCAGGAGCATAAGGCTTAAGGGTAAGGGTCATATGGGCCGTAATGGAAAGAGAGGAGACCTTCTTCTTAAAGTCACTGTCAGGGATAAAGCGGGATATGAGAGAAAAGGACTGGATGTATATACTAACGTATATATTCCCTACACCACTGCGGTATTTGGCGGTGAAGTAAAGGTTCAGACATTATATGGAAGCGTAATGCTAAAAATTAAGGCGGGAACCGCATCCGGCAGCAGGGTAAGACTTAAGGGCAAGGGAATTGTTGACATGAAAAATCCTGGAAACCACGGTGATGAATATGCTATAATACAGATTGATGTTCCAAAGGCTATGACACCTGGTGAGAGACGTGCTCTTAAAGAATATGAAAAAGAGTACAATAAAAATAATGATGACTCACCATATGCTCATGTTGGATAATTACTTTATAATATTATAGGAAGAATTGGAGAAATCTGATGGAGGGTATTTATTGCAAAATAATAGTGGCCTATCTTATTATCATGAATATTGCAGGAGTATTTGTAATGTTTATAGATAAGAGAAAAGCCATAAAGCACAGGTATAGAATACCTGAAAAGACCTTGTTTCTGGTGAGCCTGCTAGGGGGAAGCATAGGAACTTTGGCAGGAATGTACCTTTTCAGACATAAGACAAAACACTGGTATTTTGTTGTAGGAATGCCATTAATATGTATATTGCATATAATATTGGCCATATATATATGGAGGTAAACATGTTTTTTGAATCAAAAAATACGCATAGTGAAAGACAAAGCCTAAAACATAGTGTGCAACAAAGCATACAACGTAGCATACAACATAGCGAACAGCGTAGCGAACAGCGTAGCGTACAACATGGTCCACAACATAGGGTACAACACAGGCTTCTATTAAAAAAGGCAACATTAATTTTTGCACTTGCATTGACTGTATCATCTGTTACAGAATATGCTACAGAATTTAATGCACCTGTGGCACAGGCAGCGGTAACTGAAAAAAATATAAAGCAGACTGCCACAGCAAAAAAAAAGCCTACAAAGATATCAAATGCTGCCACCAGTCCATATAAGGAGCTTAATGGCAATAAACCTGAATTCACCAGGAAAGAAAAGAAGAATAAAAAGGCATTTGAAACATATTCAAGACTTGATAAGCTTGGAAGGTGCGGAGTTGCATATGCAAATGTATGCAAAGAGATAATGCCTGTGGATAAAAGAGGTCCAATCGGACAGGTTCGTCCTTCAGGATGGCATACGGTGAAATATAATGATCTTATTGATGGCAATTATCTGTATAACAGATGTCATCTTATAGGATATCAGCTTGCCGGTGAGAATGCCAATGTAAAGAATCTTATAACAGGAACAAGATACCTTAATGTTGAGGGAATGTTTCCATTTGAAAATATGGTGGCTGATTATGTAAATGAAACCGGGAACCATGTCTTGTACAGGGTAACTCCGGTATTTGAAAAAAACAATCTTGTTGCAAAGGGTGTAAAGATGGAGGCCTGGTCGGTAGAGGACAAGGGATCCGGAATATGTTTTAATGTATTTTGCTATAACACCCAGCCGGGAATAGTTATAGATTATTCCAATGGTAACAGTCACAGGGCAGGTAAAAAAGTAAAAAAATCTAACAGTGGTGAGAGCAGTGAGAATGTAAAAACTGCTGATTATATCATTAACACCAATACAGACAAATATCATGTGCCATCCTGCAGCAGCGTTAGGCAAATGAAGGAATTAAATAAAAAGAAGTTTAAAGGAACAGAAGCTGAGATAAAAAAACAGGGCTATTCGCCATGTAAGAGATGTATTGGCAGATAATTATAATAAGCAATGTAGAGTGAAAATATTACTTTACATTGCTTATTATTTTTTTACACTTCATTTACATGGAAATGATATTTGTTTTTACAGAACCTCTTTAATATATAAGTTGTTAACTTAAGTGACACAAAAATAATTTTATATGAAAAGAGGAAATAATCATGAGAAACAAAAAAAGAATAATTGCAGCAGTTTTAGTAGCAAGTACATTTGCATTTGGACTTACAGGTTGTGGAAGTTCTAAAACAGAAACAGCAGATAACAATGCTACACAGACAGAGGATGATGCAAATACTGAAACAACAGACGAAGCAGATGCTGATACAGGAAGTGATCTTACAGGAAGCATTTCACTTGCAGGAAGTACTTCAATGGAAAAGCTTTGCGAAGCAATGTCAGAAAGCTTTATGAACAAATATGAAGGAATTACAGTTACAGCTGAATATACAGGTTCAGGAGCTGGTCTTGAATCTCTGGCAGCAGGAAGCATTGATATTGGAAATGCTTCAAGAGGCTTAAAGGATGAAGAGAAGGCACAGGGAGAAGTTGAAAATGTAGTAGCAATTGATGGTATTGCTGTTATAGCAGATAAGGATAACAAGGTTGTTGATATTACATCAGATGATCTTGGAAAAATCTACAAGGGTGAGATCACCAACTGGAGCGACCTTGGCGGAGAAGATCAGTCAATCGTAGTACTGGGAAGAGAAGCTGGTTCAGGAACAAGAGATGCTTTTGAAGAACTTCTTGAGATCAAAGATCAGTGTAATTATGCTCAGGAGCTTGATTCAACAGGTGCAGTACTTGCAAAGGTAGCAACAACTCCGGGAGCAATTGGATATGTTTCACTTGATGTTGTAGATGACACAGTAAGCGAAGTTAAGTTAAATGGTGTTGAGCCTTCAGAGGAAAAAATCAAGGCTGGAGAATATATGCTTTCACGTCCATTTGTTATGGCTACAAAGGGTGAAATCTCAGAGCAGAATGATCTTGTAAAAACATGGTTTGATTATATTAAATCAGACGAAGGAAAAGAAGTTATTAAAAACGTAGGACTTATAATTCCTGATTAATCAATAAAACGAAGCAGGGCTTATAATTCTTTACTTATGAAGGATGAAGAGTATGAATAAAGTTATTGAAAAAACAGCAAAAATGATCTTTCTTATATGTGCCATAACCGGTGTTTTGGCAGTTGTATCCATTACCGTATACATGTTTATAAAAGGTACTCCTGCACTTAAAAATGTTGGAATAGCTGAACTGCTTTTCGGTAATGTGTGGAAACCCACTGCCAATCCTCCTGCATACGGAATAGCATATATAATACTGTCATCAATAATTGGAACATTTATGGCAGTGCTTATTGGAATACCGGTTGGACTGCTTACTGCAGTGTTCTTGTCAGAGTTAGCAGGTAAAAAAATTGCGACAATAGTAGGTGGAGCTGTAGAGCTTTTAGCTGCGATTCCATCTGTAATATATGGACTTATCGGAATGATGGTACTTAATCCTTTCCTGTATAAACTGGAGCTTCTTGTTTTTAAAAATAAACCGGAGCATCAGTTTACAGGAGGAGCAAATCTTTTAGCTGCCATAATAGTTCTGGCAATTATGATACTTCCTACAGTAATCAGTATAAGCACCAGTTCATTAAAGCTTGTGCCAGGAAACATTAAAAACGCATCATTTGCCCTGGGAGCCACTAAAATCCAGACTATCTTTAAGGTAATTATCCCTGCTGCGAAGTCAGGAATACTTACAGGGGTTGTTCTTGGAATAGGCAGGGCATTAGGTGAGGCAATGGCAATTAATATGGTTGCCGGTGGTTCGGTTAATGTGCCACTTCCATTTAATTCAGTTAGATTCCTGACAACCCAGCTTGTAAGTGAAATGAGCTATTCATCAGGTGTTCACAGACAGGTATTATTCACAGTTGGATTAGTGTTGTTCATATTTATTATGATCATTAACTTTATTCTTCTGAAAATGAGAAGAAGGGATGTAATGACAAATGCTTAAAAGTAAAAAAAGAGTTTCAGATATAATTATGTACATTCTTATATATGTTTGCTCATTTTTATCAGTTCTTCTTCTGGCAGGCATAATTATATACGTATTTGTAAGAGGTATATCGTCAGTAAACTGGTCATTTCTTACAACAGTAACCTCAAAGCTTAAAGGAACTGTTGGTATTGCAGGTAATATCGTAAATACACTGTATATTATCATTATTACCATGCTTATAGCTACACCGGTGGGAGTAGGAACTGCAATTTACCTGAATGAATATGCAAAGGCCGGAAAGCTGGTAACAATAATTGAATATGCTACGGAAACATTGGCAGGAATCCCTTCAATCATATTTGGTTTATTTGGAATGGTATTTTTTGGAGAAACATTACATATGGGATATTCCCTTCTTACAGGTTCTCTCACACTTATACTGATGGTACTTCCACTTATAACAAGAAATACCCAGGAAGCACTTAAAACGGTACCTGATTCCTACAGAAATGGCGCAATAGGACTTGGAGCCGGAAAATGGCACATGATAAGAACCATATTAATTCCAAGTTCAATGTCGGGTATAATTACCGGTGTCATATTGGCAGTAGGAAGAATTGTAGGAGAGTCGGCAGCTTTATTGTTTACAGCAGGAAGTGCGAAGGCATTGCCAAAAACACTTGCAGCACTTTTCCCAAAGCTTTTCCAGTCCGGTGGAACACTTACAATACAGTTGTATCTTAGTGCAACAAGTGAAGGTGACTTTGGCACAGCATTTGGAATTGCACTTGTATTGTTAGCTATTGTTTTCCTGATAAATGCCGGAACCAAGATGTTGGCAGGAAAATTTGATGTGAACAGACTTAAATAAGATGAAAGAATAAGGTGAAAGAGGGGAATAAGTTATGGAAAATGAAAATAGAGTCAAGATTTCAGTGAAAAATCTGAATCTGTATTATGGTGATAATCATGCACTTAAAGATGTAAGTATGGATATCCATGAAAATGCTATAACAGCATTTATTGGACCGTCAGGATGTGGAAAATCCACTTTTCTTAAAACACTTAACAGAATGAATGACATGGTTGATAATGTAAGAATAGAGGGCAAGGTAAGTCTTGACGGCGAAGATATTTATGGTGGAAATGTAGATACAACAATACTTAGAAAAAGGGTCGGAATGGTTTTTCAGCAGCCTAATCCTTTTCCAATGAGCATCTATGACAACATTGCCTATGGTCCAAGGGTTCACGGAATAAAGAATAAGTCACAGTTAGATCAGATAGTAGAGGAAAGTCTTAAAAGTGCTGCAATATTTGATGAAGTTAAGGACAGACTTAAAAAATCAGCTTTAGGTTTGTCTGGAGGACAGCAGCAGAGAATATGTATTGCAAGATCTCTTGCAGTATCTCCGGAAATACTTCTGATGGACGAGCCAACCTCAGCCCTTGACCCTATATCAACATCTAAAATTGAAGATCTCATGGAAAAACTCAAAAAGAAATACACTGTTGTTGTGGTAACACATAATATGCAGCAGGCAGTAAGAGTATCTGATTATACAGCATTTTTCCTTGTTGGAGAGATGGTTGAATACAATAAGACAAAGACCATATTTTCTTATCCACAGGATAAACGTACTGAAGATTACATAACAGGTCGTTTCGGCTGATACCAGGGGAGGTCATTATGAGAAATAAATTTGACGAACAGTTAAATGAATTGAACAGTGAAATGATAAGAATGTGTGAGCTTATTGAGGAAGCAATTGGCAAAGCAGTAAGCGCACTTGTAAATTATGATGTGGATTCTGCAAAAAAAATAATGGAAAATGATGTGCTTATTGACAGGGCACAAAAGAAGATTGAAAATATATGTTTTAATCTGCTTATCCAGCAGCAGCCTGTTGCAAGGGATCTGCGTAATATCACGGCTGCCATGAAAATGGTGACAGATATGGAAAGAATTGGAGACCACGCTGCTGACATATCAGAAATGACTATTTATATGTCAAATGGCGCAGAAAAACCAGATTTGACTGACATCAGAAAAATGGCCAAGGAAACAGTTGTGATGTTAAACTGGAGCGTTGAGGCTTATGTTGAAAAGGATATTGAAAAAGCAAAACAGGTTATAAAGCATGATGATATTGTGGATGATCTGTTTGACACTGTTAAAAAAGATATTATTAAAATGATTCTTTCAGAAAATAAGGATGGCGAGCAGGCAACAGACCTGCTTATGGTTGCCAAGTATTTTGAGAGAATTGGAGATCACGCTACTAATATTGCGGAGTGGGTTATGTTTTCAATGAAGAGTAGTGAGTGATGGGGAGGAAAATAGGGGAGGAAAATAGTTTGTGTTCTCCAGGCACGCTTTCGCTGCTTTCGCCTCGTAGCGGTACTAAATTCGCACGTTGTGCTCATTAAGTGCCGACGGGCTCAAAGCACCTGAGCGAACACAAGCTATTTTCCTTTTTAAATCTGCGAGAACCGGGAATGATGAGAGAAGAATTGGTACTAGAAGGTGTGGAAAACCATGTATTAGTACCAATTTCGCAGGTGGAATAACAGTATAATATTAGAAAGCAAGTAAAGAGGAATGGTTTCGAATATCAGCGAAACCATTCCTCTTTGTTTTGGGCGTCTGAAAAACCTGAGTATTTTTTGTCTTTCATTAATGAAATTTTTGCGGTATAATTTGTTAAAAATGTATATAAAAACATACGTTAGGATGTGTTTGAACTCAATGGACTATGTTAAAGGAGTTTTGGAATTGGGATTTAATTTGGGATCTGATTGGATATTTAATTTGAACTTTAATTCGAATTTTAATATGAACTTTAGTTTGGTTTTTAATCTGGCCTTTAGGTTTTTAAAATGGGTTTCTGGATTTTTAAAAAGACCGTTACTGTTTTTAAATAGGGAATTTAAGTTTTTAAAAAGGGTTTTCAGGTGTTTAAAAAGGAGGTTTTTTGTTTTTACTGTTTGTGTGATATGCATTGTGTGGGGAAAGTCGGATTATCTGGTTGAAGCAAAGTCGGTTATGTCAGCGAATACATCAGTGGACATGCAAGTGAATACATCAGCGAACATGCCAGCCAATAAGTCAGGTAATATACCAACAAAGATGTCAAAGCACATACCAGAGCAGGCGATGTGTTTTTCGACAGGCAATAATAGCTTTTCGACAGGCAATAATAGCCTTTCGACAGGTAATAGTAGCCTTTTGTCAGGCAATAGTAGCCTTTTGTCAGGTAATAGTAGCCTTTCGTCAGGCAATAATAATCTTTCAGTAAAGCGAACAGGTTTTATTTTTACGGGGGATTCGCGTATCAGAAGGCTTAATCTTACCGTTGATCTTAAGAGCAAGAAGGATACTTTTGTGGTATGTAAGAGCGGTATGGGTTATAACTGGTTTGTCTCCCAGGGACTGCCTCAGATCAATAATATTATGAAGTCTAAGAAGTCAATTGATAAATGGGTTATTGTATCTGGCTGGGGCGTGAATGATCTGTGGAACCGCAACACGTATATTAATCGCTACAAATCTCTTTTGAAAAATGAGTGGAAAGGCGTTGATCTTTATCTCATGTCTGTTAATCCGGTAGATGGTGCCATGCTTTCAAAATATGGTGGAATCAGCTCATTTAATTCTGGAATCAGGTATTATGTGGATAATTCATCAGCAGGAATTAAGTATATTGATACATCAAGGGTTATGAAAAGTAAGGGATTTGGAACTGTTGATGGTCTTCATTATACTGAATCAACGAACAGACTTATATATAATACGGTTCGAGGTGTGCTTAACCGTGATTATGCCTGTCTGAGTGAATCAGCTATTACTATGAATAAGGAGGCTGTAAGAGACATTTCCTTATGTAATAGTGGTTCTTCAAAGTGGAGCTTTTTTGTTGGTAATAAAAATATTATAAGTGCAAAAAAGCTTGGCAAGAATTCATTTACACTAAGAATACGGGGACTTTGTCAGGGCAAAACTTATATTAAGGTGAAGATTCAGGGCAAAACCATAAAGTGTCCGGTAAAGGTCACCGATAAAAAGATTTTAGTGGCATATTATTCGTATTCTGGTGAAACGGAGTACATGGCGGAGTATATAAAGGAACTTACCGGTGGCGATATATATGAGATAGAGGCTGACAAAATATATCCCTATAAAGACGAGGAAGTTATTGCTGAAGCAAGGCGTGAGTACGAAGAAAATGAATATGTAGGTTTATATAATGCACCACCTGACCTGGGACAATACGATATGGTTTACCTGGGATTTCCAGTATGGAATGGAAGACTGCCACAAGTGGTAAAGACATTTGTAAACGAAGCAGGAATTAATGGAAAAAATATAAAACCATTTACAGCTTGTAACAAAGATGGTTTGGGAGAAAGTGTTAATGAACTGTACGCCTTATGTCCAGACGGAATTATAGAAAATGGAATTGAAGTGAACAAGGATTATATCCCTGGGAAAAAATGCAAATCTACAATCAAAACATCACTATTGCAAAATTAAAACTGCAAGGTATTGCCCGCACAAAATACGCGAATGTTATATTGTGAGACTAAATCTGCAAGGTATTGCCTGCACAAAATACGCGAATGTTATATTGTGAGGTTAAATCTGCAAGGTATTGCCTGTACAAAATACGCGAATGTTATATTGTGAGATTAAATCTGCAAGGTATTGTCTGCACAAAATACGCGAATGTTATATTGTGAGATTAAATCTGCAAGGTATTGCCTGCACAAAATAATTTGAATACGAGGAGAGAATTAACTATGAAAAAAATATGGATTACAGGCTCAAGAGGAAGAACAGGACAGGCACTTATGTCACTTCTTGATGTAGTGGAATATGAAATATTTGATACAGACAAGGATGAAGTAGATATAACTGATGAAAATCAGGTGTATTCATTTATCAAAATGAACAGACCGGACGTTATCATAAATTGTTCTGGATTTCATGAGAAAACAGGCTCACTCAAAGAAAACGTTGATCATTCATATGATGTTAATGCTGTCGGAGCAAGAAATCTTGCACAGGCAGCAGAACATATAAACGCAAAGCTGATTCAGCTGTCAACAGATGATATTTTTTCGGAAAAATCAGAGACTCCATATAATGAGTTTGATTTTCCAAAGCCTGAGGGAATATATGCCAAGTCAAAGTACGCAGGTGAGCGTCTTGTAAGGGAGCTTATGAACAGATATGTTATTATAAGAAGCTCCTGGGTTTATGGAATTGGAACAGATTTCGTGGATGAGGTCATTGAGGCGGCCAATGATGAGAATGTGGACACACTTGTCCTTGATGACAATGCCTATGCTGTACCTACATCTGCTGAGGAACTTGCGAAGATAATTAAGATTTTCATAGACGGAGAGCATTATGGAATTTATCATGCTGTATGCTCTGGCGGATCATGTTCAAGGCTTGAATTTGCAAATACAGTGCTTGAATACACAGGCCTTGAAAATAAACTCAAGGTTGTTCTCAAAGAAGGTGCTAAGGACAAATATTCAGTCCTTGATAATATGATGCTTAGAATTACAGGGCTTCCTATTCCGGCTGACTGGAGAGTAACCCTTAAAAAATATATTGAAGAAACCGGAGAAAACCAGTAATGGCAGATGAAAAAATAAAGGATATTAAAAATGATAAGAGTGAAACAAAAAAAGAAAAGAAGAAAATGGGTCTATCCACCAAGATATTTATTGCGCTTATTACAGGTGCTATAGCGGGAGTGCTTATACATTATTTTATGCCGTCAGGTTATTTCAGGAATACAGTACTTGTTAATGGGATATTGTATGTTCTTGGTAATGGCTTCATAAGACTTATGCAGATGCTGGTTGTACCTCTTGTATTTTGTTCACTTGTATGTGGAAGTATGGCAATTGGTGATACAAAGACATTGGGTAAGGTTGGAGTTAAGACAATCATATTTTATCTTGTAACAACAGCACTTGCCATATGCCTTGCTCTTGGTGTGGCATCTATTATCAGTCCTGGAATCGGAATGGATGTTTCCAATGTTGAAACCTCACCGGTACCTGATGCAGAGAAGGTTTCAATGGTTGATACACTTCTTAATATAATACCGGTCAATATTTTTAATTCACTTTCAAATGGGGATATGCTTCCTATAATTGTATTTGCATTGTTTACAGGTGTACTTCTTGCAAAGCTTGGCAACAACACATCAACCGTTGCCAATTTCTTCAGCCAGTGGAATGACATCATGATGGAAATGACTATGTCAATCATGAAGGTTGCTCCAATCGGAGTTTTCTGTCTTATTGCAAAGACATTTTCACTTATTGGATTTGATGCATTTTTGCCTATGCTCAAATACATGCTTTGCGTAATGCTGGCACTGGCACTTCAGTGTTTTGGAGTATATCAGATACTTTTATTTATATTTACAAGGTTAAATCCTATAAGATTTATCAAAAAGTTTTTCCCAGTAATGATGTTTGCATTTTCAACATCAACCTCTAATGCAACAATACCTATGTCAATAGAAACACTTCATAAGAAGATGGGTGTATCAAAGCAGATATCATCATTTACCATTCCATTGGGTGCAACTATTAACATGGATGGTACATCAATCATGCAGGGAGTTGCGGTTATTTTTATTGCTCAGGCATATAATATTCCGCTTAGTGCATCAGCAATATGTACAGTTATTGCTACAGCAACTATTGCTTCAATTGGAACAGCTGGAGTTCCAAGTGTAGGACTTGTAACATTGTCAATGGTTCTTACCTCAGTAGGTCTTCCAACAGAGGGAATTGCTCTTATAATGGGTATTGACAGAATTCTTGATATGTTAAGAACTGCAGTTAATATTACAGGAGATGCTGTATGCACAACTATCGTTTCAAAGCAGCAGGGTGCCCTGAATAAGGAAGTATTTGACCGCAATGAATAGAAATTGCAAAAAGAAGCTGAGATGAAATTGCGAAAAGAATCTGAATAGATATTTTTAAAAGGCTCTCAATAGAAACAATGAAAGGAATCTGTTTGACATGAAAAAATATTATTGTTACAATATATATTTGCGACAATCCATTTGTTATATTTAAGTTGAAGGGAGAACAATAATGAGTAACGAACAGGCTCAGGTTAAAGAGAACAAAATGGGCGTAATGCCTGTCACAAAGCTTGTATTTAATATGTCACTTCCAATGATGGTTTCCATGTTGGTGCAGGCATTATATAATATTGTTGATAGTATTTTTGTTGCCAAATTATCAGAAGATGCACTTACAGCAGTTTCATTGGCATTCCCATTGCAGACACTTTTGATTGCAGTTGGTGCCGGAACAGGAGTTGGTGTGAATGCACTTTTATCCAAGTCACTTGGAGAGAAAAATTATAAAAGAGCCAATGATACAGCTAAGAACGGCGCATTTATATATGTACTTAGTTTTTTACTGTTCCTTGTACTTGGTTTAACGGTTGTAAAGCCATTTTATGCTGGACAGGTAAAGTCAGATAATATGCATATTATGGAAATGGGTGTTGAATACCTTAGTATTGTTATGGCATGTTCATTTGGTTTGTTTGCACAGTTTTTCTTCGAAAGACTTCTTACATCTACAGGAAAGACTATGTTTAGTATGACATCACAGTTATGCGGTGCCATTACCAATATTATTCTTGATCCAATTCTTATATTTGGTTTATTTGGTGCCCCAAGACTTGAGGTTGCCGGTGCTGCAATTGCAACAGTTATCGGACAGTGTGTTGCAGGAATTATAGCATTTGTACTTAACATTAAATTTAATCATGAGATAAAGCTTAACTTTAAGGGCTTCAGACCTGATAAGAAAATAATTGGAACAATATATGCAGTTGGAATTCCATCTATTATTATGCAGTCAATAGGTTCTATTATGACATATTGCATGAATAGAATTCTTATTGAATTTTCATCAACGGCAACAGCTGTATTTGGAGTTTATTTTAAGCTTCAGAGCTTCTTCTTCATGCCTGTATTTGGTCTTAATAATGGTGTTACACCAATTATTGCATTCAGCTATGGTGCAAGGAACAAACATCGTATGTTAAAGACTATAAAGATAAGCATGATAGTTGCATGTGGATTTATGTTAGCAGGTTTTGCAGCATTTGAACTTATTCCAGAAGTCTTACTGGGACTTTTCAAGGCTTCAGACGAATTACTTAGAATTGGTGTACCAGCACTTAGAATTATAGGTGTTCATTACCTTGTTGCATGGTTCTGTATCGTTGCAGGAACAGTATTCCAGTCACTTGGAAAGGCTACATTTAGTCTTATCGTATCAATCATGAGACAGCTTGTTGTGCTTGTTCCGGCTGCCTTTATTCTTGCAAAGCTTGGTGGACTTGAAGCAGTATGGTGGTCATTCCCAATTGCAGAGGTAATGTCATTTATCGTATCAACAACATGTCTTGTTCATATATATAAGAATATTATCGAGCCATTGCCAGATGGTGACAAATAATAATGATTATTACAAGGGGGAATTAAATATGTTGAAAGCAGGATTAAGAAATGCTATAAAGGGCCTGGCAATAACATTGGCTGTGTGCTCATTTGCTGTTACTGGAAGTCCGTTATGTGAAGCAGAGGGACAGGCGGTCGTGGAAGCAAAGGGTCAGGCGGCTGTACAGACGGTTGGAAACAGTCAGGGAGCAGTCCTTAAAACATATGCAGGAGAAAATGATGCATCACAGAATACCATAGTATTTACAAAGAGCAGCAAAAAGATTACTGCCGGCAGATCATTTCAATTTGAGGCCGAGCTTATGGGAGATTCATCCGCAAAGATAAGCTGGAAGGTAGATAAGACAAAGTATGCTGCCATAGATGAAAATGGTCTGTTAAAAACACAGCGTGCCGGAACTATAAGGGTTTCTGCATCAGCTGATACTGCAAATGGAGCTGTAGCTGCCTCAGTAAAGGTTAAGATAAAGCCTAAAAAAATAATTGCAATAGATGCCGGACATCAGGCAAGAGCTAATGGCAATACAGAGCCTGTGGGTCCTGGAGCTTCAACACGTAAGGCTAAGGTTGCAGGAGGAACAACCGGAGTATATACAAGGGTTCCTGAATACAAGCTTACTCTTGCAGTAGCAAAGAAGTTAGAAACAGAGCTTAAGGAAAGAGGATACAAGGTTGTTCAGATACGTAAGAAGAACAATGTGAATATTTCAAATAAAGAGAGAGCGGAAATTGCCAATGAAAATTCTGATATATACATAAGATTACATGCAGATGCTGCAGGCAGTTCATCAGTTACAGGAGCAAGTGCTCTTTATCCTTCTGCCCGTAACAGGTATGTAGGCAGTTTAAGCAAAAAGAGTAAAAAGCTTTCTGACTGTGTGCTTTCTTCAATGTGTAAGAAAGCCGGAACAAAAAGCAGGGGCTGTATTGTCAGAGATGACCTTACAGGAACCAACTGGAGCAAAATTCCTGTGACTCTTATAGAGATGGGCTTTATGACCAATAAGCAGGAAGATATAAAAATGCAGGATGATGATTATCAGAACAGCATGGTAAAGGGAATGGCTAATGGAATTGACAAATATTTTGGATACAAATAATCGTAATAGACTTAAAAGTATTCCTGTTAAGAAAATCGGCAAAACTACAGTCAATAAGTCGGAAAACGGTGTATGTTTTCTGACTTTTGATTCTTTGAGTAAAGCAGGTGTAGTGCATGGATTTTCAACAAGAGAAGGTGGAGTCAGTAGTGGTATATATAAAAGCATGAATCTTAGCTTTATGCGTGGAGACGAATATGAAAATGTCAGAGACAATCACAGACTCTTTGCAGAAGCAGTAGGTTATAATTTTGAAGATACGGTTTTTTCAGATCAGGTTCACGATACAAGGATTGCTTATGTAACAGAAAAAGATAAGGGACTGGGAATGCATGGAGAAAAGGGACTTGAGGGTATGGACGGTCTTGTTACGGATATACCTGACATTCCCCTTATGACATTTTACGCTGACTGTGTTCCCTTATTGTTTTATGATCCGGTGAAAAGGGTTATAGCATCATCTCATTCTGGATGGCGGGGAACTGTGGCAGGAATGGGCAGAATCACAACAGAATATCTGTGTAATAATATGGGCTGTAAACGTGAAAATATTATTGCTGTTATTGGACCGTCAATCTGTATGGATTGTTACGAAGTAAGCGAAGATGTTGCATCATGTTTTTTGGATGCATTTGCAGCAAAAAACCATGATGAGATACTGCGTGATAAGCATAATGGCAAATACCAGCTTAACCTCTGGGAAGCAAACCGTATTATTCTCGAGAATGCCGGGCTTAAAAAGGAAAATATAAGTATGCCTGACATATGCACATGTCATAATCCTGATATTATGATATCCCACCGCCAAACCGGGGGCAAAAGGGGCAATATGGCAGCAGTTATTATGTTGTAGCAGGTGCGCTGATATAAATCACAGAATTATTATTAATATAAATCGCAGACTTGGAGTATAATTTTACTTGGCAGAAAAATAAAATCACAGAACTATTGTTGATGTTTTTTAATTAATATGATAGAATTATACAGTTGTCACATATTTGTGACAAGAGATGCCGTTATAGCACAGTCGGTAGTGCGACGCACTCGTAATGCGTAGGTC
>DEDL01000013.1:26677-39461 GCA_002349525.1 Lachnoclostridium sp. UBA2905
GGTCACCGGTTCGATCCCGGTTAACGGCTTTATACAAAAATATATCCGGATACAATGAAATTAAGTACATTATTTCATTAAAATACCATATAATAAGTATAAAAGTAGTACAAAAGTGGTATTGACTATATAGTATTTGTGTGATACTATGTGAGACAACAACAAAGGCAAGGGAGCCATATTAGTTCCCTTGCCTTTCTTTTTGTTTACGGGGAAAGGAAGTGATATATCATGAAGAAACTTGAAACCAACGATTGGATTTTACTTAATAACATCATTTATAAAATCTATACAACGGAAAATTTTGATGAAATGAGATATGAGCTTCTTGAGAGACTGAAGATGGTATTGGATTATGACAGCGCAGATTTTTATCTGTCGTCAGATGAGCCGGGCAGGCTGCTTACAAGACCTGTTACATATAACTGTGATGTGGATCTGTCAGAGGAATATGAGGATATAGATTACAGCAGGGGAATAGTAAACAGTGGAAAGATGCTCATCTACAGGGAGTCAGACATTATATCAGATGAGGCAAGAATAGAAACTGATTATTATAAAAAGGTTTATAAACCTAATAACTGGCATTACGCATTGCAGATAGTAATAGCAAGACATAAAAAGTTTCTTGGTGCAATAACCTTTTACAGAACAATTGGTAAAGAAGATTTTGAGTATGACGATATATTTGTACTTGATATTTTGAAGGATCATCTGGCATACAGACTTGACCAATATAAGAAAAATGGTGATATGACAGCCGGAAAGCTTACAATAACAGAGGCTGTATACAAATATGAATTGACAAGAAGAGAGCATATGGTTCTAGAGCTTTTAATGTCGGGTAAAAATAATCCTGACATATGCGAGGAGTTGGTAATAGCTCNNAAAAAGCACATTCTTAACATATACAGGAAAATGGGAATAAAAAGCAGGGTCCAGCTGTTCAAGATGGTAAAGGAATATGAGTAAAGCAAAACCTGTAAGGCCAAAACCTATAGGGCTTTAAAATATAAGGTTAACAAAAAATCAAAATATTTATCACATGTCAGGAGGAATAGTTATGAAGGAATTAGTTATGATTATCAGACCAGAGAAGCTTGAGGACATTAAGAAAATTCTTGATGATGTAAATTGCGGTGGTATGACACTTTACACTGCAATGGGCTGTGGAACCCAGAAGGGTGTAACAACAGATGATGCCAATGCTGTAAATGAGATAAAGGGCTTTAAGACAACCATAAATCTTCTTCCTAAGGTAAAGGTTGAGGTTGTTGTTGAAGACAAGGAAGTAGAACATATCATTGAATGTGTCAGAGAAACCTGTGCAACAGATCATGTAGGTGATGGAAAAATCTTTATAAGAGATATTGAAGATGTTGTAAGAATAAGAACAGGTGAACGTGGTACAAAAGCATTATAAGCGGCATTACATAATACCAAGTATCAGCTTTAACAAGAGAGGTGAATCCCCATGGGTAAGATTGTTGAAATAGAAGGAGTAAATAAGTTATATGGAAGCAATCATGTTGTGAAAAATCTCAATCTCTCTATAGAAGAGGGAGAGTTCTTAACACTTCTTGGTTCTTCAGGATGTGGAAAGACAACTACATTAAGAATGATTGCAGGCTTTGAAGAGCCATCCACAGGAAGTATAAAGGTGGAGGGAGAATCAATAGAAGAAAAGGAACCATTTGAGAGAAATGTTAATACGGTGTTTCAGACATACGCATTATTTCCACATAAAACCATATTCGATAATATAGCATATGGACTTAAGATGAAAAAGGTTCCTAAAAAGGAAATCAAAGAAAGAGTGCTTGCCATGATGGATATGGTGCAGCTTAACGGTTTTGAAAAACGATATCCTTCACAGCTTTCAGGTGGACAGAAACAGAGAGTTGCCATTGCAAGAGCACTTATAAACAGACCAAGGGTACTGCTTCTCGATGAGCCGCTTGGAGCGCTGGATCTTAAGCTTAGAAAACAGATGCAGCTGGAGCTTAAAAGACTTCAGAAAAAACTGAATATAACATTTATATATGTAACTCATGACCAGGAGGAAGCTCTTACAATGAGTGACAGAATAGCAGTTATGAACAGTGGAGTTATCGAGCAGTTGGCAACGCCTTCAGAAATATATGAAAAGCCAAAGACAAGATTTGTTGCAACATTTATTGGAGAAACCAATATTTACGATGGCTGCATTACTAACATTACTGATGGTATTGCTACAATGACCCTGGAAAATGGTGCTGTTAAGGTTGCATGTCCAGAGGATTTCAGCCTTCTTGAATACGCAACTATATCCGTTAGACCTGAAAAAATGAAGTTTGAGACAAAGCCTGTTGATGGGTTTGAACTTGTGGCACAGGTTAAGGATTATGTTTATGTGGGTTCAGTATTGAAATGTATCGTTTCCCTACCTAATGGAAATGAGCTTAAGATAGAAAGACTTGCAGGACAGGAGCTTCCACCAATAGGAAGCAGATGCTATCCTTACTGGAATCCAGAGGATGCAGTGCTTATTCATAATGAAAGCCATTACATTTTTGAACAGTTAAACAGCATCAAGTTAGCATAGAGGGGGGATTTTTATGAGCAGGAAAAAATCCAAACATGAATTCAGGGCCAATACATTACCTGCAATGCTTACAGTGGGACCCGTAACACTGATTATGATTCTCTTAATTGCAGTCCCTCTTTTATATGTAGCAGTTATGAGTGTGTGTTCCCTGGATGAATACTATAATGTAACCTTTAAATTTACATTGAGTAACTATACACGCCTGTTAAATGCGGATTACATTAAGATATATATACAGTCGATTGTAATCGCACTTGTGACTACTGTCTTATGTATACTTATTGGATATCCATTTGCATATTTTATTGCAAGGACAAAAAGCAAGAAAAAAAAGATTCTTTATATGTTAGTCATTATTCCATTCTGGACTAACTCGCTTATAAGAATATATGGCTGGAGATCATTTCTTGGAACAAGCGGATGGATTAACAGCATATTACAGGGACTTCATATTGTAAATGAGCCTGTGGATCTTCTATATAAGCAGGGTACTACAATACTTGGTATGGTTTACTGTCTTATCCCATTTATGATACTTCCTTTATATACTGCAATTGAGAAGTTAGATACCTCACTTCTTGAGGCATCGTCAGATCTTGGAGCCAGACCTTCATCAACATTTTTCGAGGTAATACTTCCACTTACTTCAAGCGGTATCTTTTCAGGAAGTCTGATGGTTTTCATACCTTGTCTTGGATATTTCTTCGTGTCAGATATATTAGGCGGAGGTAATTCAGACGTTATTGGTAACCTGATTGAAAGACAGTTCCAGAGTGGTAATAACTGGCCACTTGGTGCAGCATTATCGATTATTTTGATCATCGTAACACTTATACTTGTAAAGATATATCAGAAACTCGGTGGAGATATGGACTCCCTGGGAGTATAGGAGGTTCGGTATGAAAAGACAGAGTAGAATTAAAGCAAAAAAAGGTTTTAGCATAGGATTTTGTGCACTTGTATATACATTTTTGTTTATGCCGATTCTGGTTATCGTTGTGAATTCATTTAACGCAACAACAACCAAGCCGTACATGAGCTGGAAGGGTTTCACCTTTGACTGGTATCAGAAGCTGTGGGAAAACACCTCATTACTTGGTGCATTTGGCAACACAATGATTATTGCCATTATAAGTACAATTCTTGCAACGATAATAGGTACACTTGGTGCAATTGGAATGTATAAGTACAAGTTCAAAGGGAAAAAAGTAATTGATGCCCTTTTATATATACCGGTAGTTATACCGGAGATAGTACTTGGTATTGCCCTGCTTACAATATTTGCAAAGGTGAATATACCACGAGGCATGATAACACTTATTCTTGCCCATGTAACATTCTGTATTCCTTTTGTGATATTCAATGTAAGAGCCAGACTATCAGGGTATGATGGATCAATTGAAGAGGCAAGTATGGATCTTGGAGCGAACAGACTTGTAACATTTTTTGAAATAACACTGCCGGTTCTTGCTCCTGGTATATTAGGTGGTGCACTTCTTGCATTTACACTTTCAATTGATGATGTTATTATCAGTTATTTTGTATATGGACAGACAAAGACATATCCTTTAAAGGTTATGGAAAGTGTTAAAAGTGGTGTTTCACCAGACGTGAATGCACTGTCAACACTTATACTTATCGGTACAATTATTTTTGTAGTTATAACTCAGTGTGACTGGTCTTCTAAAAAGAAAGCTAAATAATAGCTAAGGCAAATAATAACTGTGATTAATCGCAGCTATATATAAATATCATTTTAACAGGAGGGATTCATTATGAAGAAGAAAATTTTAAGTATTATTATGGCAATGACAATGGCTGTAAGCATGTTTACAGGCTGTGGTGGTGGAAAAGACGTAGCAAGTAATGGTGAGCTGAATGTGTTCATTTGGACTGAATACGTTTCAGAGGATGCTATAAAGGCATTTGAAGATTCCTCAGGAATCAAAGTAAATGTTTCAACTTATTCATCAAATGAAGATATGCTTGCCAAGTTAAAATCAGAATCAGAAGGAACCTATGACGTTATCCTTCCAAGTGATTATGCAGTTGAAAATCTTATTGCACAGGATAAACTTGAGAAGCTTAATAAGGAAAGCCTTAGCAATCTTGCAAACATTGATGAGAGTTTCCTGAACAAGGATTATGACCCTGGCAATGAGTACTCAGTGCCATATGAGGGTGGTGTGGCATGTATTGCCGTTAATAAGGCAAAGGTTAGTAAAGATATTAAATCCTATGATGATTTATTTGATCCTGAATTAAAAGATCAGCTGGTTGTTCTTGATGATTACAGAGCTGTTATTGGTATTACTGAAAGAAGCATGGATCTGTCAATGAATGAAACAGACCCTACTACACTTTCAAAAGTTGGGGAGAAGCTCCTTACTCTTAAGGATAATGTTAAGCTTTTCGATTCTGACTCACCTAAGTCAGCTCTTATTGCAGGAGACTGTACAGTAGGTATGATATGGTCAGCAGAGGCTGCACTTGCAAAGGATGAAAATCCAGACATAGAAGTTGTATATCCAACAGAGGGTTCATATGTATTCCTTGATAACTGGTGTATTCCAAAGGGTGCAAAGAATTATGATAATGCAATGTCATTTATCAATTACATGCTTTCAGCTGATGCTGCAAAGATGAATATTGAGGGCTTCCCATATCTTTGTCCTAATAAGGCAGCACTTGAAATGATGGGAGAAGATTATATAAATAATACAGCAAAAAATGTTCCAACAGAGGTTATATCAGGTGGCGAGTTCTTAAAATATCTTGATGCAGATACACTTAAGACACTTGATGACATGTGGACAAAGCTTAAAGAGTGATTTTAAAGAGTAATACAGTTACATCCAATTTACAGCAGTGATGCACAATAATCAGCATGAACCGGAGGGTTAAGAATGAGTTATCCTAATATTGATTTTTTATACTTAAATGAGGAAGATATGATAAAGGCAGGGGTTTTAGATCCTGCAAGATGTATTGAAACTATGAGAGATACAATGGCTCTTTTTGGAAAAAAGGATTTTCTGCTTGGTGGACCTAAGGCGGATGAGCATGGATTACAGGTTAATTTTCCGCAGAAGTCAGATATTGAAGACTTTCCTTTGGACGATGGACCTGACAGAAGATTTATGGCAATGCCGGCATATCTTGGCGGAAGATTTCATATAGCCGGCCAGAAGTTTTATGGTTCAAACAGTCATAACCAGGCACTGGGTCTTCCAAGATCAATTCTTATGGTGACACTTTCTGATGTTGAAACAGGTGCACCTAAAGCAATCATGTCGGCAAACCTTCTTTCTGCTATGAGAACCGGGGCCATGCCTGCCATGGCTGCAACATATCTTGCCAATAAGGATTCAAGAGTCTTATCACTCATTGGTCCGGGTGTTATTAATAAATGTGCCCTTATGTGTTATATGGAGGTACTTAAGGACATTAAGGTTATAAAAATACGAGGCAGCAGAAAAGACTCGCCATCAGCACTTGCCATGAAGGAATTTATAGAGAAAAAATATCCTCAGGTTGAAGAAATAATTCTGTGTGACAGTCTTAAAGAGGCATGTATGGATGCAGATGTTGTGTCAGAAGCAATGTCTGTTTCTAAGGAAAACATGGAAGAGTTTAAGCTTGAATGGTTCAAAAAGGGTGCTACAGTATTCAGTATGGGCTCATTTTTATACAGACAGTATGATGATTTCAAAAAGACTGTAATGATAGTTGACAATTATGGAATGTATAAGAAGTATTTGAGTAATTTCATTGCCAGAGGACCGGTGGATGAAGCAGGCGACAAGCGTGAATGGGTTATTATGGGAATACATTTTGTACATCTTGTTGAAACAGGCGCAGTTAAAAGAGATCAGGTTATAAATTTAAGTGATCTGGTTAACGGAAACGGCAGTGGCAGAAAAACTAAGGATGACATTGTAATGTGCTCTATTGGCGGTATGCCGCTAGAAGATCTTTCCTGGGGAAGTGACTGCTACGAAAGAGCAAAAATGTTAGGTATAGGTACAAAACTTAATCTTTGGAAAGAGCCATATATGAAGTAATATACTTAAAAAGTAGTAGAAAAATGCTATAACAGGGTGATTGAATATATAATCACATAGGAGTATAGTAAGTATATCAAAAGGCAATGGAGCTGATTTGGTTCCATTGCCTTTTTTTATACATTTGAATATATAGTAACCTGGGAGGTATGTGAAATGAGTTATCCAAAGATTGAATTTCTGTTTTTGAGTGAAGAAGATATGATTAAGGCCGGAGTTAAGGACATGGCCGGATGTATTGATGCAATGGAGGATGTTATAAGATGTCTTAATGCAGGAGATTATGTAATGGCAGGAGAAAATCATAACTCCCATGGAGCTCAGGTATCATTTCCTGAGAAATCCCCATTTCCTAATATGCCTCTTGATGAAGGGGATGACAGAAGGTTTATGGCAATGCCTGCATACCTTGGTGGAAAGACAGATCTTGTAGGTATGAAATGGTATGGTTCAAACAGTGCCAACAGAAGCATTGGACTTCCAAGATCCATTCTTACAGTTATGTTAAATGATAAGGACACAGGAGCTCCACTTGCACTTATGTCAGCAAACCTCTTAAGTGCATACAGAACCGGAGCAATCCCGGGGGTTGGAGCAAGATATCTTGCATTAAAGAATTCAAAGGTTTGTGGAATATGTGGTCCGGGAGTAATGGGAAAGACTTCCCTTGAAGCAATTATAAATGAATGTCCGGATATAGAAAAGGTAAAGGTAAAAGGAAGAGGCAGGGCATCACTTGATAAATTTGTTGCTTTTGCAAAGGAGAAATATCCTGACATAGAGGTTGAGGCTGTTGATACTGTTGAAGAGCTTGTAAGGGATTCGGATGTATTATCATTTGCCAATTCCGGAAATACAGATCCTTCAACATATCCATATGTTAAAGGAGAGTGGTTAAAGCCTGGCGCACTTATACTTGGTCTTAGCTGCTTTGAGATGGATGCAGAGTTTATGGCAGAAAAATGTAAATTAGTTGTTGATAATACAAGATTATATGAGGCCTGGGCAGAGGAATTCCCTTACCCATCATTTGGCGCTAATAACATTATTGGTTCCAAATTCACAGATATGATTCACGATGGAATAATTGAAAAATCACAGATGTATGACTTGGGAGACATTATTTCGGGAAAAAGAACAGGGCGTGAAAGTGATGACCAGATAATAATCTTTTCAGTTGGTGGAATGCCGGTGGAAGATGTGGCATGGGGCAAAAAATGCTACGAAAATGCAGTAAGCCTTGGCCTTGGAACCAAGCTTACCCTGTGGGAAAAACCGGAGCTTGCATAATGAAAAATTGGAACATGTAATGAAAATGTCTGCTTAATAGTTAGGAGGAATAGTTATGGATACGAGAATAAGTGAACATCCTATTCTTGGTAAAAAAGAAAATGGAAAAGAAATATCATTTTTTTATGACGGAAAAGAAATGAAGGGCTATGAGGGTGAACCAATTGCCGCAGCACTTAAGGCAGCAGGAGTTATGGTTCACAGATACACAAAGAAGGAACATAAGCCAAGGGGAATATTTTGTGCAATTGGAAGATGTACAGACTGTGTAATGGTTGTTGACGGAGTCCCAAATGTAAGAACATGTATTACACCTCTTAAAGAGGGAATGGATGTAAGAACCCAGTATGGTGTAAGTGATAAACCTTTTGATGATGTTAACTGAACAGATAGAGCATGATGGCTATGCAATCTTAAAGATTAGGGGATGATGACATGAAACGATATGATTTGATAATTGTAGGTGCCGGTCCGGCAGGTCTTTCAGCAGCGATTGAGGCAGCAAAGAAGGGTCTTAAGGTTATAGTTTTTGATGAAAACGAGAAGCCGGGTGGACAGCTTTTTAAACAGATACATAAATTTTTTGGTTCAAAGGAACACAGAGCAAAGATAAGAGGATTTGTTATTGGAAAACAGCTTTTAGAGGAAGCTGATGCAGCAGGAGTTAAGGTTGAACTTAATGCTACTGTAATAGGTCTTTATCAGGATAAAGAGGTTGTTGTAAAGAAGGGCGACGAGATTAGACATTTTAAGGGAGACAGTGTAATTATAGCAACCGGAGCTGCAGAAAATATGGTTACATTTCCAGGCTGGACACTCCCAGGTGTAATTGGTGCCGGAGCTGCCCAGACAATGCTTAATCTTCACGGAATACTTCCTGGCAAAAAAATTCTTATGTTAGGTTCCGGTAATGTTGGCCTGGTTGTATCATTTCAGCTTATGCAGTGCGGATGCGACGTTGTTGCACTTGTAGATGCTGCACCAAGAGTTGGTGGTTATGGTGTTCATGCTTCAAAGATTTCAAGATGTGGAGTACCATTTTACCTTTCACATACAATTGTTAAGGCAGAGGGTACTGATCATGTAAGCGGTGTCACTATTGCCCAGGTGGATGATAAATTCAAATTTATTCCGGGAACTGAAAAACATTTTGATGTGGATACTATATGTATGGCAGTAGGTTTATCACCAATGTCCCAGCTTCTTAAGATGGCCGGATGTAAAATGGAGGATAATCCTAAGAGAGGCGGCCAGGTTCCAATATGTGATGAATATGGAAGAACCTCTCTTCCCGGCGTATTAGTTGCTGGTGATGTAAGTGGTATTGAAGAGGCCAGCTCAGCTATGATAGAGGGCCGAATGGCAGGTCTTGTGGCTGCAGAGTATCTTGGATTTATGGAAAAGGATGAGCTAGATGCTTCTCTCAAGGAGCTTGATGATGCTCTTATGGGACTTCGTCAGGGTATGTTCGCTCCATCAAACAGAGGAAAGAAAATAGAGAAAACAGAAGAAGGCATAGATATATCATCAAATCTTCTCAAAAAAGGATTTGTATCAGATGATGAGATTGAAAGATTTCCGGGAGTTACCCACAGGGTTGGAGTTCATCCGGTAATGGAGTGTACACAGAATATCCCTTGTAATCCATGTCAGGATGCCTGTAAAAAGGGCTGTATAAGCATAGGTGATAATATTACATCTCTTCCTGTTGTGGTAAATGATGCGGCATGTATTAATTGTGGAATGTGTGTTGCAAGCTGTTCAGGCCAGGCAATATTCCTTGTTGATGAAGATACGGGAGATGGTATGGCAACAGTTACACTGCCATATGAATTCCTTCCTTTGCCAGAACCTGGTACAAAGGGAAAAGGCCTTGGAAGAGACGGAAAGGCAGTATGCGACGCTGTTGTTGTAAGTGTTAAAACCAGCAAAGCATTTGATAAAACAAACCTTCTTACAATGAAGGTGCCAAAGGAATATGCAATGAAGGCAAGATTTTTCAAAGCGGAGGTGTAGACTATGAATTCAGTAAATGATCGTTCAAGAGATATAGGAGAATTCGTACCGGAGCCAGATGATGATATGCTTATCTGCAGATGCGAAGAGATTACAAAGGGTGAGATAAGAAAAGCAGTACATGACGGAATGTGGACCATGACAGAAATAAGAAGATATTTAAGAACCGGAATGGGACTTTGTCAGGGTCAGACATGCGCCAGACTTGTAAAAGGAATAGTGGCAAGAGAACTTAAAATATCTCCTGCAGAGCTTGAACCTGCCACAAGTAGAGTTCCAATGCGTCCAATAGAGATGAAGGTATTTGCAAATGAGGCAGCAGACACAAAGGAGGACTGGTAATATGAAAAAAACGGCAGAGGTTGTTATCATCGGTGGTGGAATAATTGGATGTTCCACAGCATATTATCTTGCAAAAAAGGGAGTAGATGTAATAGTACTTGAGGGCTCAGACAATATTGGAAATGGTGGCTCAAGCCGTAATGGTGGTGGAGTTCGTCAGTCAGGACGAGATGTCAGGGAACTTCCTTTGGTAATGTATGGTATTAAAAATCTGTGGCCAGGTCTTTCAGAAGAACTTGAGGTTGACTGTGAATATCATCAGGAGGGAAACCTGAGACTTGGAAAAAATGAAGAACATCGCAAGATTCTTACAAGGCTTGCAGATAATGCAAGAGCTGTTGGACTTGATGTGAGAATGATAGATGGAGATGAGGTAAGAAGTATTAATCCTTATCTTTCAGAAGAAGTAACAGTGGCAAGCTGGTGTCCAACAGATGGACATGCCAATCCACTTACTACAACACTTGGTTATTATAAAATGGCCAGGAGGCTTGGAGTAACCTTTATAACAGGTGAAGAGGTTAAGGAGCTTCGAATAATAAAGGGTAAGGTTCGTCAGGTTATAACACCAAACAATATATATGAGGGTGAAAGTGTTCTTGTAGCAGCAGGTCTTTTCTCAAGAGATATATTAACAAGTGTTGGAATTGATATTCCAATGACTAATTCACTTCTTGAATGTCTTGTGACAGAGGCAGAGCCACCAATGTTTAACCAGATGTTAGGTACTGCAGAGGCTGACTTTTACGGCCATCAGACAAAACACGGCTCATTTGTATTCGGTGGTTCTTCAGGACTTGAAAGATATAACAAGGATAATGGTACTCCTGTTAATTCATCTAAAACAGCTCCATGTATATGCCGTGGAATTATGAAGTATTTCCCTGATCTTGCAAATGCAAAAATAGTACGTACCTGGGCAGGCTGGATGGATGCTTCCTGTGATGGAGTTCCAGCTATTGGAAAGGTTGATGAAGTACCGGGACTGTATGTTGCCTGTGCATTTAACGGACATGGTTTTGGTATAGCACCGGCAGTAGGTGATCAGTTGGCAAAACTGATTGTAAGCGGAAAAACAGATGTTGATCTGTATGATTTAAGGTATGACAGATTCAAGGCAAAAATCTGAAAAAGATAATCAGGAGGATTGAGAGCATGAATAATTTTGATTTTCACGTTCCTACAGATATAAGATTTGGAAAAGGCCAGATAGAATGTCTTCCGGAGGAACTTTCAAAATACGGAAAAAAGGTGCTTCTTACATATGGAGGAGGAAGTATTAAGAAAACCGGAATCTATGACAGGGTAATGGAGCTTTTAAAGGATTTTGAAGTCTATGAGCTATCTGGTATAGAACCCAATCCCAAGATTACTTCTGTAAGAGAGGGAGTAGCTATATGTAAAGATAAAGGAATAGATGTAATCCTTGCAGTAGGAGGGGGAAGTACAATAGATGCTTCAAAGCATATATCCTGTGGTGCCTTTTATCCGGGGGATCCATGGGATCTTGTAAAGGACAGGAGCCTTGTAAAAAAGGCGCTGCCACTTGCAGTTGTTCTTACAATATGTGCAACAGGTTCAGAGATGAACTCAGGTGCAGTTATAAGTAATGAAGAAACTAAGGAGAAGCTTGAGATAAATACCCCTCTTTTATATCCTAAGCTGTCAATATGTGATCCGAAGTATCTGTATACACTTCCTGCAAGACAGAGTGCTGCAGGTGCAGTTGATATAATGTCACATGTTATGGAACAGTATTTCCAGCCAAATGATGAGGCTTATATAACAGATGTTTTAAGTGAAGGCGTTATGAAAACAGTAGTAAAATATGCCCTTAAAACAATAAATGAGCCGGACAATTACGAGGCACGTTCCAATATGATGTGGGCCAGTACAGTTGCTCTTAATCATCTTCTTACTGTGGGTAAGGGAGGTGCCTGGTCAGTACATCCTATAGAGCATGTGGTCAGTGCATTTTATGATATAACCCATGGAGTTGGCCTTGCCATATTGACACCGGCATGGATGAAATATGTTCTAAATGAAAATACAAAGTTAAGATTTGCAAGATTTGCAAGAGAAGTCTTTGGTGTGGAAGATGTAGATGATATGGAAGCGGCAAAACAGGGAATAGAAGAAGTAAAATATTTCTTCAAAAGTCTTGGAATGCCACAGACTCTTTCGGAAGCAGGTGTCGATTCAAAACAGTTTGACAAAATGGCAGCAGAAGCTGTAAGAACCTCTGGTCTGTCAAAAAGATCCTATGTCAAGCTTGAAGAAGATGATGTGAAAAATATCTTTGAACTCTGTAAATAAGTGTCGGGCTGCAAATATAGGCAATTTATAAAATCAAAAAAGGGGCATCGCACTAATTTTTTAGTGCGATGCCCCTCCTTATTTTTCTTTGATTTATTTATCTTTGTCTAATTAATCTTTGTCTAATTCATCTTTATCTTAAAAATAAACCTGAATTATTCACGGAACA
>DEDL01000023.1:0-4355 GCA_002349525.1 Lachnoclostridium sp. UBA2905
TAATAACACTATATATCTTGTTTCCTCATCCTTCATCCAGTCTTTTATCCCACAAAGTTTTGGTTCTGAAATTTTCAATCCAGTTTCTTCCCACACTTCGCGTATCACAGCATCTGTAAATGATTCTCCTCTTTCCACATGTCCTCCCGGAAATGTTATTCCAGAGTAATCATCATCCGTCTTATCTTGGACAAGTATCCTATTTTCACTAAACACCATACACATATTAGTCATTATCACTTTTTCTGTTCTTGCCATTCGTAATACCCTTATCCTTCATTTGCTGAATCCATATATATCATTTCAACAATACTGTCTGCATCAATATCAGATGTAATAATTTTTTCATTAAAAACTGATGAAAAATCCTTTTCTCTCCACCATCTACGCATATCTTCTTCACCAAATTCCTGTTTTTTATCTCTTGTATTATGCCGCCTGACCGTCTCTTCAAATGGTATATCAAAATAGTACGCATATATATCCATTCCATACATTTCATTTGCCGTTTTGAACAAAGGACTATACCACTCATCATACATGATGCCCTCTAAAATAACCACATCACAATGCTCATACCCATATTTCATAAGTTCTATCATAAGTGGTAATGCCTTAGTATCAACGCCATCTTTAACCCACAAGATATTTCTCCTAATCTCATCTTGTGAAATCATCATTGTATTGTATCCAAATTTCTTTTACAACGCTCTAGCTACTGTTGTTTTTCCACTTCCAGAGTTACCTCTTAATATGATTATCTTTTTCATAATTTCTCCTTAATCTTGCTATTACTCTCTCCACAAATAGAGCCAAACTAGAGCCATTTGAGAAAACAAATGCCGGAAACCCGCATAAATACAGGTTTTCGGCATTTCTGTCCGTTATTCAAACTCATTATGTCCCAGATTAAGCTTAACTTATTTTGTTTAAGTTTTAGTCTTATATGGGGTATATTAATATATTAATTACACTATTTATTTTGACCTACTGAATGGTTGTTGCCAAACTGTTGCCACAAGGATATTATAGTGTGGATGATGTTTTATTACAAGAGGGCATTTAATACTTTTTTATTTCTTTTTAGTGTTGAAGCAACTCTCTCCAGTTTTCCGGAAACCCCATCGTACTAATCTTAACATACTGATATTTATCAAAAAGCAGTTCAATCTTATCTACAAACAAATTCCAATGAACATCATTTTTCAGTAAATGCTTCAAACATAAAAGCACTCCGTATATCCTATTATTCCCTATTCCAACCTGTGTATATTCCTTGTACAATATAGGTGTCTTGGATAATTTAGCATTATATATTCGCCCATAATGTGCACAAATATTTCTCACATATGATATACTCTCCAACCAGCTTTCAAAATATGTATAACCTACACCAAAGCTCTTTGCTATAGCCTTTTTATCCTTATTAAGCATATTTTTATAAAACTTTGATAACGTACCAAAGCTAAATACTTCAACCAATGCATAAATTGGCAAGTTGCCACCTTCATAATTTTCTCTAAAATTACGTACAAACGGTGCCTTTGAGTTCCGTCCAATCTCTTCGTTAATGTCTTTTAAAAATTGTGCATGATAATTCTCATCTGCAAAATTTTCTGCTTGCAAATATCCCAAAACGCCATATTGTTCAGCAAAAAAATTTGCTACTCTGCATCTTACATTAATCTCAACTTTTTCAATCTCTGGAAAAATAATCTGCCTAAAATTTGCATTAAATAAATATAAAGCTACTATTTCATTAAATGTATGTGAACTTCCAGAAATTTTACAACTAAAAGATAAGAACTCTCTTAGTCGGTCGATTTCAACTGACTAAAGGCGTTTTTTTAGTAACCGCACATAAAATCATCAAGATCTTGTAACGCTTCCTTTAATTCCGGATTTTTCTCTCTTGAGATCAACTGTTCCAAATACAGAAGATCTGGATCGTCTATTACCATTCTTTTGAATGCAGGCATTCTAATAATGGTAATTGGTCTAATCTGATTCAATAACGAATTAATAGTTCTCTTGTCTTACTTCAAAGAACGCCTGTGGATGATTACAAACCGGGCAAACCTCCGGAGCTTCCAGTCCAACTACAACATGACCACAGTTTCTGCACTCCCACATCGTAACTCCACTCTTTTTAAACACTTCCATTGATTCCACATTGTGAAGGAGAGCACGATATCTTTCCTCATGCATTTTCTCAATCGCTGCAACACCTCTAAACTGTGCTGCCAATTCCGGAAATCCTTCTTCATCTGCTTCTTTAGCCATTCTGTCATACATATCTGTCCACTCAGCATTCTCGCCTTGTGCAGCATGCAAAAGATTCTCAGGCGTATCACCCAACTCTCCGAGTGCTTTAAACCAAAGCTTGGCATGCTCCTTCTCATTCTCTGCTGTCTTTAAGAACAATGCAGCGATCTGCTCATACCCTGCTTTTTTTGCAACCGAAGCAAAATATGTGTACTTATTTCTTGCCTGTGATTCACCTGCAAATGCTTCCCATAAATTCTTTTCTGTCTTTGTTCCTGCATACTTGTTAGCCATAAAAAACCTTCTGCTTTCTACTTTCTTATTTTTAAACTGTTCAGAGCTAAGACGATTCAACTTCTTAACCAGCTTGTATTCAAACAGGCTTTAGTGTGAATCCTATTTTGGTATCTGAATCGTTTACTTTCTATATACTATGTTTTACCAAGTGCGACTTGCCATCTGTCTAAACTGTGCAACGGTAGGTGTATGTGAATTAAGACCACCATCACAGGTAAGTACCTGTCCATTCATATACTCTGCCTCATCGCTTGCAAGGTAAACACAAAGATGACCGATATCCTCCGGATTACCATAGCGCTTGCCAAGAATGTTAGAAAGGAAAATATCCTTTAATGCATCCGGAATACGAGCCTCATTCTGTGGTGTGACAATCAGTCCAGGCCGAACACAATTACAACGGATTCCACTTGGACCATACATACAAGCCACATATTCCGTCAGCTTATCAACTCCCGCTTTGGCACAGGCATAAGCAATTGTTCCCAGATCTCCAGCAACACTCGCCATAGAACCAATATTGATAATATTGCCACCTTTCTCATTCTTCATGAGGATTGGCAAAGCCTCCTTAATCATGTTGAAGGTTCCACCTAAATCGGTTGCTACCACGGCGTTAAACTCTTCTAAGCTAAGCTCGTCCACACGACCATCCTTCATACCCATTCCTGCAGCATTATTAATTAACACATCGATGCGGCCAAACTTCTCTGCAACATCAGTAATCAAGCTGTGCATAGAATCTGTATTCGTCAAATCAAATGCGTGGAACCATGCTTTGCCGCCCTCTGCTGTAATTTCATCGACCACCTTCTGTCCACGCTCTACATTACGACCCGTAATGACAACTGTAGCTGCTTCCTTAGCACAAAGCTTCGCAATCCCAATTCCAATTCCACTTGTTGAGCCTGTTACAATGATAACCTTATCCTTTAAACGTTCCATTCTAAACCTCCTGAAATTATACTTACAAATCACCAAACAGTTACATAAAATAGGTTGTCCATCGCATTTTTAAGTATACAAATTATATTATAAAAATGAGACATCCCACTCTGAATATTATAGCATTTCTCATAAAAAAATAAAGACAAATTACAAATTATACAACACTATTCACAACAAAGGTAACTTTTCAGAGACATTATTTTTAAAATCTTATTGCTATGAATGCTGCGGTTGAAGCTTCAAGAAGTGGTGATGCAGGCGGAGGTTTTGCAGTGATTGCTGTATTAAAAATCCCATAAGATATTATCCTTATAATATCTTATGGGATTTTTGCTACTACTAATTTATCCACTGAATAAACGCAGTTTTATCCGAACTGTTATAACCCGCATTTCGATAGAAATTCAATGTACTTTCCTCCTTCGAACCGGTAAGCAGCATCATCTTGTAGCAATGGTTCTGTTCAGCTATTTTCTTATTCGTGGTAGAATGACCTTGTAAGAAAACCTGAATATATGGGGCATACCGTGAATTTCCGCACCAAGAAACTATCCTATAAGGATAAGAATTCTGTGCACAATTCACCGGAGGACTGGATTATTTTTGAAAACACGCAGGAAGCAATTGTGGACGAAGAAACACGGATTACTGTTCAGAAAATCCGTGAAACCAAGCACCGTCCTAAGTTTTCCTGTTTCACCAGCAATAAGATTCTTAATGTCTGCTTTAATTCCATTTTCTAGTGGCAACAGACAATACAAGTAAGAGACAGATAAAGAAAAAGACCTTACCAAAATTCCTTTCCAGTTTGGAAAAGAACTCCAGTAAGGTCTTATTTAAATGCA
>DEDL01000023.1:4436-6415 GCA_002349525.1 Lachnoclostridium sp. UBA2905
TGCCAAAACTTAACACTTTTTGTTTGGAAGATGTGTAAATAAAGGCTCGATTTTCACAAAAGGTCATTCAAACTCTTCCCGAGTTTTTTATCGACAACTCATAAATGCTGATATTTCCTGCATTTTCGGCACTTCTATTTCGCAAAATATCGCTCTTTTCACATCGTTTTCAATACTTTTAGTAGCAAATTAGTTGCAATATCTGCACCGATAATTTTCCATCGGCTTGATATAATCTACTTTTTTATTATTCACAATGAATAAATTCCTGTGGCTGTCAGGTTATCTATTACGCCTGCTGCCATAGCAAAAATGAAAGGAGCATTACTATGAGCAATCAACATAAAAACCCAACCATCAGCTTTAGAATTACTGACGCTGAGCGAAAACAAATCGAAGCCCGAATTCTTGCCAGTGGAATGATAAAGAAAGATTACTTTGTTCGTTCCTGTATCTACAATCATATCTGCGTTGTTGGCAAGAAAGAAACTATATATCCACTGGTACAAACTGTAAATGCGTTGTATCTGCAATTACTTGAAATGCAAAAGGCATTTACCGCACCAAACTGCACTCCCGATACTCTTCCTTCCTCGGAAGCCATTAAGGAATTACAGATTGAATACACTAACATGCTAACAGCTATTATCGACCTGCTGGATGGTGCAAAATATCTGTGGGAGGGTGACTGCCATGAACAACAATCTTAATTTCCAGTTTGGTATGTACGAACCAGCCACAGACTCCGTTATCATCAATACCGGCGAGAACACAATTCTTGTTATCTGTTGCAAGGAATGTAATTCCTCTGTTATCTTTGATGTTCCGAATGATATCGTCTATTTGCATCGTTTGGCAGAGGAAGCTCCTCTGCTGTATGCCAAACTGGCATTGAAGGAAAACGGATTACAGGATTATGTGGATGCTATGAATGAATTTAATTAATTGTTCCCCAAGTTGAGGAAATATTTTGCTTTAGTCAGTCTCATATTGGTCTCACCAGTCTCATAGTAATTTGAGACTAGTGAGACTATTATTAGTTCTATTTGCTTTTATCTTATCAATTCTCTTTTATTTATACACAAAACGGTCACAACATATAAGCTGCAGCCATTTACGTATCAAGCAAGGCATATCAATTATGATTTCCATAATCCATGAAGGTTGCAGTATGCATATACAGCTTCTACTTCATCACCTTCAGAAATGGCAAAGCATACTTCCGGTGCATCACCTGGCTTTAACACCTTTCTTTGATTTCCGGATTTTGTCTGTAAAGATACCCATTCAATATAATGAGCTTCTACCATTGGATGCTCTACTGAACCAACAGAAACCTTTACTGTATTACCTTCCACAGTCCATACTGGAAGATGCTTTTCTACTGCGCCATCAGATGTACCTGGAATAATCTCTGTCATTTTCTGACCACAGCACATTACCGGTACACCTTTATCTTTAACCATTTCTACAATATTTCCACAATGTTCACAAATAAAATATCTCATTTTAATTTTCTCCTAATAGTTTTCTGCATTTACTTCAAAGTATGACTGTGGGTGTGCACATACAGGACAAACCTCAGGTGCCTTTGTGCCAACTACGATATGACCACAGTTACGGCACTCCCATACCTTTACTTCACTCTTTTCAAATACCTGTGCAGTCTCAATGTTCTTAAGAAGTGCGCGGTATCTTTCCTCATGATGCTTCTCGATTGCAGCTACCATACGGAATTTAGCCGCAAGTGCTGTGAAGCCTTCTGCTTCAGCAGTTTTAGCAAAATCTTCATACATATCTGTCCACTCATAGTTTTCGCCATCAGCCGCTGCCTGTAAGTTAGCAGGTGTATCACCTAAACCGTTCAATTCCTTGAACCACATCTTTGCATGTTCTTTTTCGTTGTCAGCTGTCTTTAAGAATAAAGCTGCCATCTGCTCATAGCCTTCCTTCTTAGCAACAGAAGCAAAATATGTATA
>DEDL01000037.1 GCA_002349525.1 Lachnoclostridium sp. UBA2905
TGAAGATATGGCGGGAATGTGTTGTGATGGAGAAAAAATAAGAATGTGTGGTTAAATCGTGAACCAGATATTGCACAAAAATGGAAAAGGTAATAGAATGTGAAAAAGAGCTGCTATTAACATAGCTTCGCACCATAAATTTAAAAAATTTAGAGGGTAAGGGATAACATATGAAACCGGATGAAGTGATTAGACAGGTTGCTGATATTTGTAGAGAACATCGAGCGAAAAAAGTGATATTGTATGGATCAAGGGCAAAGGGAACAGCCAACAAACATAGTGATATAGATATTGCGGTGGCAGAGGCAGATAATTTTGATGAACTGGTTGAAAAAGTGGATGAATTGCCAACATTATACAGTGTGGATTTATTGAACCTGGATACGTGTAAGAATGATTTATTATTGGAGGATATTAAACAATATGGACGCGAAATTTGAAAGACGTTTTCGATCGTTTTGTAATTCACTTAATGCATTGGCAGAGGCTAGACAAAGAGATTTTACGGATTCATTTGTATTGAGTGGGACAAGCGCAAAATTCAGTATTACATTTGATTTATCATGGAAAGTGATGAAGGATATATTGGTACAATATTATGCAATTACAGGGTTTGTAGCGGGTTCTCCGAAAGAAGTGTTACGGGAGTCCTTTAAAGCCAATCTGATTTCAGATGATGCATGGATGGATATGCTGAAAGTAAGAAATGAGCTTGCTCATGATTATGATTGTGAGATTGTGAAAACACATTGCAATACTATTGTTAAGAAATATATTGATCTGTTTTATGAGTTTGAGGAAGTAGTAAAAGCATTGCTATAGAAGAAAAATTTAGAAATTTGATTATAAAAGGTCAGATTCGTCAGTAACCATCGGGCTTGACGGGTTTGATCTTTTATATTGCAGAAATATGACATAAAATGGATATGCGAATCTGCCGATATAAGATATAATAGATGCATTGAGTTTAACAAATTCTTTAGGTTACAATCGATGATGGGGTAAACGAAAAAGCAGTTTTGACATTGCAGGGAACTGCCCCTTCGTTTACACCATTTTCGATTTGACCTAATTGAACAAAGTAAGCGTCCGGGGAGCCGTGCCCTATGGACTTTCAATTCTTTGCTCTTACCCATGATTATATATGATTTTCCAAATGAAAGCTACAAAAAGTCGCATAAAACAGATAAATGGGCATGACGATAAAACCTCAGAGACTGAGATTTTTGAAAATATATGATGCTGCCTTTTAGCAACGTAGTGGTGTTCGAATCTGAGGTTTTCCGAGATGTCCGCCACATACTTTACACACACAGACGTTGATTCCATAAAGATGCTCCAGTATCTGTGGCATTTCCATGTCACGAAGCTTGGAAATATACTTCCTACAGCCGAGGAGATTCCTGCAAAGAGTTAGCTCCTGATTCTTGGTTCGGGAGCTTAACAATCCATAATGCCGGATACGGACAAAACGCCTTGGCGGTACATGCATGAGAAAACGTCGGACAAACTCTATACCCGAAATGGTAAGTTCCTTCCACTGCCCTTCGTTGCGGTAATCCTTTACTGAAAAGGTAACAGTATCATCATCCGTGCGGATAATGCGATGATTGCTGATGGCAATACGGTGGGTGTATTTTCCGAGGTAATTAATCACAGACTGCGCACCATTGAAAGTCTTTTTACAATGAGGTACCCAGTCTGTACCATAACAAGAATTCAAGAGTTCCTTGAATGTATAATGGTTATGGAACTTTTCAGCAGTACCATGAAATACAAGTTTATCCTCTTCCCACAGCCTCTTTAGTTCCTCCAGATATTTTCCGCGGAACACTTTAGAAATGACTTGGATTGGAAGAAAGAAATTTTCGCCATTGTCCTTCCACTGGTTGTTGGAAGTCAGTCCTCCACCCAGCAGAATGGTATGAATGTGGGGATGAAAGTTCATTTCAGAACCCCATGTATGTAAAATACAGATATGACCGACTTTTGCACCGAGATGTTTTGAGTCGGCAGCCAGTTCACTGATGGTTGCGGAAGCTGCATGGTATAAGGCATCATAAAGGAGTTTTTGGTTACTGTAAATGACCGGATTTAGAATATCAGGAACAGTAAAAACCAGATGGAAATAGGGAGCATCAAGGACATCCTCCCTGCGTGCATCCATCCACATCTCCTTCGGAACAGCCTGACACATGGGACAACAGCGGTTGCGGCAGGAATTGTAATGAATCTGTACGGAACCACAATCCTCACATACACATACATTTGCACCATAGGCACCGGTCTTGCAGTTCATGATGTTATGCGCAACCTTTGCCTGTATAGGAGAAGGTGAATACTGATCAAGGTATGCCGGATAAAAACGGTGAAAAATATCCTGTACTGTGGGCTTATCCATTGGCTGTACCATCCTTTCTGTCAAAAGGACTGCGTATGCCCATAAGGGATTTGTTGCTGACATGAAGATAAACCTCTGTTGATTTCGGATCACGGTGTCCAAGCAGTGCCTGGATATTCCTCTGTTCCACTCCCTGCTCCATAAGGTGAGTGGCAAAGCTGTGGCGGAGGCAGTGGGGAGTGACACCTGATAACCCGGCAGCCGCTGCAGAACGGCGGATAACCTGTTCCAGTGTACTTACGGTAAGATACTGCCCTGTAAACTGATTCGGAAACAAAATGCCTTTTGGTCTGCCTTTTTTGAACCAGTATTCTGTAAGAATCGCAAGGTTTCTTTCAGACAGAATGGTATAACGGTCCATCCGGTTCTTTGTATCCCGGATATGGATCTGCATGTTAGTACGTGAAATATCCTCGTAATGAAGGTGGATTACTTCGGAGACACGCATTCCGGAAGAATACATGGTGGCAAACATGGCTTTATATTTCAGGTCATCCGTAGCATCAAGAAGCTTATCGATTTCATTAACAGAAAGTACGACAGGGAGCTTGTGCTCTATCATCATGCGTGGAACGGTGATATCATCCCATAGAATGTGAAGTACATTCCGATAGAAAAAGCGGATGGCTGAATTATAAAGGTTGAGGGTGGTTGCTTTCAGACCATCGTCTTTCTTGGCAAGAAGAAAGTCCCTGACATCCTGACAGGTAAGTTCTTCCGGAACTTTTCCCATGTAATTCAGGAAATAGGAAACATAGTTTTTGTAGCAGTTAATGGAACGCTCTTTGAGGTTACGGATTTTTCCGGCTTCCTCAAGCTGTAATAAATATTTTTCGTACATAATAAATCCTCCATGAATTAAGATAGTAAACAAATGACCAGTAACTACCATTCATGGAGGAGCATGAGCATCATAAAAATGCTTGTCTGAAAAGTGAAATGATGATATTCTATTCATGGCAGTAGTAGTGATGATCCTGTGTGTATATGGTTGTTATTTTGTGGTGATTTAACAATACCCTATTTAGGACGTGCTGGCTACTGCTTTTTTATAAAAGTAAGAAAAAACTGCGCCACAGCCTTGGCAGGCCATCGCGCAGCGATTTTGTTCAATCGGAATTTGTAAGGACAGAAAATGAAGGAAGAATATTATCAAATTGGAGAAGTTAGCAGGATTACAGGAATTTCAAAGGATACTTTGCATTTTTATACAAAAATTGGGTTGGTAACACCGGACTATATCAACCCTGAAAATCATTATCATTATTATTCCAGATGGAATATGTACCAGTTAGATATTATTACTACCTGCCGAAATTTGAAAATACCATTGGAAAAAGTAAAAGAAATTATATCATCCAGAGACAATGAAAAAGTAGTGAAGCTCCTTATGGAATATCAGAGTGAAGCATTACGTCTCAGTCAATATTACAGGCAGGTAGCAGATGATATCAGCTGGTATTACGAAGAAAATGAGAATATTAAATTACAAGCGTCTGATGATAAAGTACATATGGCATATTTTGAACCAGAAACAGTCATTGTAGGAAATCAGAAGCGAGAAGATTCATCTTACCATGCAAATCTTCAAGACGTTATAAATCAGGAATTTCAGACAACAAATTTTGTTCGTCGGAAATATGGATATTTTTTGGATACAGAAAGATTTTTCTCTAATAAACTCAGAAAATACAGAGAATACGTAAAACTGCCAGATGGTGATTACAGCTCTATAAGTTCTGAACATTTGTATACACTTCCTGGTGGAAATTATGCAGTATGTACGATACCGATTGAAAATGAAACGGCTGACTTTTCCATAATGCTTAATTGGTTGAAAGAAAATCATTATAGAGCAGATGCTGTTTTTGCAGAAGAAGTGGGATTTCAGTTGTTTAAATATATTTACCACTACTACTGTGAGATAAAAATACTTTTGGTTTCTGAATAAAGCTATTGACCGTGGAGTTACTACATGGTTTAAAATACCTTCTGAAGAAATTTCAGGAGGTTTTTAGTTATGGATATGGAAAATATATCAGTTTCCAAATTGCTTCTTAAAATGTCACCGCCAGTTATGCTGGCACTTCTCATTCAATCTATATATAATATTGCAGACAGTTTTTTTGTTGCAAGATATTCAACAGAAGGACTTACGACACTGTCTATTATCTATCCTGTTCAGCTTCTTATTACTGCATTGGCAACAGGGACAGGGGCAGGAGTCAATATTCTGATTTCAAGACTGGATGGAAGGGGAGAAACAGAGACACAACACGATATCATAAAAAGCGGACTGTTTTTAAATATGTTTCACTTTTTAATTTTTGCTTTTATTGGAAATATATTGGCAAATGCTTATTTTTCCCTTTCAACAGAAAATGCTCTGGTGAAAGCACAGGGAATCATATACAGCAGAATCATTTTTAGTGGTTCTTTTGGATTATTTATAGAATCTATCTGTACTAAAATTCTTCAGGCAAGAGGAAATATGATAATTCCAATGATTGCTCAGGTTACAGGTTCTGTTGTCAATATTGTATTAGATATAATATTGATTTTTGGAACGGGGCATATTCCAGCATTTGGTATCAGGGGAGCTGCTATTGCTACAGTGATCGGACAATGGGTGGCAATGGTGATTACATTACTTGCCGTAATGAAAAAATATTCTTTAAGGGGAACATTTAAGCCGGAACTCTGTAAACAGATTTATGTAAATGGAACTGGTTCGATTGTAACACAATCCTTATATACGATTTATATTGTAGGTTTGAATATGATTTTGAAGATTTTTACCGAGGATGCTGTAACCGTATTAGGGATATATTACAAAATACAGTCCTTCTTTTTTATTCCATTACTTGGGTTTCAACAGGTATTATTACCACTCTCCATATAATCAAGTGTTTTTTTCAATAAATTCAATACTTTTTGATACCTGTCATTTAATAGAACTAAGGTTATGGAGTGATCTTTACCTCGTACAGGGCAGATATATAGTAATAATGGGTACACCAAATAAAACGTCATCACTATTCGTTCTAAATGGCCTCGATGTATACCCATCCCTATATGGCAGCTCACCTCTCATGTCCAACAGGATCATCCTCCTTATGGTGGGTCCTCACTTCCTTCGTTCTGCCTATCCATAACCAGGGTGCCAGCTTAGCTATTCAGTTATCATTATGGGGCAAGTGACCGCCAGAGAAACAGAGATATTTTAAAATGTTCTATGATATTTTCTGTTGCTATTATGGCAGTTGCAACAGGGATATTTTTCCTGTTTCCCGAAAAACTTATACAGATATTTTCAACAGGATCTTCAATTGTGGCGATTGGAAAATATGCGTTTCCTGTAATTTCTATCAGTTTTGTTTTTGCGGGACTTACAATTGTTATAACTTCCTACTTACAGGGAATTGCGCATATAAAACCAAGTCTTTTTATTATTGTGCTTCGTCAAATTGTTTTGCTTGTTCCGTTGGCATGGGTATTTCATTTTATAGGTTTAAATGCAGTGTGGTGGACATTTCCCGTTACAGAGATTATTGCAAGTACGACGGGCATATTGATAATAATGATTTTGCATAAACAAGATAGTGCGTTACGGATATAATAAGCAGACAACTTCAAGTTTGT
>DEDL01000015.1:0-13103 GCA_002349525.1 Lachnoclostridium sp. UBA2905
TCATAATCTATATTTTTCCAAAGCTGAAATAATTCCATCATTCCAATTGTACCGGCAAGATAATCAAATATTCCCTTTGCCGCCTGACATTCAGCAGTGCTAAACAATTCATTTACGCCTTCAATAATGTACGGTATCTCATATTCGTCAAACATTTTGGCAATATCCGGTCCATGTTTACGTTTTCGAAGCAGAACAGCCACCTCTGAATATTTAACACCCGAATCATGTAAGGCCTTTATTCGCTTCGCAATGAATTCATATTCTTCATCGCACTCATTAAACTCCCTATAAACCGTATCGCCTTCTTCATATTTTACAAGTTTTCCTGATTCCATTACCTTCGGTAAGCGTTTTTCATTATTTACAATAACACGCTTTCCAATATCGACAATCGCTTCTGAACTCCTATAATCTGTTCCCAAAACAATATACTTATTGATTCCATATCTTTCTCTAAAAGTGAGTATATTCTCCGGATCACTTCCTCTAAACTGATAAATCGTCTGATCATCATCACCAACTATGCACAAATTACATCCACCTTGTTTAATAAAGTGAATCAACCTTTCCTGTATTGGATTTGTATCCTGATACTCATCTACTGTCAGATACTTTATCTTACTTAAGATGATATCTGCGAAATCCTTATTGTTCTCCAACTGATTAAGCATCTCCTGCATAATCAAAGAATAGTCAAAATAATTCTTTCTATAGAATGTATCTTTGTATTTATCAACTGCAGTTCTTGTTTTTTCATCCCACTTGTCTCTTTCAAACCAATTTTCATTTAATGTACTCATTACACTCAAAAATAAATTGGTCTCTGTATATATTTTCAACCCCAAATCCGGCATACCACAGAAGTTATAATTTTTCTCAATATATAGCTTCGTCTTAATTTCATCTAAAACTGTAAATTTCTGAAGCTGAACAATATATTCCTGTAACATCTTCAGGCAGAAACCATGTATTGTTCCAATATACATATTGGCAAATCCCTTCGTATTTCCCAACACTGCTTCACCATATTTATAAACCCTGCTCTTTAATTCTTCTGCTGCTTTCTCCGTAAATGTAAATGCAACAATATTCTCAGGCAAAATATCTGGATTTGATTTTAAAATATTAATAATTCTACGGGTAACAACACCGGTTTTACCAGCACCTGCACATGCAATTATTTCCAAGTCCTCATCAATAGTTTTTACCGCTTCAATCTGATTATCAGACAGATTTTCAAACAAATCCATTGGTTATCCTCCTTGCCAAGTCTAAAAAATTAAAGACTATTTATTCAACATATAAGTATACAGGAAATGGTGTCCAAAAATCCGGACTCAATTCTTTACATACTCCATAATATCCCCATAGTCCACATCAAGCGTCTTGCAAATCTTGCCAAGCACCCCCAATGTCACCTCTTCGTCTCTCCTAAGCTTAGTCATTGTATTAGGTGCTATTGCCGCTTGCTTCCTCAAATCCGCTTTGCTCATTTTTCTATCCACTAATAACTTCCATAATCTGTTGTATGATACAGCCATAATGTGCCCTCCATCATGCATCAAAAAGTACCAAAATTCTATTAAACATTATAACATAAGCATTTTTTATCTTCAAGAAACTTTCGCACAACCTTGCGATATTTTAAAAGTTCATTCAGTCTCTTTGCACTGCTATTTCCGCTATTTTCAGCTGTTTCCGCTGTTAATCTCTTTCTTGTGCAAAACAAAATTCCACCTACTCCTTATTTGACTCATTTCTCAGTTGTTCTTCTCGCCTCTTCCCGTCCTTCGCCAGATACGCACTTTGTGCCCACAAGCCCCTTCGTGCATCCGGTTAAGGGGCAAAGCCCCCTAAAACCCCGTTTCCATATAGGTACTCCACTTTTTGGAGCCATATCATCAAAGTAGCTCCACTTTTTGACGTCATTTTTCAGAAGGTGCTCCATATTGTGGAGCCACTATAAAATTATCAAAATATCTATCATCTGATAGTGCGTCACTTTTTGGCGTCACTTTCCAAAAGGTGCTCCAAAAAGTGGAGCACCTATGTATATCCAATGGGTTTTAGGGATTTTTCCCTAACCAGTACAGCATTTTGCACCGGATATCCAAAATGCGTATCTAGCAAAAGACACCTCTAAACTTACATGCATCATTTTACGACATAGGAATACCATTTCAGCAAATAGCAAAACCGACTGAATTTCTCCAGCCGGTTCTTCCCCTCCACTTATCTTTCTACCATACGGAACAATCATCCAACGCATCCAGCCACACCTGCATTTCCCCGCTAAGCATTAACCTCACATACTCCACTGGGTCATCTATCGCCAGTGCATCCATCTTCCCTTGGGAGTTTGGAGTGGTCCGAAGACCACTCTCCCACTTCCCACAATCCAGACTTATGATGCAGTTGGTATCATAGTGAATAACATTCACCGTGTTATTCTGCTCGTTGTAAAATCCTCTTATCATTCTCAAGACCATCCACCTGCCTTTCGGAACCGCATCTCTGTTGCCATATCCACCAGATTGCTTTCCAATTCCCCGGTAGCCTCCGCATTGAGTAAATCTGCCACCTGCTTCTGCTTATTCGGATAAAGGTGTCCATAAATATTCATGGTGGTATTCACAGAATCATGTCCCACCCGCTGGGCGATGACCAACGGTTGCATCCCCTTCTCTATTAGCAATGCAATGTGCGAATGACGAAGATCATGTACACGGATAGGCTTTAGCTTCGCCTGCTCCGTCTTTTGTTTCATCTTCTTTTGAATTGCCCTGTCTGTGATGGGGAAGATTCGTTCCTCCGGTGTCAATCCATATTGTCTGTCCACAAAATCCTTCATCTCCTCTGCCAGAAACTTCGGAATAGTAATCTTGCGATTAGAACTCTCTGTCTTTGGTGGTGTTACATAATCGGTTTGATTTCTCCTGTAATAAGTCTTGGAGATGTTCACCGTTCCGTTTTCAAAATCAATATCCTGACTGGTAAGTGCCAGCAGCTCCCCTACCCGGCATCCAAGCCAGAATAACATCTGAAAGATAATCCGGTACATCTCCTCATCCGGACTAAAACATTGTATAAACTGTTCATACTCATCCTTGGTCCAGAAGTTTAACTCCTTAGCATTCGGACGACCCATTTTATCCACCTTCTTGCAGGGATTGTCCTTCAAATCATAGAACTTCTCTGCGTGATTAAAAAGCGCCGTCATCTGATTTTGTATCATCCTCAGATACGTTGGCTTGTAATCTTGATTCAAAAGTGCATTCTGCCACTTGATAATATCCACAGCAGTAATCTCATTCATCTGTTTCTCACCAAAGTAAGGAATGATTTTGGTTTCAAATAGTGTCCGCTTTGTCATTATGGAACGTTCCTTCAGTCTCGGTGCCTTATCCTCAAAGTACACATCCACAAAGGAAGCAAACTTCATATCCATGCTAGCACTCTGCTTCTGTAAAAAATCACGTTCCCACTGCTGGGCATCCTTCTTAGTAGCAAATCCGCGTTTCATCTTGGATTTACTTTCACCACGCCAATCCTTATAGTTGCACTTACAAAACCAAGTGTTTCGTTTCTCGTCCTTATAAACCGGCATACTCATTACCTCTCTTTCTTGTAGCCGCCACACCCGGAATTACTCCGAGTATGGCTTATTCAGTTATCAAAGTTCATCTATTGTGCTTCGCTATATCCGTAGCACTTCTTCTCGAAGTAGGCTCTTGGAACGGAACCTGCCTTGGTAAAATAACCCTGTGCTTTTAGTTCCTTATTCCATCCACGAATGACTGCGTAAGCGGTTGATTCTGCAATTCCCAGAAGTTCTGCAACTTCCTTAGCAGATAAATAGCGTTTCGTCATACTCCTTCCTCCTTTCCACTAAAACTTATGTACACTCTTGCACATGGCACTCACCTCCCGTTATCTAATTAGTAACTATATTGTTACTGTTTGTTTTTTGATTATATAGTAACATATATGTTTCTGTCAAGAGATGAACGAAAAATATTTATCACTTATAAAAAATACTTCTTTTTATAGAGTTTACATTCCCATATCCCTGACTCTGCATTCTGTCCTGAATTGTAGACTTTTTTATTGCCATACAGTAACATTTATGTTATTGTATTATCAGAAACGATATTGTTACTATGTAATTGGAAGGAGTTACACGATGGCTATTGGTGAACGAATAAAACGAATTAGAAATTTCCGCAAATTAACACAGGCACAGCTTGGTGAAGCTGTTGGCTTATCCGATGTACGAATCCGTCAGTACGAAATCGGCAACCGCACACCCAAGGAGGATATGATACAGGAACTGGCAAAAGCCTTGAACTGTAATTACCGCTCCATCTATGAGCCTTCCCTCTACGCAGCGGAAGATGTGATGTATGCTCTCTTTGAATTGGATGAGCACTACAATATGTCCCTCTACGAAGTTGCAAATCCCAAAGACCCTACTGAGAAACATATTGCTGTTGGTTTTGATTATTCTTTACTGGATGATTTCCTGAATACCTGGAAAAAGAAAAAAGAGGACTTAGCCTCTGGTAAAATTACCAAAGAAGAGTATTTTGAATGGAAGATTAACTGGCCTCACGCCGAAGATTAAAAACACGTGTATCACGCGCGTATCACGAGCCCATTTTGAGCGAAGAACTTGAAACGGGCTTTTTCTTTGTTCGTTAATCTTCTCTAAACAAAAGAAAGCCGCAACTCCTCATAAAATGAGGAATTGCGGCTTGTATTTAAGTTTCTATGATACTAAATCAAAGATTACTCGATAATTGTAGCAACACGGCCAGAACCTACGGTTCTACCACCTTCACGCTTCGTTGGAAACATAATCGTAGTATTTTTGCTTATATTTTTTGCATTTTATTATTCATATTATTTGATTTTTCTTCTTATATTCCTGGCTTTTGAATTTTTTAGAACCAAAATAGAACCACGTACAAAACTTGAAATAACAATTCTTACTTTATACAATCCAACACTTCTTGAACTTTCTCTCGATACTCTTGATTATAATCAAGCCACATTTCCGTGTGTTCACTATCAGGTACTGTCCAAATCATTTTCATTTCATCATTATGTATTGAATCATATATTTCTTGCCCCATAAACTGCGGTGTTAATGTATCTGCTTCACTGTTTATTACCAAAACCGGAATTTCAATATCTGCAATTTTGTTACACACATTTGCATCCTCATAACTAAATCCCAATTCCATTTTATTGATAATGTTGCCGCAGAATGTCATGTATGATATAGGCAATCCAATGTCCATCTTTCTCATTTCTTCTTCTACCATCCATTTCATATCACTAACCGGACAATCTAGAATGAGGAAATCCACTTTGTTTTCAACATCCTTATCTCCCATTGCCAATCCCGCTGTTGCTCCACCAAAAGAAGTTCCCCATATTCCTATCGCTTGTTCTGGTGCATAGCTATAAACATAATCAATGTAATCTATTAAATCATATTTTTCCCAGAACCCAAATGTAGTATATTGGGCAGTATTTTCGTTGCTACTTCTCTGGTCATACGTCAAAACATTATATCCTTTCTGTAAAAACATTTCTGCCAAAGGATAATTGGTATAGCGATTTCCGCCAAGACCATGCACCAGAATAACCGTCGGGTTGTCTTTATTTCCTTCTTCGCCAAGTGTATATATGTAATCTGCTGGTATCATATGACCATCAAAAGTTGAAGTGATTTCAATTTTTTCTATGGTATAGGTACTGCAGAAAACATCATAATCCATATTGTACCTTTCCCAAAAACTATCTTCCACTTTTGATGTATCTTCACAAGTAACTAATTGAGTAGAACCCATGAACACTTGCGTCCCTATAAAATATGACATTCCCAAAAACAATAATAGAACAACTATAAATATAACCAATAAAATTTTTGTACGCTTCTTCATCTTTTTTCTCCCTGTAAATCAATTTTTAATATAATATCAATAATTGCATTACCATCCACAGCGATTTGCGATACTTTACTTAAGAATTATATCATAACAGAAGTTATTCTGCACCAAGAATTTAAGAATGCGGAGCATTACGCTCCGCACCCACATTACACATATATAAGCTCTTTTAATACAATTTCTTCTGCCGAACTTCTCACATTATTCATCAACCCCACCCACTTCATCTGGTCGGTAGCTTTTAATTCTTCTGTAATCCCTGCTTCGGCTTTCATCTGTTCTACAAGCAGCTCCACTCTTTCATAGCACTGTGTATCAACCTCATGCAAATACTCATTCAATCTTCCATCCATAAGCAGCTTGATATATTGTCCTCTGCGGTGGTTTTTCAAATACTCCCACCGCATCCGCCCATACCTGCCAATCTCATAATGCGTACCCTCCGGCAACTGCAAATCCGGATAATACATTCCATCCTCTCCAAGTGTGTAACCAATTCCGTTTTCTCCAATGATGTGTTTTTCCATAAACTGCTCCTATCTGCCACCTCTATCACTCCTATAATGGTAGCTCTGTCTGTTGTTTTCTCGTTCCTTTACTTCCTGCGTCTTTCTCTGCAACTTTGCTTTTAAGCTATCCGGCTCTGCCTTATTTCCGGTCTGCTGTTCCCACTTTGCAACTGCCAACTGATAATCGGTATACTCTGCTTTGGAAGCTCTATATTCAGCCATAAACTCCTTCACATTCTTATAGCCATAACCCTGCACAATGCTTGATAAATACTGCTTCATATTAGCTATCTGTGTCTTTAGCTGTTCTGCCTGCTCCTGCAACTCCTTACGCTGTTTTGCCTTGAAGATGCTCTTTGCTCCAGCGATTTCCTTCTCCACATTCGCAAGCTGTTGCTCCCTCTCATAGATAGCTACATTCTGCTTCTCCAGCTTGTGGTAAATGTCCGTGAGTCTTGGATACTTAGAAGCAAGAGCTGATTTCTTAGGCATTTCCGGCACAGGCTCGCTTTTAGCCTTTGCAAACGAATTTATCGTCTTAACAGGTGTTTGCTCCGGCTCTGCTTTCATAACCGCTTCTATGACCTTATCTGCCTTTTGTGAAGCCATCTTAAACACCTTGCTAATCAAAAGCTCCAAGGCATAAATAGCAGTCATAATCAGGCATTTTAGTAGTGCCGGATTTCTCCCAGACTTCTGAATGGAAGCCTTTGCTTTCTGTCCGATTTCATTCTTCTTCACTTCCAAAATCTGCCTCTCCGGCACACCGCTAACCAATGCCCTATCCACCGTCTGATTCCACATAACACGATACTGATTATCTGCTTTTATCTGCTCCGCCTTTGGATTATACTTGCCAACTTTTTTTGTAGGCAAGTATACACCGTTTCTGTCAAAAACATTCAGCTTTTCCTTATCATCTCTTACATAAATATTGATAAGGTCTGTATAGGAGCGTTTCACTTCATCAAGAAAGCCATCACTCTTAAAACGTCTGTCTTTTATGGTGAAAAGATTACGCTCATACACCTCGCCCTTGGGAATGATTATACAACCACTCCGAGGCTCTCCTGTTTCATCCAGTATCTCTTTTTTCGTGCGTACATGCTTTCCGTTTTCGTCATAAAACATATTTCTTGTAGCAATCTTCTCTACCGGTTCCTCAAGCAATTTACGCTCCGAAAAGATAAGATGGATATGATAGTTGGTCTTACGTTTATTGTGATGCAAAGCAGCTATACATTCCACGCCATAATTCTGTTTGAAATGTTCCGTAAAAAGCTTCAACAACTTATCCGGCTCATAATCCACGAAACTTTCCGGCAGAGCAATAATAAGCTCTCGGGCTTCAATGCAGGTTCCTTCTGTTCCACTTTTCTTAAATTCCTCCTGATTGCACTTTGCAAGCTCCGTCCAAAATTTGCGGTCAGTTGTTTCATAAACTGCATACAAATTTTCCTGTCTTGCTTTGCTTGATATATAACTAATTCTGCCTTTCACATTTGGCAGCTTTGACATCCGTATAAATGAATTTCTTACAATAGGCATTGCCCCCTTTCTTTGAAAAATGATAGCGACTTTTGCTATCGTGAGTGGATGCTTAGGCATCCGTTTACGAACATATTGCCCGTATCCGGCACAATCATAAATGCGACAGCATTTATAATTTACGCTTGCGTAAATTTGCCCCCTACAAGGGCGAAATACACAGAGTACAAATCTCCGATTTGTGCGATGGGTGTATTTCGCTCTCAAACGCCGAGGGCTTGTGAGTGTAGTCCGCTTTTGCCATTACACCCATCACCAGCTTTCTCCTTAACTGCCATATACAGGAGCGTGCCACGCTCCCGTTATACACACCGAAGGAAAAATTACCATCGGAAGTTCCGGTGCATTCCCACCTTTTCCAGATACTCCTGTCTTGCATTTTCTCTTTCTTCCTCGGTTGGAGCAGTCTTATATTTTGTATATAAATCCCGCCTTACCATAGCTTCCAATTTTTCTTCCAAACCTTTCTTTATCTCCGGTAAAACATCATCCATTTCCACCAAGTGATATTTCAGGAGTGCAAAGAATAATTCCTCGGAAATCTGCACATTTTTCAATCCATCAATCCATCCTTTCCATCAAGACCGCAACAACGCAATGTCTATAAATTTTGCAACCTTGCAAGGTTCATCACCGCAAATTTTATATATTCTGCATTGTTGCGTTCTTCCCTTAAATCTGCTTTATCTTATCCAGTTCCCAGTACCATGAGTTATTGATTTTTCTTGCCCTGATGCCCAGCTCTTTTTTTGCATTTTCCAATGTTCTTTTAGAAATCCCCTGTTCCTCAGCCATATCAAAAATCTCATTACTCTGTACCGCATTAGAAGTCTCTGCCAGTTCCCGAAGCATCTGCTTTGCCTGCTCCAATTTATTTGCCTTTGGAGCAATACCACCCAACACTTCATCTGCTGTAATCTCATAGTCTCCAAGCCACCTAAAACCACTTTCCATCAGTTCAAATACCTTGGGATGTCCGAACTGTGCCAGATTGTTTTTTATCTGAACAACTGCTCTGATATTGGGTTCTCCTTCCACTCTGCCGACTAACAATACGCTCCTTGCTACCGCAAAGAAATCAATGGAACCCATGCCCCTATAAGCCGCCTTATTACCGGATGCCTTGTTCATATGACCGATAAGGATAATGGCACATTTATATTTCTCTGCCAAAGCTCCTAAACGCTTCGTCATATCCCTTGCTTCATTTGCTCTGTTCATATCCATGCCACCGCCCAAATAAGCTTGTATCGGGTCTAAAATCAGCATCCTCGCTCCGGTCTGTATAATGGCTTCTTCCAGCCTTTCATCTGCCATAGAAAGAGACTTGTCGCTTTCATCAATTACCACTATCCTCTCACAATCTGCACCTGCCTTTTCAAGCCTTGGCTTTACAGTATCAGCAAGACCATCCTCGGCAGTCTGATAAATAATGTTCATTGGTTCTGTCAACCTCATATCATTATCCAGCCCCTCTCCCTTGGACAACTTGGCTGCGATATTTAATATCAAGGTTGTCTTTCCGTCTCCCGGATCACCTTGTACAATTGTCAGTTTTCCATAAGGGATGAATGGATACCAAAGCCACTCTATCTCCTGCGACTGTACCTCTGACATCTTTATCATCTTTAATTCTGTTTTCTTATCTTCCATAAAGTCCTCCGTTTCCTAAAATCTCATTGTCACACGGAAGAACCTCTGTTATACTTATGCTGTGATTACATAGATGACAGAGGTTTTCCTGTTATCACAAGTCCTAACAGTTGCCGCTGTTAGGGCTTTTTGTTTCTCTTTGTGCATTTAACATCTCCGCAACCTGTCTTTGCTGGCTTGGATATAAGTGTCCGTAAGTGTTTAACGTAATCTTAATATCTCTGTGCCCCAAACGTTCCTTAATAATCAATGGTTGAACCCCTTGATTAATGAGATATGCCACATGACTATGCCTTAACGAATGCACTCTTATTCTCTTGACGCCTGCTTTTTCTGCATGATTTTTTAACATGTGCTGTACCGCTTCTGCCACAATCGGAAATATCCTCTCATTTTCCGGCAGTTCATACATTTTATCCACATATTCCTTAATCTCCTGCTTCAAAAACTCTGGAATATCAATTGTTCTAACAGATTGCTCCGTTTTAGGTGCAGTAATTATATCTTTCCGCTCCGTTCTGTAATAGGTCTTTGAAATGTGTAGCTTATTATTATCAAAGTCAATATCTGCTTTGGATAATGCAAGCAATTCCCCCTCTCTGCATCCCGTCCAGAACAGAATTTCAAATAAGACATAATATCTGCTTCCCTTTTCAAATGTTTCTATGAACTTGTCATATTCCTCTTTTGTCCAGAAATCAATATGCTCTGCATCTGATTTCCCCATCTTTTTCACTTTCTTACAAGGGTTATTAGAAAGATTATAAATATTGCTTGCATGGGTAAATAATGCAGTAATTTGATTCTGTATCATCCGAAGATAAGTAGGTGCAAACCCCTTTTCTCTCATTGCATTCTGCCATTGGATAATATCCGATGGAGTAATGGAATTCATTGGCTTATTCTCAAAATACGGAAGTATATGGGCTTCTATCATATACCTCTTATTTTTTATTGAGCGTTCCTTCAGCTCTCCTTCCTTATCTCGAAAATAAATCTCAACAAATGCCCCTAATGTCATATCCATATTGGCATTAGCAGACAATTTGTAATTGTTCTCCCACTCAAGAGCTTCTTTCTTTGTCTTAAACCCTCTTTTCTGCTTTTTCTTCTTGTTCCCCTGCCAGTCCTCATAATAGAACTGGCAGTACCAAGTATTGTGTTTTTCGTCCTTGTATGCCGGCATATATGCCCCTCCTCTCTACGCTGTCTGTACTACATTTTGATATCCATAGAACTTCTTTTCCCAAAAAGCTCTTGGAATTTTACCGGATACCGTCAAATATCCGGATGCTTCTAATTCTTCATTCAACTGGCGAATCAGCTTATAGGCATGTCCTTTTGAAACACCAATTTCATTTGCCACATCATCGGCACACATCATATAATTAGATTTCATTCGCTATTCCTCCTTTGCAATTTAATTTTTGATAGAATTATTTAAATTCTTGTATTTTTATAATAATATCTCTTTTTTAAATATGTCAAGCAAAATTATTAAGTTTTAAATATTTCTATTTATTTTTCTAAAATATGTGCTATAATAATTAAAAACACAATGTGAGGTGAATTTATGCGAATAGCACACTATTTACACATAGACAAGAGATTAAAGTCATTTCGTACAGGTGCAGATATGTCTCAAAAGGAGATGGCTGCAAAATTAGGTTTATCTGTACCCACCTATTCAAATTATGAAAATGGATATAGTGAACCACCCGTAGAAGTCATACAGAAGTTTTGTTCTGTTATCGGTATTGAAGAAGATTTATTCTTTGGTTTTACGGTACAGCCAAATAGTGACATCAGCATCAACACCTTTGCTGATATTATGAAGGTTATTATGGAAATCAAAAGTGCCGGTATTCCGGTTGATTGTTCTACATCCGTAAATACAGAAACAAGAAGACTTGTAGCTTCGATTAATATAGAAAGCCCTCAAGTTGCTTCCCTCATATCAAGATGGAATGAACTGAATAAAGAATTAGAAGAAGATAAGATTGATACAGATGAATATAACATCTGGATTGATAGCATGATGAATTCCTTTAATATTCCGATTGAAAATTATTAACGAATAAGAAAAAAATTCTTGGGTATACTTGAAAATGCCGATTGCATATGTTATAGTATGGATAGGCAAAAAGGATATAAGTGTCCATGCACGACACAAAGCGAAACCCCAGAGAGTTGCAGCTCTCTGGGGTTTCTTGTTCGTCAGGGTGAACCACTCCCAGGCTAGTTACCGACTACTCATCATCGTCTAACCATTTGCAAATGTAATAGGCAATTACACTCGCCGCAACGGAGAGTAAAAAGGATATAAATAACTCCACGCACAACACCCCCTTCCTGTTCCCAGTATCGGGGCGGTAACGAACACATTATAACACCTTTATATTCTCTTGAAAACAACTATTTTCGACACAAAAATACTTACAATTCAAGATAATCGAATATTTTTAGAACCATAATAGAACCACAGCCAAATTTTCACTATTCTTCGGCTTGTGATTCTTTCTCTTTGTTCGCAATTCCTTTTTATACAAAAAGAAACCGCAACCCCTGATTTCTCAAGGATTGCGGAATAAATTACACTTTATTTGGTTCTAACTATCAAAGATTACTCAATGATAGTAGCAACACGGCCTGAACCTACAGTACGTCCACCTTCACGGATAGCGAAAGTAAGACCCTGCTCCATAGCTACTGGATGGATCAGTTCGATAGTCATTTCTACGTTATCACCAGGCATACACATCTCTGTACCTGCTGGTAATTCACAAACACCAGTTACGTCAGTTGTTCTGAAGTAGAACTGTGGTCTGTAGTTATTGAAGAAAGGTGTATGACGTCCACCTTCATCTTTTGTTAAAACGTAAACCTGAGCTGTAAATTTTCTGTGGCAAGTAACAGTACCTGGTTTAGCAAGAACCTGTCCACGAACGATCTGGTCACGGTTAACACCACGAAGAAGTGCACCGATGTTATCACCAGCCTGGGCCTCGTCTAACTGTTTACGGAACATCTCGATACCAGTTACAACTGTCTTCTGAACATCTTCCTTAACACCAAGGATTTCAAGTTCGTCATTCAGATGTAATGTTCCTCTTTCTACTCTACCTGTTGCAACAGTACCACGACCTGTGATTGTGAATACGTCCTCAACTGGCATTAAGAAAGGTTTATCTGTATCACGCTGTGGATCTGGGATATAGCTATCTACAGTATCCATTAATTCCATGATCTTGTCGCCCCATGGTCCGTTAGGATCTTCAAGAGCTTTAAGAGCAGAACCCTGGATGATTGGGCAGCCTTCAAAACCATATTCCTCTAACTGCTCTGTAACTTCCATTTCTACTAACTCGATTAACTCTGGGTCGTCTACCATATCACATTTGTTTAAGAAAACAACGATGTAAGGTACACCTAC
>DEDL01000015.1:13343-13629 GCA_002349525.1 Lachnoclostridium sp. UBA2905
GCTGTTAAAGTTGTTTTACCATGGTCTACGTGACCAATGGTTCCGATATTACAATGTGGTTTGGTTCTTTCAAACTTAGCTTTTGCCATTTTAAAACGTCCTCCTTAATTTTATGCCCTTTTTGGGCGCTTATTTTTACATTTTAATAAGTCACTCGGCTATTTCTGATTATATAAAAAACTTGCGAGTTTTTCAAGCATTTTTATTATTTTGCTTTAGATGCAACAATCTTATCCTGTACAGACTTCGGAACCTGCTCATATTTCTCGAAGAACATTGAGTAGTT
>DEDL01000029.1 GCA_002349525.1 Lachnoclostridium sp. UBA2905
AGCGCGAGACGGGGATCGAACCCGCGACCCTCTCCTTGGCAAGGAGATGCTCCACCACTGAGCCACTCGCGCATCTTTTATTGTTTTTCGCTTCTCTCTGTCAGCGACTATGTTATAATACAACACATTTTTTTATTTGTCAACACCTTTTTTNNCATGACATATTTCTAACTCATGTAAACCTGTTTTCAGATTATATCCTGTATGTTTCCACCTTTAACATATCTGCTACCCTCATTAACAACTTCCTTCAGATAAGTGACAATAGTGACATCCAGCTTTCCACTATCAACCATATTGTCAAGAATACTAAAGGCATCTGCGACAGGCATAGGCTGCTTATAAGGCCTGTCCGCTGAAGTAAGGGCATCATATATATCTACAACAGCAAGGATTCTTGATTCAAAACAAATCTCATCACCCTTAAGATGCTTAGGATAACCTGAACCATCTAACATCTCGTGATGTGCGCTTGCCCACTTTGGAACCAAAGCCATACTCTTATCAAAATGAACATTATCAAGAATTTTTTCTGTCATCTCAACATGGCTTTGCATAATGTTACGTTCCTTGTTGGTCAAGGTGCCCTTCTTAATCTTAAGACACTCCTTCTCATCCTGGGTAAGATACGGAATACTGATTCCATTCTCAGTAACGTAACATAACCTTCCGATCTCTTCAATCTTATCTCCTGTGTTATCAATATATTCAACACGTTTATTAATATCTTTAATATAGTTCTCAGCTTCATTTAAATAATCAAGCTTTGACTTATACTCATCATTTTCAATTCGATTTTCAAGAAGATCAATTTTAAGGTTAAGTCTTATCTGCTCATAGCGATTCCTGATATCCTTAAGCTTTTCTCCTAACTTTGTGGACTTATTCATAACTGAAAGTGGTACCACCATTTTACCAATATCATGAAGCATAGCCGCAAATACCAGATTTTTCATTCTGACCTGATCAAAGTACTCTTTGGTATCGCCATTGTAATAATGAACATTAACCCTTTCAGCAATACGCTTTGAATATCTGGCAACCTTTCTTGTGTGCTCGCCATTATAAGGAGTTCTCTCATCAATCACAGTGGACATTGCCTGGACAAATGACCACATTGAAAGCTTAATCTCTTCAACATAATGAAGATTACATAAAACAGCCGCTGCATGACGGGCTATAACCTCCACAATCTTCTCGCACTCAGCTGAAAAAGGAATTATATTACCGGCTTCATCCAGGCAATTAACAAGCTGGAGAACTCCCGTAACATCATTTTCCGTATCCTTCAATGGAATAACTAGCATAGATTTTGAATGATAATCCATATAATCATCATATCTGCCTGGCCCATATTTATATCTGGCATCATCATATACATCTTCAATATTAATAGTTCTACCAAAAAGAGCTGAATGTGCCGCAACATTCTTTACTTCACCATCAGTGTAATAAGGAATATGAGGCATATCAATCTTCTTGCCATTCTTTCCTTTATTGATATTGCAGGATAAAACTTTAGTATTAACAAATTCAAGACCATCATCTCTGCATAAATACAATGTTCCACTGTCACAACCAGCTATATCCATGCATTCAACAACAACGAGCTCGTACAAATTCTGCTCGTTTGACTGTGTAGAAATCTTTATGCATGTATCAAGTGCAGTTTTCATAATCTCGTCAAATGTTCTTGTCAAATATATTCACTCCAATTATTATGTGATTCAATCAAAACTATCTTTTCATATGTTAATCTGATCCACTAAAATATCTTATCATATGTTTGCATGATTCACTAAAAAACTTTACATTTGCAAATTGCATTCTCTCACAAACTTATTTTAACACATATCTGACAAAATGTAAATTTAGGTTGTTAATAAATTTGCAATGTTGTATAATACTACATTGTTGTATGTCATTTAATGACGTGTCAGGAGGGATAATCAATGCAAGATACTGAATACTGCATATCTGCCGGAGAGTTTGCAAAATTATGCAAAACTACACGTGATACACTTAGATATTATGACAAAATGGGAATTCTTGTTCCCAAAAAAAATGATGAAAATGGTTATAACTACTATAGTCCACGGCAGATTACTTCATTTTACTTTATAAGCTTTTACCGCGCCTTAGAGTGTCCGGTGAAACAGCTTAAAGAATTTATGAATGAGCCGGGTTCTGATGATTTTTATAAACTTATCAACAACCAGTATGATACTCTTTTGGATATGAAAAGAGAAATTGAAAATAAACTTGAACTGCTGACTATTGCTATTGATATGGTTAACCATATTAAGAACAATCCGGATGGAAAGGTAATTCTTGAAAAACTGCCTTATCCTATAATCAACTTTTACACTCCGGTTAAATCCACCCCTGCTAAAAGCTTTGACCAGATAATGTCTGATATAGCAAGACATCTTAACAGATGTGCCGAAACGGACAAGGTCAAATCATTTCCAATGGGGGCTACTATTAAAAAAGAAGACTTTATCAATAATGAATACACATATTCAAGAGTATTTAGTGTTGCAGATAACACAATAACTAATAGCGAAACCATTAAACTCCCAACTAGTACACTTGTAAGCTGCGTAATTCATGATTCATCTGAGGATGTCGAACATGTTTACAAAAGAATACTGAAATATGTTGATGCCAACAATCTGACATTAAAATCTGATGTTCATTCCCTTAGTCTTCTTAACATTGTGGACGCCAATGATACAAAGCGATTTTTAAAATACATATATGTGTGTGTATAATTTTTATCAGCCCATGGAATTATGTATACATTTGTTTGACAGTAAAATTAAACAATGATAGAATTACATCTGAATTGATGTGTTTTGAAAGGAGAATATATATGTTACAACTTAATGAGAATTACCTTAATCTTAATCAGAATTACCTGTTTTCAGAAGTTGCAAAAAGAGTTGCAGCTTACACAGAAGCTAATCCTGACAAACCAGTAATACGCCTTGGAATCGGTGATGTTACAAAACCTTTAACCAAAAAGACAATTGACGCTCTCAACGAGGGAGTTTCACATATGGCTAACGCAGAAACCTTCAAGGGATATGGTCCTGAACAGGGTTACATGTTCTTACGTGAAGCTGTTGTTGATTATTATAAAAGAAATGGTGCCGAGATTGACGCAGATGAAGTTTTCATTTCAGATGGTGCCAAAAGTGATACAGGAAATATAACTGACTTATTTGGACCAGATAATACAGTTCTTATTCCAGATCCGGTTTACCCTGTATATATGGATTCTAACACAATGAACGGACGTCATATCGAACTTATTGACGCCAATAAGCAGAATGGCTTTACACCAATGCCTTACGAAGGACTTAAGGCTGATATTATATATATCTGCTCTCCTAACAACCCAACAGGAGCATCATATACACGCGATCAGTTAAAGAAATGGGTTGACTTCGCACTTGCTAACAACTCATTAATTCTCTTTGATGCTGCTTATGAATGCTTTATCGAAGAAGACGTTTATCCACATAGCATCTTTGAAATTGAAGGTGCTAAAAAATGTGCCATTGAGTTCTGTTCTCTTTCAAAAACAGCTGGATTTACAGGTACACGATGCGGATACACAATTATTCCTAAGGATCTTGTATTTGATGCATCAAATGGTACTAAGCTTTCAGTTAACTCAATGTGGACAAGAAGACAGTCAACTAAGTTTAACGGAGTTCCTTATATTGTTCAGTATGCTGCTGCTGCAACACTCAGCGAAGAGGGGATAAGGCAGTGCAAGGAAAATATCAACTACTATAAAGAGAATGCAAAGATTATTGCAAAGTGTTTTGAAGAAAAAGGTATTACATACTTTGGTGGAATCAACTCTCCATATATCTGGTTTGAGTGCCCTAACAATATGTATTCATGGGATTTCTTTGATTTTATGCTTAAAGAGATTCAGGTAGTTGGAACACCTGGTGCCGGATTTGGTAAGAACGGAGATAACTTCTTCAGACTCACTGCATTTGGAAGCCGTGAAAATACAATTGAAGCTGTAAAACGTATAAGCGAGTTTCTTGACAGATTATAATTAATTTGCTTACATATATTCAATATAATAATTATTACAAGCTTTCATATAGATGTCGCACTAATTTAATAGTGCGACATCTTTTTTATATTAATCAGCACACAACCACCTACAGCCCATAATACAATCATCATATAAATATATGATTTATAGCAAAAAAGGATGTATCCCGTAAGAGGATACATCCTTTAACTTTTCACTATTAAGATTAAGCTTTATAATTCTTTTCTATTCAGTCAAAAATTATTTGAAGTACTCTACTCCTGATTCAAAGAGCTTCTGATCCTGCTCACCATAAATATTAATAGCAACACCATTTCCAATTCTTTCAGAATGTGCCATCTTACCAAGTATACGTCCATCTGCGCTTGTAATACCCTCTATTGCACAATATGAACCATTTGGATTATAAGCCTCATCCATTGTTGGATTGCCATTAATATCAACGTACTGAGTAGCAACCTGTCCATTTTCATATAACTTGTCAATCCACTCCTTGTTAGCAACAAATCTTCCTTCACCATGTGAAGCAGGGATTGTGTAAACATCTCCAACATTTGCCTTAAGCATCCAAGGTGATTTGTTAGAAACAACCTTAGTGTATACAGACTGTGAAATATGACGTCCTATACTGTTAGTTGTAAGAGTTGGTGAATCAGCCTTCTGCTCGCAAATCTTACCATATGGAACAAGTCCGAGTTTGATAAGTGCCTGGAATCCATTACATATACCAAGTACAAGTCCATCTCTATTGTCAAGAAGATCATGAACAGCCTCTGAAAGTCTCTCATTTCTAAATACAGAAGCAATAAACTTAGCAGAACCATCTGGTTCGTCACCGGCACTGAAACCACCTGAAATCATAAGAATCTGAGATTTTCTGATAGCCTTTTCAAATGCGTCAACAGATTCTCTGATATCTGACTCGCTCATATTTCTGAATACTACGCTATTAATCTTGGCACCTGCTTTTCTAAATGAATGTGATGTATCGTATTCACAGTTTGTACCTGGGAATACAGGAACAAATACTTCAGGTACTGCAATTTTATTCTTGGCAATATATACTGAACCCTTATCATATAACTTATTAATAAGACCCTTGTCTTCTGGCTCTGATACTGTTGGGAATACCTTCTCAAGCTTTGATTTCCATGTTGTGATTGCTTCTTCAACACCAAATTCTCCACCTTTGAATGTAAATTTAGCATCCTCTGTAACCTGGCCAACCATCATGTAAGGAACACTTAATTTGCTAAGATCTGCTTCATCGATTTCTGCTACAAAGCCACCATATAATGGAGCAAAGAACTTCTCATCGCAAGCTTCATCACATATTTTTACGCCAAACTTGTTACCAAATGCCATCTTGCTGACAGCCTCACATATACCGCCGTATCCAATAGCATATACAGATTTAAGAATTCCTGCATCTATCATTGCAGCAATCTTATCATACATATCTATTACATAATCATAATCAGGAAGCTCATATTTATCCTTCTTAATATCGAATGCAACTATCTTACTTCCTGCCTTCTTGAATTCAGGTGTTATAACATCTGAAATCTTTCCAACAGAAACAGCAAATGAGCACAATGTAGGTGGTACACTTATCTCATTAAATGTTCCTGACATACTATCCTTTCCACCAATTGATGGAAGTGAAAGTCTCATCTGCGCCTCATATGCACCAAGAAGTGCTGACATTGGCTCGCCCCAGTTTTCAGGATTAGTTCCAAGTCTCTTGAAGTACTCCTGGAATGTAAATCTGATTCTATGGTAATCTCCACCAGCTGCCACAATCTTAGCTACTGATGAAAGTACAGCATACTGTGAACCATGATATGGGCTCCAGCTTGAAAGGAATGGATCAAGGCCATAACTCATCATAGTAACTGTATCACATTTTCCTTCAAGAACAGGAAGCTTGGCAACCATAGTCTGGATAGGTGTAAGCTGATACTTTCCACCGTATGGCATAAGCACTGTTCCAGCACCAATTGAACTGTCAAACATCTCAACAAGTCCCTTCTGTGAACAAACATTAAGATCTGTCAGTTCATCAAGCCATTTCGCCTTAAAATCATCTGTCTTGGCATTCTCTGCCTTGGCAAAATAACTTTCCTTCTCATCAGGCATTCTTACAACAACATCTGTTTCCTGATGAGCTCCGTTTGTATCAAGAAATGCTCTTGAAAGATTAACGATAACCTTATCTCTCCAACTCATTACAAGTCTTGGCTCTTCTGTAACAACAGCTACAGCTACAGCTTCAAGGTTTTCTTCAGCTGCATAACCTAACATCTTATCTACATCTGCAGGATCAACTACAACTGCCATTCTTTCCTGTGATTCTGATATTGCAAGCTCTGTACCATCAAGTCCTGCATACTTCTTTGGCACCTTATCAAGATCAATCTTGAGACCTGCTGCAAGCTCTCCAATAGCAACTGAAACTCCACCTGCACCAAAGTCGTTACATTTCTTAATAATGCTGCTGACTTCTTCTCTTCTGAAAAGTCTCTGGATTTTACGTTCTGTAGGAGCATTACCCTTCTGAACTTCAGCACCACATGTATCAATTGACTGTGTATTGTGTGCCTTTGAAGAACCTGTTGCTCCACCACACCCATCTCGTCCTGTTCTACCACCAAGTAATATAATGATATCTCCTGGATCAGAATTTTCTCTTATAACATTCTTTCTTGGAGCAGCACCCATTACAGCACCAATTTCCATTCTTTTAGCAACATAATTTGGATGATATACTTCATTGACAAGTCCTGTTGCAAGACCTATCTGGTTACCATATGAACTGTAACCACTTGCAGCACCTGTTGTAATCCTTCTCTGTGAAAGCTTTCCTGCAAGTGTATCCTTAAGTGAAACTGTTGGGTCTGCTGCACCAGTTACACGCATTGCCTGGTAAACATATCCACGACCTGACAATGGATCTCTGATTGCTCCACCAAGACATGTGGCAGCACCACCAAATGGCTCAATCTCTGTTGGGTGGTTGTGTGTCTCATTTTTAAAGAATACAAGCCACTCTTCTGTCTTTCCATCTATCTCAACAGGAACAATTATTGAACATGCATTAATCTCATCAGATACTTCCATGTCGTCTAACTTTCCATCTTTTCTAAGCTTCTTCATAGCCATAAGAGCAATATCCATCAGAGAAACATACTTATCATCTCTGTCAGCATATAACTCCTTATAATTGTTAAGATATTTATCATATGAAGCCTTAATTGGCTCTGTATAATATCCTTCTTCAAACTGAATATTCTTAAGTTCTGTAAGGAATGTTGTATGTCTGCAGTGATCAGACCAGTATGTATCAAGAACTCTTATCTCAGTAAATGATGGGTCTCTCTTTTCTTCATCTCTGTAATAATTCTGAATATGAAGAAAATCTTTAAATGTCATGGCAAGGTTAAGAGAATCATAAAGCTTTTTAAGTTCATCCTCTGCCATTGTCTTAAATCCGTCAAATGTAATAATATCAGCTGGATCATCAAATGCCTGAACTAATGTTTCAGGAATTGTCTCATCTGTCTCTCTTGAATCAACCGGGTTAATACAATATGCTTTGATTCTTTCAAAATCATCATCAGAAATATCTCCTGATAAAACATATGTAGTAGCTGAACGAATAACAGGCTCTTCACTTTCGTTAAGAAGCTTAACACACTGAACTGCTGAATCTGCTCTCTGGTCGAACTGTCCAGGAAGGTACTCAACTGAAAAAATTCTGTCAGATGCTTCATGTTTAAACTCTGTTTCATACAGATCATCTACAGGTGGTTCTGCAAATACTGTATTAGACGCATTAGCATATGTACTGTCAGATACATTCTCAATATCATATCTCACAAGTACTCTTACAGCCTCAAGACCCTTAATTCCAAGGTAGCTTTTAACTTCCTTTTTAAGATCCTTTGCTGCAATGGCATAAGGTGCTCTTTTTTCAACATAAATTCTTCTTACATTACCCATTAGTTTGTCTCCTTATAAATAAATTTTAACTTTAGTTGCAATTATGTCCTACTCATCACTCCTGGAAGTATGAGTTCAATCCCTAAGCGAGATAATTAAAAATGACTCCGGCCGGTTTAAAGTCAGCCGAAGTCCGAATTTCAATAGTGGCCATTAGTTATTAATTGTTACACTACCAAAAGCTACCTTATCCCATTCATCATCGTTAACTTCAACAACATACTTGTCTGCTTCAAGCTGTTCGATCTTCTCCTGGAATACCTCTTCTTCTTTTTCACTGATAGCTGATGAACACTCTGAATCATACTTTTCAGTACTGTTATTCTCTACCATTTTGATAATGTAACATCCCTTACTGTCTTCAACAACACTGCCTGTAATGTCGCCATTATTCATAGCCTTGATGCTGTTAAGGAGTTCATCATCAAATCCTGCTTCGTCAGCTGTCTCATTAGCAATAATACTCTTTGTTGTATATTTGATATTAGTTCCTTCCGGGGCCTTAGGTCCCGGATTCTCTGTTGGTGCTGGTGTTGCAGTTGCATTAGCATCTGCTTTCTCTGAAGAACCATTGCTTGAAGAATCAATATATGTACTGAAGTCTTCAAGTCCTGATATATCATTATATGAATTCTGAAGCTCTGCTATTGCAGCAGCCCTTTCATCATCTGACATAACAATTTCGTTACCATTATCATCTGTAGATGAATATGGAATATAATAATACTGGATATCATACTGACGGTATGCTTCTGGAGTAATACCCGCATCACTTATAACCTGTGCATCATCAATATCAAATGTATCAATCCAGTCCTTCTTATATCTGTCTGCAAGTGTCTTCTTCTGATAGTAAGCAAGAATTTTCTTCTTGTTAAGACCTGTATTATTCTTAACACTTGCAGTAAGTTCTGAATACATCTTCTCTGCATCAGATTCAATCTGAGTATTCTCTTCATCTGTGAGTGTATATCCAGCTTCAATAGCCTCGTCATACATCATCTGCTTCTGCATAACAGTGTTAAGTGTATTCTCTTTAAGAATCTCACCATATGTCCGTCCATCTTTGCTCTCAGCACTCCAGTAACTTCCACCATTACTCTGCTTGTAAATCTGGTCAAGATATGCACCTGTCTGTTCTGTTGAATATATATCCGTCATCATGTCACTAAGATATATCTTCTCGTCATTAACTGTCATAATAAGTCTTGGATGAAGCTTTTCCCAACATACCATTACAATAACGAAAACAAGAAATACTGCTGCCATTCCAATAGCAATAACTCTTCCGTTACCAGATGACTGTGCTACTCCCTTATCTTTACCTTCCTTTTTTGAATTAATAGTCTGATTAGAAACTCTCTTTGCTGAATTCATAATTAATAAGCTACCTTTCTCTATAGTTACTTTAATGATGTTAAAGCCATACTCTATTTTACAAGATATTCGTCATAAGTCAAGCAAAACACACATGTTTCACATTCTTAGATATCATAGACCCATTATTTCTTTTTACCCTTTTCTGGCAAATCGCCATATGCAGTATAACTCTTATATGATTTGTAATACTAACTGTATTTGCCGTATCTATGTCCGTATCCCTTATAATAAGAATATCCGTTATAGTACCCTCCGGTTTTTGTATCAACCTTATTAATAATCGCACCAAGCATCTTACACTTTGTAAGCTCTAACTGCTTCATAACTGACTGGGCAAATCTATAACTGATTACCTGGTCTTCTATTACAAATATTGCTCCATCACATACTCTTGATATAACAGCTGCATCAATAACATAACCAAGAGGTGGTGCATCTACAATAATGTAATCATATTTATCACGACAACCTGTAATCATATCTTCAAAATATGAATTACCTAAAAGCTCTGTAGGAATTGGTGTTACAGGTCCCGAGAAAATGATGTCAACGCCCTGTATATTGGTTTCATAGGTAATATTATCGAGTGTCTCCTGTCCTGAAAGATAATGTGAAAGACCCTTTATCTCTTTTTCCGATGTTACACCGTGTCGTCCGATAAGAGCGGATTTTCTAAGGTCAGCATCTACTACAAGTACCTTTTTATTGTCCTCGCCAAGAGCCTGTGCAAGTCTTATGCAAACTGTTGACTTACCCTCATTAGGTGTACAACTGGTAAGAAGAATAACCTTTATATCGTCACCACAAAAGGACAGGTTGGTTCTAAGTGTTTTATATGCTTCGTTTATATCGTACTGCAGCTCTCCAAGTCTGCTAAATGTTACTTTATTCACTTTATATTCCTCCCCTTATTTATTTGATGATTTTTTCTTATTCTTTTTACTAAATAAGCCATAACGTTTCTGTTTCTTGTTACGTTCTTCTTCATCTACTGGTATAGATGCCAGAGTATTAAGTCCAAGATACTTCTCAATATCTTCAGGTGTATGTATTGTGTCATCCATGAGGTAAAGAATAATAAATAAACCACATGAAAGTACTGCACCGATAAATGCAGCTATAACAGCTGTTTTCTTGGCACTTCTTCCAACAGGTATATTATTGATACTACCTGTTTCGAATATATTAGGCTCTTTTGTATCCATAATAAGTGATATACGGTCGATGGCAACATTAGTAAGCTCATCAACCAGAGTCTTTGCAATCCTTGGATCTTCATAAGTTACAGTAATATTAAGAATTCGTGTATCTGTTGGATTAGAAACACTTATGCATGAACGAAACTGCTTGTAATCAAGCTGGTCCTCCATATGAAGATTTTTAATAACAGTTTCCAAAACAGTTCTGCTCTGAATCATCTGTATGTAATCATTTGTAATTGAGTTACCAATCTGAAGATCGGCATAAGACAAAACAGTTTCATTGGTCAGGACATAAACTCCTGAGGTTGAAGAATACATAGGTGTCACAAGATAATGTGAGGCCAGACCACCACCTACTCCAAATACCAGCATAGTAAGAATTATAATAACAATCTTACCACGTAAAACAAAAAATAGTTCCTTTAAATCAATTTCAATTTCTTCATTCTTATTATCCATTCGTTAGCTCCCTATTCCATTATTGTTTATATAAACTCATTCTTCATGAGTTTTTCATGATTAGTAAAAAGCATCTTTTCAAGAATCTTCTCACCTGTTTTCCTCTTCAGTACATCAATAGCACTCTGCATGCATGGCTTACGCCAGTCTGTACTATGACAGTCACTACCAAGAAAATCAATCATTCCATCCTTTATAAGCTTTCGTATGTATGAAGCTCTTGCATCCAGCTTTGGTATAACCGAACTGCAGTTAACCTGCATAAGTACATTAGTACTTTTAAGCTGGGCAATATTCTCATACTTCTTGTAAAGACATCCATACCGCTCAATATGAGCCAGGATTGGAACATAACCACTTACAATAAATTTTTTTAGTGAGTCAAATAAATCATCAAAGCGAATCTCATATGGAAATTCCACCAATATATACCTTGTCCCATTAAGAGTCAATGCTTCATTGTTCTTAAGTCGCTCTATACTGTCACTTCTGCAATAAATCTCATTACCGGGCAATATTACTATTCCCTCGTCTCCAATATCTGCCGCTGCCTTTTTAACTTTTTCAAGCTGTTCCAAAAGATAGGTCTTGTCATACTTCTCCTTACCAGAGCCAAAATGAGATGTTGCATACATTGTACGCACACCTTCATCGTATGCCATAGAAAGCATCTTTATAGTTTCTTCCATACTTTCAGAACCATCATCGACACCTGGAACGATATGGCTGTGCAAATCCACATATCCACTCATATTTTTCGTTCCTCCCATATTATAATCCATGAAATCACAGACTTTACTTTATGCAGAATATAAGTCAATCCCACACCTGAAAAACATCAGTTACTTCGTGACTTTAGAAACGAAGTAAGATAACACAAGATTCCAAAGACAAAAACACCAACCAGACCAACATAAATTCCCTGGCTTAATGTACTGTCAATAAATGTAGTCACCACACTATTATACGTTATATCTGCATTGTTAACAATACTTAAAATGCGAAATTTAAGTATTTGCGATATAATAATTGTGGTAATAGACCCACTGATGATGCCATAGCCTGCATATCTTACTCCTCTGTACTTTCTTTTATGAAGCATTATTACAAGTGCTGTAAGTACTGCAAATATAATAAATGATACACATATATATACATTGACCGCAGGAGTATATCTATTAACAAATCCACTATATCCACTTATAAAGCCTATATCAAGTGACTCGGCATATTTTATTGCAAGAAGCCTGGCAGTTTTTTCAACATAAGCCGCTATATCCGAATAATTATCAACATCATTTTCCTTCAGATAATCATTTATAACCTCTACTGCTTCTTTCTGAAAAGCTTCTGTGTCCACACGTCCGTCTTCATATGCAGATGGATTTTCAAAAATATCATTTGCATTGCGGTATATAAGGCTGTCTGTAACAATCTTATCAATAAGTTCTTCAGGAAGCTTATATACTGCTGCTGTTTCCTTCAACTTATCCTTAATGTCATCAACAAGACTGCTATAATAATTGCTTCTTACAAGATTATCCTTAAACATTCCCTTATTAAGCAGTCCACCCCTGATTATAAGACCCATAAGGCACATGGTAAGACTTAAAGCAATCAATACAGACAATACCATACTTAAAATTCTTTTTTTCTTTCTGCCCATCAGTCATTACCTCCTATAACAGGACCACTGAGTTTTGAGCAGACATATACTGCCTTCTGTGTCCTTGCAACATTATTTTCTCCAAAAGGATAACACGTATATAATATCAATCTTTCTGCACTGCTTTCAATATTAAAATCAGAACCATCAATAATATTCACCTGGTCAACCTTATAAGTGAAAACACCGTATTTTGCAGAAATAGTGATAACATCATCCTTCACAATGTTCTTAAGAGGTGCAAAAAATGTTGTGTCATGACCACCTACTACTATATCTTTCCCTTCACCGGGACAATAGGAAAGCTCAGACTGACCTGCCCCTTTAAGAAGTATATCATCAGAATCTCCGTAATATAAAGGAGCATTCAGACCTTTTACTTCACATGTTATAGTTCCATAATTATCTCCTGACACAGGTCTATTCCAGTTAACTATATTGCCAGCCTGATCATTTTCACTACCAGACTGGGACGAATCTTTATAGGAATAATCCTTTATCAACGAATAATTAAATTCTCCAATAAATCTGTCATTAAAACCATTGTGAGGCAACATAAACAGCGCTGTTCCCACAGCTACTGAAACGATTGTTACAACTACTCCTCTAATGAAGAGCTTCTTCTTTCGATCCATATGATGCGAACTGTGCTTATTATAACCCATAATATAATTACTCCTAAAACTAATGCTATGATATGAGGAAATGACATGTCAAAACCGGTATTTTTAAGTATACCGTCATAGTTGAATAATTCCTTTCCCTTACTGTCAACTATTACAACCCTTCCCTCATCTTCGCTTACGATTGGTTTGTTATTCTCTTTTTCCTTTTTTCTTACTTCTTCAATATCTTCGATACCCTGATCTTTTTCCTCAGGAGATATCTCTGTAATCTCAAATTTCTGATCTCTGTCAAGATCATCCTTTTCCGAATTAACCTTTACAATATAACCCTGTTCAACTCCTAACTGCACATTGGAATATATTCCATTGATGGCTTTGTCAGCCTGGGCTGCTGTAAGATTAATATCCTCTCTTGAAAGATATTGTCTAAGCTGTGAAACATAATTCTGTCTGGCAGTATATGTTTCTCCTTCATATTCAAACGTTCCCTGCGCTACACTGAGTACCCTTATCTCATTGGAATTAATTCCGCCCGAGGCTATTGCATCATTTGATAAAAATAATGCTGAAGCAAAAATGCAGGCAATTGCAAAAAAATACTTTACATAACTTTTAAATCTCATACTATACCTCTGAAATTTCATATTCTAATACCCACAGACCTATTACTTCGTTGTTATCTTTATGTTATTGAGTGTATTACCCATTCCTATTACTATACCATAAGGCGAACCATAAATTGTGTCATTCACCTTTCCTGAAAACTCATATATCTTACCAGTCTGCAAAAATTCCACTGTCCAAAGAGTTTCCTTGCTTCTTCTTCCAACTCTTACAGTTCCTGCGTTATTCACAACAATCATTCTCTCATTTTCAAGACTATTAAGAAGCTTTGCAACATTTTCAGACCCTTCATAGGTGTAATCATCTATTCTAAGCTGCATCTTTCCAGTATATGACTTGTTGAGAAGATATATTGTTCTCTCGCTTGCTCCATCTGAAACAACAAACTGTGCTACCAATGGATTATTAGAATCCGGAACAAGTGTTTTTATATACTCATCCACTGTCTGTGGAGCCTTGGTCGGAGTCGGTGGAGCCTGTGTTGGTACAGATGGCTCACTGCCTGGAGCTGCTGTAACAAGCGGTGCTTCCGTCTGTTCAGGACCATCCGTTGGATTCTGTGGATTGTCCGTCGGATTAGCTGGAGCTGTCGGCCGCATCGGTTCTGCAGTATTATCCGGCAAAGCCGTAGATCCAGAGGTTGGACTATCAGTTGTATTTCCTGGCAGAATACTTATTTTATCAAATCTCTTTGTTGTATCATACACATTTTCTGTATTAACCGGGATATGATCCATTCCAGAATCTATTACAACAACAGTTAATTTTTTTGATTTTTTCTTTCCATTCTTTGTTACAGCCTTCGATGTAACCTTTATTGTTGTAGTTCCCATATTGATTCCTGTCACCAGGCCCTTACTGTTTACAGAGGCAATATTACTATCAGCCACTTTATAGGCTGCTTTATTATATAAAACCTTTGACGGCGTTATTTTCAATTTTAATTGAGCAGTTTTGCCTTTTTTAAGAATAATTGTTGAAGCATTATTCACCTTAAAATCAGTCATATATTTCCCAACCTTAACCTTAGTTGTTGACTTTTTGACAAGTTTTTTATTCTTTCTGAAATAAACAGTTACTTTCGTTGTACCTGCTCTGCCTGCTTTCAGACGACTCTTAGTTGTTACATTAACAATTTTTTTGTTATGGGATTTCATAACAAGCTTTTTATTCTTAATCTTACAGGTCTGTCCCTCATAAAGTTTAATTGTTCCGGACATATTAACTGTTTTATCTTTTGCTGAAGAATTGTTGGGTTCAATAAATGATAATAAAAATATTATAAGCATTCCGGTTAATGCAAGTGCTGTTTTTCTCATATGCTTACTTCTGTTATATATCATCCTAACACCTTTCCCTTTCAATTATATGTATAAGTTTATTCAGACACATGGCCAGGCTGCCAGTTGCCTGAATAAATCTTATCCTACAAACCATAAGATACCCTATATATTGTTGGATATATAGGGTACCTAAAATTATATTCAAGTACATTCATCTGCATACAGAAAATGAACTTATAAGCAACCAGAATATCTGATTATTTGTAATAACCGAATACAAGATCATTATTCTCACAAGCTCCATCACTTGCTATAAGAGAATATGCTCCATTTGCATCCTTCTGAACTATTACAAAGTTTCCAGATGGATTAAATAACTGAGCAACATATGAGCCGTCTTCTTCGGTCTTAAGGATTGTAACTTTATATCCTGCTACTCCGTTCTTAGTTACATCAATGTTATCCTTATCATCATTGTATACTGTAAGAACATATTCATCTTCATTGTATGTAAGAGTAACATTAATACATCCTTCAGTCTTTACAAATTCTGCTGCAGCTGTTCTATCTACACCGCCAAAGTCAGATGTTACTGTTCCCTTACCTGTCTCAGATGGCTTGTAAACTACGCTGTAATCACCATAGAATTTGGTAACCTCTCCTGCTGACTTGGAAGCCATTCTGTCAAACATATCATATGCATTAGAATATGAATCTGCAAGATCATCAATTGCATCAAGGCTTACTGTATTGTTACGTTTAACACCATCATATATTCCGTTAGCATTAATTGACTTGGCATCTTCAGGTAATTCAAACTTCTTACTGCTTACAGTCTTTTCTAAACCGATGGACTCAATTGTAAATACTGCATTGTAATCAACATTTTCCTGTTTATAAGTATTATTCTTAATAAATACTGCCTGTGCATTGCCACTTAAGTTAGTAAGTTCAATAATATTCTCGCCAGGCTTGATTGTTCTGTAATTAACATTAGCTTCTGTTGCACCATTGTCCCAGTAAGAATTATTCTGAATTCCGTCTTTAGTAGTAACAACAATATTATATTCCTTGTCAGACACAATCTTAACAACTAACTTACCATACTTTGAAAGATCAACAGATGACTTGTCAGCATTAATATAATATGCTACACCAAGTCCACTGTACATGTATGAAAGTTCAACCTGTGCTTTCCTGCCTGTATATGTAATCGTATTAATCGGGTCATTAATTGCCTCATTATCCTTTGAAAGAGTTACATAATCAGCTACAACAGTATTTACCGCTGTTCCCTCAATTGTTATAGGTGTTGCTGTTGGTGCTGCTGTAGGTGCAACTGTTGGCGTAGCTGTTGGTGTTGCTGTTGGTGCTGCTGTAGGAGCAACTGTTGGCGTAGCTGTTGGAGCAGCTGTTGGCGCTACTGTTGGTGCAGCTGTAGGAGCTGCTGTTGGTGCTGCTGTTGGAACAGCTGTTGGAGCAACTGTTGGTGCTGCTGTAGGTGCTGCTGTTGGCGCAGCTGTTGGAGCAACTGTTGGTGCTGCTGTTGGTGCTGCTGTTGGTTCTTCTGCTACTCTGTCAAGATATGTAAGAGTGATAGAATCAATTGTAAGACCATTTATATAATCCTTACCACCTTCCCAACTTGGAATACCCTTAACTGTAATCTTGTCACAGTCTGCTTTAGTAGTAATAACAAATGTTTCATCAAGAGGTCCCTGTGGAGTACTTGGTCCAAACACCTTAACATCTACTGAGTTAGAATTCTGTCCATTACCAAGCCAGAAACGGAATCCTGTATCACCTGTATAATTACCCTTTACTGTTACCTGAACTCTTTCACCACTGAAAGCAACAACTGGAAGTGAAGCAAAAGCTATTGAGCCACCAGATGATGAGTTATCATCAATAACATACTGCTTAGTTTCTTTGTTGTATGAACCGCTTCCAGTCATCTTTGAAAGATCAACAGGAATGTTAGCCTTAACTGGTTCACGTGATGGTGCTGCTGTTGGTGCCTCTGTTGGCTCTGCTGTAGGTGCAGCTGTTGGTGCCTCTGTTGGCTCTGCTGTAGGTGCAGCTGTTGGTGCAGCTGTTGGTGCTACTGTTGGTGCAACTGTTGGTGCAACTGTAGGTGCTACTGTTGGTTCAACTACTGCAGCATTACGTACAACAATCTTAACACTTAATTTTGTAGACTTTCCATTGTACTTATACTTAGCAGTAAGCTTTGTAGATCCTTTTTTACGTCCCATTATCTTTGCGTAAGGACTTCTGCCCTTTGACTTTTTCTTAGTAATCTTAGCAATCTTCTTGTTCTTAACTGACCATTTCACAGATGCTTTCTTTTTAGCATTCTTAACTTTAATCTTAATAGTCTTTCCCACGGTAACGTTGGCTGTTTTCTTCTTGCTAAGTTTAGGTTTCTTTGCAGCCTCTGCATCAGGTGCTATTGAAAGAGAAGTGACTGCAAGAGCTGTAGCAAGTAAAACTGAAAGTAATTTTGTCTTTTTCATATTCTTCGCGCATTACAATACATCAGGGTATGTATTGCGCATCTCCTTTCCATATTATAATTGTTAGTAATCTGACTACCTCCCTGACCGTCTCTAAATTACTAAATTTTACAATTTATTATATACCTTTTCCATTCACACGTCAACAAAATAATGACAAAACGCAAGACAAACCCTTCACAACTACTGCCTGCAAAGGGTTTATTATATATAATATGTATAATGTGTATTATTCAATTCCCTTAGATTTGAGATAGTTAACAACATCTCCAACTGTTTCAAGATTTTCATAATCTTCCATTGGAATTTCAATACTATACTCTTCCTCAAGAGCCATAACAAGCTCAAACAAATCAAGTGAATCAGCATCCAGATCATCCTTAAATGAAGCTTCCTCTGTAACTTCGTCTTCACTGACATTAAGCTGTGCAGCTATAATTGATTTCATCTTTTCAAACATAATTTTCCTCTCCTTAATTCATGAAATTGTATCATAAAACAAACATAGAGTAATATAGATTATACTGTTTGTCAATACCATATTCCCAACTTTCAACATTGATTTTTACACCAGAAAATGCTATTCTTTTTCATGCGGGTATTCGTATATGCCACATGCCTTGCAACACGCCAGAGCATGGCCCGTTTTTATCTCATTTGAGAATACTCCCACTCCTGCAAGTGGTGAGCAATAACAAATCAAATTATGCACCTGGAGGCTACATTATGATATCAGATATAGGTTTTGTGGGCTTTGGACTGATAGCAGGTTCCATTGCCAAAGCAATCAGATTAAAACATCCGGATTTTAATATATATGTTTATAACAGGAACGCTCCTAAGGTTAAGGATTCCTTAAAGCTTGCCCTGTCCGATGGCACAGTGAATGAGCTTTATTCTGATTTGGACTCATTTTCAAATTGTGACATTATATTTTTATGCGCTCCGGTGCTTACTAATATCTCATATCTTGAAAAACTGAAGCACATTATTAAGAAGGATTGTATTCTTACCGATGTTGGCAGTGTGAAGGGCAATATCCACAAGGCCATATCAGAACTGTCTCTTGATGAGAATTTCATTGGCGGACATCCAATGACAGGTTCCGACCGCACAGGATACGAGAACTCATCTGCTCTTTTAATGGAGAATGCTTATTACCTTCTTACACCAACTCCTTCATCTAAAAAGCAGGATGTAGAATTTATGTTTGATCTTGTCAAAGAAATGGGTTCACTTCCTTATATAGTGGATTATAAGAAACACGATGAGATTACTGCGGCAATAAGTCATCTTCCACACATCATTGCTTCTTCATTAGTTAATGTTGTTCACGAAAATGATGACAGTGATGCCCATATGAAAACATTTGCTGCAGGTGGATTTAAGGATATTACAAGAATTGCTTCATCCTCTCCTGAAATGTGGCAGAGCATATGCTTAAGTAATCCTGAACCTATTATCAAATATATTGATATTTTTGAAAATAATCTTAATGCCTTCAAGGAAGCAATACAGAATTCTGATGGTTCTACCCTGTATAAAACCTTTGAGAAGGCAAGAGATTACAGAAACAGCATTCCTTCTTCTTCAAGGGGGGCAATTTCAAAGGTATATGAAATTTATGTTGATGTACCAGATGTACCTGGTATTATTGCAATTATTGCAACCATTCTTTCTTCTAATTCTGTAAGTATTAAGAATATTGGTATCGTTCATAATCGCGAATTTGAAGATGGTGTTTTAAGGATTGAGTTTTATTCCAGAAAGGATGCTGTTGATGCAAGGGATGCACTTAGTAAGTATCCTTATCCTGTATATGATTGATATGTTTTTATTATTTAATACAAAAAATTAATACCAAAAAAGTATTTCACAATCAAAAGGGGGTTGTACTTAAACGACATGTTACGTTTAAGCACAACCCCTTTTTAATATAAGGATGTGATTTTAATATTCAATCAAATTACATCAAAGAGTAACATTATACTCTCTTCATGTATTCTCCTGTACGTGTATCGATCTGGATTTTCTCACCCTGACCTACAAATAATGGTACAAGAACTGTTGCTCCTGTTTCAACAGTAGCCGGCTTAGTAGCACCTGTTGCAGTATCACCTTTAACACCAGGCTCTGTTTCTGTAATCTCAAGTTCAACAAATAATGGTGGCTCGATAGCAAATACTTCACCATTATGTGAAAGCATCTTAACATTATCGTTCTCTTTTACAAATTTAAGAGAATCGCCTACCTGATCCTCTGAAAGAGCAATCTGCTCATATGTCTCATTGTCCATGAAGTTGTACATATCACCATCTGCATAAAGATACTGCATATCTTTTCTCTCGATGTGAGCTGCGTCAAACTTTTCTGTTGGACGGAAACTCTTCTCAACAACTCCACCACTCTTAATATTCTTAAGCTTAGTTCTTACAAAAGCAGCTCCCTTACCAGGTTTTACATGCTGGAAGTCTATTACCTGATAAACTCCACCATCCCACTCTATTGTTAAACCGTTTTTGAAATCTCCTGCTACCATTAATATTTCCTCCTAATTTGTTCAATTACATAATTACTACATCTATTTTATTACATTCTGGCAATCATTTCAACTATTTTCTTAAAAAAGTTGCCACCATAACTAATAGTTGCCAATAATAATGTTCATTAATAATATCTAGCAATAGCACATGCCAATTTTAAACATTAATGCCAAACATTAATGGATTAAATTAGCATTGCGCATCAATAATATTAATTTAATATCATGGTATCGTATGTAATATATCAACAACCACCTTATTGACTGGCTTATCGTCTGTTTCAACAGTATAGTCAGCAGCACGTTTGTATCTTTTGCTTCGTGCATCCATCATAGCCTGTATATCATTTACATTCATTTTGCCCTTAAGGAGTGGTCTGCCTGTATCACCTGAAACTCTTTTCAATACATTTTCAGCCTTTGCTGTAAGAAGTACAACAACTCCATAACGTTTCATGATTCTTATATTTTCATCCCTAAGTACAATTCCGCCTCCACAGGCGATAACTTTATTGCCCTGTGAAGAGAGATCACGTAATGTATCTGTTTCTATATCTCTAAAGCCTGCTTCACCGCATTTTTCAAAAATGTCAGGAATACTAATTCCTTCTCTTTCAACAATAGCATCATCTGTATCAATCATATCCATACGAAGCTTTTTTGACAGTTCCTTGGCAATTGTACTTTTACCACAGCCCATAAAGCCCACGAGGTAAACATTTCTTTTTTCCATGGAAACCTTATTCAGCATTTTTGCAAGATCTCTTGCCCTTATCTGTCCAGGCGCTGATGCTTTTGTAACACTTGCAAATGTAACTGAAGAATGATCAAGTTCACCTGCCACCCTGCTTATAAGTCCGGTCTGTCCCATAGATATTGTTATCAGCGGATTGTCATATTTGCCTGCAGCTTCATTAGAAAATGACATGAGTCTTAAGACATCACTGCTATCATGAGGCATAACTGCTGTCTTAAATATATCACCACCGAGTCTGTTCATTCTTTCAAATGTACCGGCAAGTATATCATCGTCTGGTGTTTTGTCGAAATCATGCATTGAAAGAACTGTCACTATATTTTTAGCCTTAAGACTGGCAACAAGTGTTTTCATAGTATCATCAGAAGCTCTTGCCGCCTCAATATCAATCATGTCCGGCTCAAGTTCCATCATTTTATATATAAGAGAAATGTATTCCTCTTCTGTCACCCTTTTATTGTCCGGATATTTTTCTTCACCACCCTCAAATGCAGTTCTGTATGTTATAAGAAATGGTTTATATGGAAGAAGCTCCTTTATGGAATTGGCTGCTTCAAAACATTGCTCCCATGCGTTATTTTTAAGAAAATAATCAATTCTCCATTCAATTATCTCTGCAGGGCTTGAAGCTATTTTTTTACATTCCGTTTTAATTCCGGCAATTGTTGGTGATACAATGGGAACACATATACATGGTTTTCCCTCACCAATTGTCCTATCTTTTATAATCATTTTGCTATCGCATAATCTAACTATCCATTCAGGATGATTGGATTAACCTTTCCTTTTCCAAATTTCATTTGTTTATATTAATATCTCGTATGCTCTCATACAGGTTGTACCTGAACATAATAATTCTTATATTATCTCAATCTTATAATATTTCGATAAGTTCCTTTGTAGATTCTGTAAGATTTCTGATTCCATTTTCTTCTATTACAACGGCATCTTCTATTCTAACACCACCAAAGCCCTCTATATATATTCCAGGTTCAACACTTACTATCATCCCGGGTTTAAGAACTGTATCATCCCTTTTTGAAAGTGTAGGCAGCTCATGAATGAACAGGCCAATGCCATGTCCCAGACTATGCCCGAAATTACTGCCGTAGCCTGCCTCTTC
>DEDL01000018.1:0-17543 GCA_002349525.1 Lachnoclostridium sp. UBA2905
GCCTATTCAGGCGGACTTGACACAACAGCAATTATTCCATGGCTTAAGGAGAATTATGATTATGATGTAATCTGTTGCTGTGTCGATTGTGGACAGGGAGAAGAATTGGATGGTTTACATGAGAGAGCAAAAGCAAGTGGTGCATCAAAACTCTATATCGAAGATGTAACAGATGAGTTTTGTGATGATTATATTGTTCCTTGTGTTATGGCTCATGCTGTATATGAGAATAAGTATCTTCTTGGAACATCTATGGCACGTCCTGTTATAGCAAAGAGACTTGTTGAGATTGCACGTAAGGAAGGCGCTGTTGCAATTTGTCATGGTGCTACAGGAAAAGGTAATGACCAGATACGTTTTGAGCTTAGTATTAAAGCGCTTGCTCCGGATATTAAGATTATTGCTCCTTGGAGAAGTGATAAGTGGGGAATGGATTCCCGTGAGGCAGAGATTGAGTATTGTAAGAAGCATGGAATTGACCTTCCATTCGGTACAGATTCAAGCTATAGCCGTGACCGTAATATCTGGCATATAAGTCATGAAGGACTTGAACTTGAAGATCCTGCCAATGAGCCTAATTATGATCACCTTCTTGTTCTTGGAACTACTCCTGAAAAAGCTCCTGATGAAGGCGAATATGTAACTCTTACATTTGAGGCCGGAGTACCAAAGACAGTTAATGGTAAAGAGATGAAGGTTTCTGATATTATCCGTACTCTTAATGAACTTGGTGGAAGACATGGTATTGGTATCATTGATATTGTTGAAAACCGTGTAGTTGGTATGAAGTCAAGAGGAGTATATGAGACTCCGGGTGGAACAATTCTTATGGAAGCACATCAGCAGTTAGAGGAACTCATTCTTGACAGAGATACATATGCAGTTAAGAAGAATATGGGAAGCAAGCTTGCTGATATTGTATATGAAGGAAAATGGTTTACACCACTTCGTGAAGCAACACAGGCATTTATTGAGACAACTCAGAAGTATGTAACAGGTGAGGTTAAGTTCAAACTTTACAAGGGTAATATCATTAAAGCAGGTACAACATCACCATATTCACTTTACAACGAGAGTCTTGCTTCATTTACAACAGGAGATCTTTATGATCATCATGATGCAGACGGATTTATTAATCTGTTTGGACTTTCACTTAAAGTACGTGCAATGAAGATGCGTGAAGTTGAAAGTAAGAAAAACTAACAGATAACTGTTTGTAGATCAGAGATTGTTGTTTTTCCAGATTAAAAGGAGAATGATATGATAAGATTTAAACTTAACACACTTAAGAATTTTAAGAAGACTGCTATCGCAGCAGGTGTTCTTATGCTTTCAGTATGTGCAGTACCATTTATTAATCCGGCAGCTAATTCAGAAGCTGTAGATTCACTTATTGAAGGTGAATGGTACTATGAGGTGCTTAGCGATAATACTGTTAAAGTTAATCGTTACACAGGTGTGGGCGATGCATCAGGTAACGTAGTTGTTCCTGCTACAATGGGAGGAAGAACAGTAACAGTTATTGGTGGTAAAACAGGATGCAGCTATGAAGGTGCATTCAGACAGAATGATAAGATTTTAAGCGTTGTTGTTCCTGCAACAGTAACAACAATCGAAGAGAGAGCTTTTCAGGACTGTACTTCTTTAAGACAGGTTACAGGACTTAATAGTGTAACAAGTGTAGGTTACGGAGCATTTGAAAATTGTAATGAGCTCACATCACTTTCAGTTGGAATTGGTGGTGTAGTTGGAGATGCTGCATTTAAAAATTGTAAATCTCTTACTGCAGTAGATGTTGGAGCTTCTACAACAACAATCGGTAGTGAAGCATTTGCAGAATGTACCGCTCTTACAGCAGTTAATTTCCCGGCAGGTATTTCAAAGATTGGTAAGAGGGCATTTTCTAATTGCGATTCATTTACTTCAGCTACTATACCGGTTACTGTTACAGATCTTGGTGAATATGTATATGAAGAGTGTGATAGCATTACAACAGCTGTTATTAATGCAGGAACAGATATAAGTGAAGGTTTATTCTGTGGTTGTGATAATCTTTCAGCTGTTACAATCAATTCACAGAGTATAAGAAAGATTGGATATAATGCATTTAAGGGTGATTACTCACTTAAGGCAATCAATGTTCCATCAAGTGTTAGAACTATTTGTGAAAGTGCATTTTCAGGATGCTCAGGACTTACAAATATTACACTTAATTTTGGTCTGCTTACAATTGAGAATGCGGCTTTTTACGATGTTAAGAGTATCAAAAATATTGTAATTCCTAACTCAGTTACAAAGATTGGCAGTAATGCATTTACCGGCTTTAATAATATTCAGAGTATTTTAGTTCCTAATAGTGTTACTTCTTTGGAAGAGAGTTCATTTGGTGATGCCAAATCAGGTTATCAGGTATATGATGGTTCATATGCACAGAAGACATATGCAAAGTGGAATTATCAATATACAATTCTTCCTGCTACACCAGCTACAGCTATAACATTTGCTAATAATACAGTTTACCTTATTGGTGGTGATATGGTTGGACTTAATTATACTATTACTCCTGCTAATACAACTGATGCTATTGTATGGGAATCTTCATATGAACCTGTTGCAACAGTTAACCAGTTCGGAGAGGTTACTGCCGGTGAAAAAGCAGGAACAGCTACAATTCTTGCTACTACAACAAGTGGTATCAGAGGACAGGTTAAGGTTGTTGTATCTAACCCGGTTAAGAGCATAAGCTTTAATCTTTCTAATAAGACAATGTATGTTGGTGAAAGCTATACACAGGCAGCAATTGTTAAGGATAAGGAAGGCATAAGAAATGATGTTAAGCCTAACTACTCAAGCTCTAATGCTGGTATAGCATCTGTAGATTCAGTTACAGGAACTGTTAAGGCTATAAGTCCTGGAGTTGTAACTATTAGTGCTTACACAGGAAATCTTTCAGCTGAATATAAGATTACTGTTGCAGCTAAGAAGGGAAGCAGTTCTTCATCAACTGGAAAAGCAATTAAGAAAAAGACTGTAAGTAATAAGGGTAAGGTTCTTACTGTTAAAACTCTTAAGAATGCAAAGGTAACAGTTAAAGCTAAGAAATCTATTTTAGGTAAGGCTTCAAAGACTGTTAAAGCTAACAAGAAGGGTATTGCTAAGATTAAATTTAAAAAGAAGATTAAGAAAGTAAAAGTTAAGGTAACTATTAAGAAGAAGGGTTACAAGACTTTCAAGAAGACATTTAAGTTCTAATTCTTTTATTCAATGTAAGCAAAATTTATAATTGTTTTGATGCAACAGTAATGCAGATATGTGTTACTGTTGTATCTTTATATTAGCAAGAAGCGAATTACGAAGATTATTGAGAATTATTTAGTATTATTGAGGATAATTTAGTATTATTGAGAATCATTTATTATTGAAGATTATGTGAGGGTATTATGCCGGATAATATAACTATTTTTTCAAAACAGATTGCCTTATATGGGGTGTTTATTAATATTGGAACAGTTGCGGGATTAATTGTTTTTTTAATACTTGCTTATAAAAAGTCAAAATCCATTGAACGTGTTTTTGGTGCCACAGTACTTGCTTTTGCCCTGTTAAAATGGGGATTTTTTGCAAGTAATATAGTACGTGGACTTAATTATAATTCCTTTGGAAATATTGCAGAGATGTTTACTGTCAATGCAGGGGGACACTTTATCGGAAGAGTGCTTCTTGTTATGGCAGCGTTCCCTGTTTTATATATATTATTATTTCAGAAGTTTAAATATGAGTGGAAGGATTATCTGGATATTTTTTGTTTCTATCTGGTAATTCAGCATATTTTTAACAGAATTGCATGTATATTCAATGGCTGCTGCCAGGGAAAAAGTGTTTCGTTTTTAAATAATGGTCTTCCGGCAAGGGGATTTGAAGTATTGAGTATGATAATACTTCTCATTGTGTGTATAAAACTGTATATTGCAAAAAAACATATTTTTGGAATATTCGGAATGTGGTTTGCCATGACTATTTTTATATCGGAATTTATGATGAAAAACCTGGATGTAGTATATTTTATTGGAATAGATGCGGTACAGTATGCAGCCATAATCTTATTTATCATTTCATTCGTTAACCAAAAAGGAATGCACAGGAATTCTTAATCTAAACGGGAGAAATACATATGAAGTTGTACAGAATGCTCTCATGTCAGAAAAACATATATAATATTGAAATGAAATACCGGAATACTGGAGTGTGTAATCTGGGCGGCCTTATTTGCTTTAATAATGACATTAATAGCCTGATTATAAAAAAAAGCTGTATTGAAGTACTTAAGAACAACAGTAATTTTCATATTAAAGTATCAGAATCAGGTGATATATATTTTGATAATCTGACTGATTATGCTATTGATGAATATGATTTTACTGACAAGGATGAAAATACAGTAAGTGAAATTCTTAAAGAGTGGATGGATGAATCTTTATTTGGCAGGGATAAGTTTCTTTTTGATATAAGATTGGTAAAAACATCTTCAGGTAATGGATTATTTGTTAAGGTACACCATATTATTGGGGATGGATTTTCAGTTGCCATATTTACAAGAAAAATATGGAATACCTACGTTTCATTTTGTAATAATACTTATAGTCCTGATTATGACGATTATTATATGAGAAAAATAATTGATAATAACAGGGACAATGTTTGTCCTTTACAGGATGAAATTTCAAAGGGTCAGAATTCTTACAGGATATTTGAAAATGAAGGTGCTTCCTGTGAATCCGGATTAATAAATATTACCCTTAAAGAGGATTACAAAAAACTTAGAGCCTACATTAAGAAAAATCATATTTCATCAGAAATTCTTTTCCTTACGGCAATGCTCTGCATTATTGGTATGGATGGAAAGTTTGATTCCATATGTATTGGAAGAAATAAAGTTGGAAGAAGCGGCGTTGATTATAAATCAATGGGTATGTTTGTTGATACAAAATCATTTGATATTTCAATGCCCTGGTGTAAGGCTGATACAGATATAATTGATTACATGAAGGATATAAAGGAGACTTTTGTAAAAAGCGAGGATAAGCAGGGAACTGTTAAAGATTCTTTAGATATGATCATTTCATACAGACCGGGTAAGCTTATGGAAACCTTTGATGGGGGAAGCTGCATTGAAATATATAACAGTTTTGTAGAAGTTCCTCTTAAGCTTCTGATTAAGGAAATGTCAGATAATATAAGCCTTGATATAAAGTACCAGAAGTCGCTTTTTGCTGACAAAAAGGCGGAGCAGATTGCAGGAAAAGTCCTGTCTCTTATAAAAGAAATAATATATAAGACTGATGAAAAACTGCGTATTTTAGATGTAGATATATGTGATGAGAATGATAATGCCTTATATAAGAGCTTAAATGATGTCCGACATGAAATGTCATATAAGTCTTTATTAAAGAGTTTTTGTGATATGGCAGAGAAATATCCGGATAAAACAGCCCTTGTAAGTGAAAATGAGTCATTTACATATAGGGAAATGTACGGGCTTGTGCAAAAAACAGCGAGCTATATTCTTGATAGGGCTGAGTCAGGCAAAGAAAAAATTGCTGCTGTAAGGCTTGACAGGGGAATATGGCAGCCCCTTGTTGTTTTTGGTGCATTTATGGCGGGCTTTGCTTATCTGCCTTTGAAAAATGAGGATTCTATAGAAAGATTACAATATGTAACAGACAGATGTGGGGTAACAATTGACCAGACTGCCATTAATACAATAATGACATATGAAAATACATATGATATTGATGAGATGCCGGGATTTAAAACAGATATGCATGCTCCGGCATATTATATGTTTACTTCCGGGACAACGGGACGTCCTAAGGCAGTAGTCATATCCCACAAATCCTTGGATATCAGAATAAGATGGCATGAGAAAACATTTAGAGATGGAATTGAAGTAGGGATGCATAAAACCAATACCCTTTTTGATGTATCAATGTGGGAGCTGGTGCTATTTCCTGCATCCGGATCGACCCTTGTTGTAGTACCAGAGGGAGCTGAAAAGGATCCGGTAAAGCTTGCAGACTTTATTGAAAAATATAATGTTACAATGGTTCATTTTGTGCCATCAATGTTTACTGTATTTTTAAAGTATATTAAGGCCCATAAATATTCATTTGAAAAATTAAAATATATAATTTTATCCGGGGAGCGGCTTGATGCCTCAAATGTCAGAATGGCTAAGGATCTTATGCCCCGGGTTGATTTGTATAATCTTTATGGTCCTACAGAATGTACTATTGATGTAAGCTATTGCCTGTGTGATGACAGTAAAAGTGTCATCCCTATTGGAAGGCCTGTCTGGAATACTGAAATATCGGTGGTAAATGGTGCCGGGAAAAGGCTTCCTGTCAACGTAACAGGCGAACTTGTGGTATATGGTGATCTTGTGGGTAAGTATTCCCATATTTTTTCTGACAGTGCTTCTTGTAAGGCCAGAGCTTTTAACAATGCCAGTGCTTCCGGCAATGACAGGGAATCAGGCTATAAAAGTATAAATGGTAAAGAATGTTATTACACAGGTGATCTTGTGCATATAGGAGAGGATGGCAATCTCTACTATGATGGCAGAATGGACAGCCAGAAAAAGATTCACGGCATGAGAATAAGTGTTTCTGATCTGGAAACCTATTTAAATGAAGTATTTGATGAGGGAAAACATATTATAATATGTGAAAATGATAATCTGACGGATTATTATACAGGTGATTTGTCGGTAGACAAGATAAAAAATAGTATAAGAAGAAGATTTCCTTATTACTATGTGCCGGCTCATTTTGTGAAAATAAATGAAGTGCCTGTAACTAAAAGTGGAAAAACAGACAGAAAAAAACTTGTTAGTATGTATGCAAATGAGACTGTTACAAAGTCAGATTCAGATTTCTGCAGGAAAGAGGACTGGGAAAAAGAACGTATTATCAGTCTTCTTACAAGGTTAGCTAAAAAGTATGCAAAAAGAAATATTTCCACCCTTGATAATATGTATGATATGGGAATGAATTCCATAAACAGATTGGAATATATGCTTGAATGTGAAAAATACGGTCTTATGATTCCATATAATGCATTTGTTGAAAAGAAAAACATTAAAGAACTGGCAGACTATCTTTATATAAATAAGAAGGATAATAATGAAGAGTTACTTTATTTTAACAAAAAAGGCAATGAAGAATTACTTTTCTTTGTATCATTTGCGGGTGGAAGTCCCTTGTCCTTTGCAGGAATATCCAGGCTGAATGACAATGATAAATATGACTTTTGTGTTGTTAATATGGAGGGATATGAGGATATTACCATTAATGAGGCCGGAAAGAGTGTGGCAGAGAAGATAGCAGCAGGGGGCTATAAAAGGGTTCATCTTGTAAGCTCATGTGTGGGAAGCAGTATGATTATCAGTGTGGCAAGGCACCTGGGCGAAAATGTCGGAGAGATATTTATATGTGAATCGCTTCCATATGAGGGTCTTTTCCTGGGAGGCAGACTTTATACAATATGGGATTTTATGTGTGATGGCATAATAAATGCTTTTCTTGTTTTCATAAGAAGGAAACGTTTTAAGGCTGATAAAAGATTGCTTAAGGATTTTAGACGGGACGTTTATAAAAGTGCGGAGTACCTGAATTATTTTACTGCAAATGAGCTGACGCCACTTAAGAGTAAGGTAAATCTCATATTTGGTAAAAAGGATTTTCTTACTAAGGGCTACAAAAAAAAGTATGGCAGATGGAGAAAATATATTAAGGGAGATTTTGAACTTTACGAGATTGCTGATGCAGGACATTTTCTTGTGGAGGATAATGCCAGAGAGGTTTATGATATTATTAGTAAAGTTTTAAACAAATAATATGCATAATATACATGATATACAATGAAATACGCATAAAATAATAAAAATATACATAAAATCAATAAAAGTCTTGCATATAATGAAATAGAGTTGTATAATTCATATTTATAAAAGTCGAAAATACATATTTTGATATACGAGTGGAGGAATAGAGATGAAAGTTGGAATTATTGGATCAACGGGTTATGCCGGAGCTGAGATTGTAAGATTATTATATAGTCATCCGGAAGCAGAGATTGTATGGTATGGTTCAAGAAGCTATATTGACAAGAATTTTGCATCAGTTTTTGGTAACATGTTTAAACTTGTTCCAGATGTGTGCAAGGGAGAAAATATTAAAGAGCTTGCAGAAACTGTTGATGTAATATTTACAGCAACACCTCAGGGTTATTGCGCAACACTTGTTTCTGAAGAAGTATTGTCAAAGACAAAAATCATTGATCTTAGTGCAGACTTCAGAATTAAGGATGTTGCTACATATGAAAAGTGGTATGGAATTGAGCATGCTTCACCTGAATTTATTGATGAAGCAGTATATGGCCTTTGTGAGATTAACAGGGAAGCTGTTAAGAATGCAAGACTTATTGCTAATCCGGGATGTTATCCTACATGTTCATTTTTATCAATATATCCACTTCTTAAGGAAGGGGTTATTGACAGGAATACAATTATAATTGATGCCAAGTCAGGAACTTCAGGAGCAGGAAGAGGAGCAAAGGTTAACAATCTTTACTGCGAAGTGAATGAAAGTATTAAGGCTTATGGTGTTGCAAAGCATAGGCACACACCAGAAATTGAAGAACAGTTATCCTATGTTGCAGGGGATGATGTTTTAATTAACTTTACACCACATCTTGTTCCTATGAACAGGGGAATTCTTGTGACAGCTTATGCAACTCTTACAAAGAAGATAACAGAAGATGAAGTAAGGGATATATATCATAAGTATTATGATGATGAATTCTTTGTTCGTGTCCTTGATAAGGGTGTTTGCCCTGAGACAAGATGGGTAGAAGGAAGCAATTTTGCAGATGTCAATGCAGTTGTTGATGAGAGAACAGGAAGAGTTATTATGATGGGTGCAATTGATAATGTTGTCAAGGGAGCAGCAGGTCAGGCTATTCAGAATATGAATATAATGTTTGGACTTGCAGAGAATACAGGACTTAATTTTGCTCCATTATTCCCTTGATTTCAAATTTGGATAAACATCATTTTTTCTAAGAAAGGATTCTTGTTATGTGTATTAATGTAATTAAAGGTGGAGTTACAGCAGCAAAGGGTTATATGGCTGCAGGTGCCGAAGCCGGAATAAAGTATAAAAACCGTAAAGATATGGCTCTTGTATATACTAAAGAGCCTGCTGTGTGTGCAGGAACATTTACTACCAATGTTGTTAAGGCAGCACCGGTAAAATGGGATATGGATATTGTATATGGTGGTGAATGTGTTCATGCAGTTGTATTGAACAGTGGAATTGCCAATGCCTGTACAGGAAGTGAAGGCATGGAGTTGAATGAATGGATTGCAGCAGAAGTTGCAAATGCACTTGATATTAAGACAAGACAGGTACTTACTGCATCAACAGGTGTTATTGGAATGCAGATTAATAAGGAGCCTGTAAGAAGGGGCGTAGCTCTTTTGAAGGATGGCTTAAGTGAAGATATAGCTGCGGGAACTCTTGCAGCAGAGGCTATTATGACTACCGATACTGTTTCCAAGGAAGCAGCAGCAACAGTTATGATTGGTGATAAGCAAGTAACCGTTGGTGGAATGTCAAAGGGATCAGGAATGATTCATCCAAATATGGCTACAATGTTAAGTGTAGCTACAACAGATGCTCTTATTGGAAAGGAGCTTCTTCAGAAGTTAACTTCTGAAATCGTTGCAGATACATTTAATATGATATCAGTTGACAGAGATACTTCTACTAATGATACCTTCCTTGTGCTTGCTAATGGAGCTGCAGGCAATGCTGAGATTAAGGAAGGAACAAAGGAATGTGAAGATTTCAAGGAAGCACTTAAGTATGTTGCTGAAAGTCTTGCAAAGACAATGGCAGCTGATGGTGAAGGCGCAACAAAGCTTTTTGAAACAAAGGTTATTAATGCCAGAACAAAAGAGTCAGCCAAGGTTCTTGCAAAGTCTGTTATCACATCAAATCTTGTAAAAACTGCTGTTTATGGCAGTGATGCAAACTGGGGAAGAATTCTTTGTGCTCTTGGTTACTCGGGAGAAGAATTTGATCCGGAAGTGGTTGATCTTACAATTGAAAGTGCAGCAGGTTCCCTTAAGCTTGTAGCTAATGGAAAGGCAACAGATTATAGCGAAGAATTTGCCACTAAGATATTATCAGAAAGTGCTGTAACAGCAATATGTGATATGAAATGTGGAGATGCCTCTGCCCAGGCATGGGGTTGTGATCTTACATACGATTACGTAAAGATTAACGGTGATTACAGATCATGATAAAATTATAATAAAGGTATATGTGTCATAGAGAATATATTATGACCGGACAGGAGAAAAAATGGATATTAAAGATTCAGGTAAAATTTCAATGGACGACATGTTTCTTAAGGCAGAGGTGCTTGTTGAGGCCCTTCCTTATATAAGAGATTTCAATGACAAAATTGTAGTTGTTAAGTACGGTGGAAGTGCAATGATCGACAAAAAGTTAGAAGAGAGTATGATGAAGGATGTTGCTCTTTTAAAGCTTGTTGGTATGCATCCGGTTATTGTTCATGGTGGCGGAAAAGAGATAAGCAAATGGGTTTCTATTTCCGGTAAGGAATCACAGTTTGTAGAGGGACTCAGAGTAACTGACAGTGATACAATGGAAATTGCTGAAATGGTTCTTGGCAAGGTTAACAAGCATCTTGTAGCCATGATTGAAAAGCTTGGAGTTAAGGCGGCCGGAATAAGTGGTAAGGACGGAGCAACATTAAAGGTTGACAAGAAGACTGTTAACGGACAGGATATCGGATATGTAGGTCAGATAAGAGAGGTTAATACATCACTTATTAAAACACTTCTTGATAATGATTTCATACCTGTAATCGCACCAACAGGACTTGATGATGCATATAATACATATAATATTAATGCAGATGATGCTGCATGTGCAATTGCTGAAGCACTTGGTGCTGAGAAGCTTGCATTTATGACAGATATAGAGGGAGTTTGTAAGGATCCTTCAGATAAAAGCACTCTTATATCATCACTTACTCTCGCAGAAGCATATAAGATGATAGAAGATGGTTATATCGGTGGTGGAATGCTTCCTAAAATCAAAAACTGTATAGAGGCTGTTGAAAATGGAGTTAAAAGAGTATATGTTCTTGATGGAAGAAAGGAGCATTGTCTTTTACTTGAGTTCTTTACTAAGAAGGGTATTGGAACGGCTTTTGTCAGAGATGAAAACTCATATTATGAGCATGAAAAAGGTGTTTTAACAGACTGATGACATATGATAACCGGGTGTTATTGAAGGATTAGGAGATGAATGAATATGAGTACTACTATGACTGATATTATAAATGAAGGGGAAAAGTATTTATTACATACATACAATCGTTTCCCAGTTGTATTTGAAAAAGGTGAGGGCGTATATCTTTATGATACTGATGGCAATAAATATCTTGATTTCTTTGCCGGCATTGCTGTTTCAGGGTTAGGATATGGCAATGAGACTTACACATCAGCCCTTCATGAGCAGATAGACAAGCTTACACATATATCAAACCTGTTCTATACAAAACCACTTGTACAGGCAGCAAAGAACTTATGTGAAATGACACATCTTGACAGAGTATTCTTTACTAACAGTGGTGCTGAAGCCAATGAGGGTGCAATTAAAATGGCAAGAAAGTACCATTATGCAAAAGGAAATACAGAAAGAACTGAGATTATCTCAATTAATCATTCCTTTCATGGAAGAACAATGGGTGCAGTTGCTGTAACAGGTAAAGAAGCATACAGAGCACCATTTGGTCCGCTCATTGGTGAGGTTCATTTTGCAAAATACAATGATATTGACAGTATTAAAAAATATGTTAATGATAAAACCTGCGCTATAATATTTGAAACACTTCAGGGCGAAGGGGGCATATATACTGTTGATGAAGCATTCATTAAGGATGTTAGAAAGTTATGTGACGAAAAAGATATCGTTATGATACTTGATGAAGTGCAGTGTGGATTTGGCCGTACAGGAAAGATGCTTGCATATGAGCATTATGATGTACTTCCTGATATTGTTACCATGGCTAAGGGGATTGGAAATGGTGTTCCTGTTGGTGCATTTGCATGCAGGGAAAAGGTTGCGGCACTTGTTCCGGGTGATCATGGTACAACCTATGGTGGTAATCCATTTGTGACAGCTGCAATTAATGCTACAATTAAAGTGTTCAAGGAAGAAAATATACTTCAGAATGTATGTGAAGTAGGACAGTATATGTTTGAAAAGCTTGAAGAGCTTAAGGAAAAACACCCATGTATAGTGGCTCATAGAGGAATGGGTCTTATGCAGGGTATTGAGTTGGATGAGGCTCCGGGAGAGGTCATAAATAAGGCAAGAGAAAAGGGCCTTATCATCATTTCTGCTGCGGGCAATGTTATCAGACTTTTACCACCTTTGGTAATCAAAAATGAACATGTTGATGCAATGATTTCTATATTAGATGAGGTACTTAAGTGATTCGTACAGAATATAAGCTAAAGAGTGTTAACGGTACTGTTACCGGATTTATTCATGAAAATGATGAGAATGCCAAACATCCGGCAATTATAATATGCCCGGGCGGAGGCTACAGGTATCTTACACCACATGAAGGGGATCCTGTGGCTATGGCTTATTTTGCAAAAGGCTATAATGCATTTGTGTGTTATTATCCAATATGTGACCAGGCAGTTTATCCTGCTCCTCAGCTTGCAGCCTTTGAGACTATAAAATATATACGCGATAATGCACAAAGTTTAAATATTATTAGTAATAATATTGCTATTGCAGGCTTTTCCGCAGGTGCCCACGTGGCTGTGTGTACAGGAGTATTATATGAAAATGAGGAGATTTTAGGGCCTCTTAATGCAAAACCTTCAGATATAAGACCTGATGCAATGGTTCTTTTGTATCCTTGCATAGGTGTTGATATTGAAGGTTATAAGGATAAAAATGGCAATCCGGCTGTATTAAGATGTGATGAGCTTGTCACTAAAAATACACCAGAATGTTTTCTTGTTACCAGCTTTGGTGATAAGTTCGTATGCTGTAACCAGTCACTTAATATGGCCAGGGCCCTGTCAGACAATAATGTTCCATTTGAACTTCATTGCTTTGAACCAGGGGATCATGGTTTCCTGAATAACAATAATAGTGAGCTTAGTGAGTATACAAGCAGATATATAGGTTTTGACAGCTGGTTTCTCACAAGTGTGGAGTGGCTTCGTGACAGATGGAATCCTGATAAGGGATTTGGAAAAAATCTTTCACCGGAAGGCAGAATAATTGAAGATTATTTTAGAATTGAGCTAATGGGTTAAACTAATAGGTTAAACTAATAGGTTAAACTAATGGGTCATACTGATGATTAATATGATGAAAACGGGACATACTATTAAAAAAAGGAGTAATATATAATATGTTCTGGGGAATCATTGCGGCAGTTATATCAGGTACACTTATGAGTGTGCAGGGAGTTTTCAATTCGGAAGTTACAAAGCAGACATCCATGTGGGTGTCTGCTTCTTATGTTCAGGCTACAGCGCTTATAGTATGTATTATTGGCTGGTTTGTTACAGGCAGGGAGGGAAGCTTTATTGCCTTAACAAGGGTTTCGCCCTGGTATATGCTTACCGGGGGAGCTATGGGAGCCTTTATAACCTATACTGTTATTGTTGGAATGCAGAATCTTGGACCTGCAAAGGCAGTAATGTTTATAGTGACCATGCAGCTTATAGTTGCTTATCTTATAGAACTTTTTGGCTTATTTGGAGTGGAGAAGGTTTCATTTGAGTGGAAAAAACTGGTAGCGGCGCTTATCATCATTGCTGGTATTATAATGTTTAAATGGGAAAAATAAAAAAAAGCTAAAAAAAACTTACAAAGGGTATTGTAAAATCATTTTGTATTGGTTAAAATGAATTTGTGTTTCGCATTCTTCGCAATCGCATTTATGTAAGAAACTGGAGGATGCATTTGAAATATAGTTATGAAGAGAAAAAAAAGAGGCTATGCACCGTATTTGCAGTTGTATTTGTGTGTATTGCCGGTTTTTTGTATTTATTTTCCTCATATATCAGAAAGGATTTTGATACAGAAAACAGTGACGGGTTAATACTTGAGAGTGATAATAGTGTCGGTGGGGAACAGTCATCTGAGGAAATTGCTGACATAAGTGATTCCGGGAAATCTGATGTCAAAGCGAGCAAAAAGGTGGTTGTTTATATATGTGGTGCTGTTATTTCTGAAGGTGTATATGAGCTTGAAGCAGGTTCAAGAATAGATGATGCCGTTAATGCAGCAGGGGGCTTTGCAAAGACTGCCGCCAGGGACTATCTTAATCTTGCAGAGCCTGTAACAGATGGTGAAAAGATAGTTGTATACACAAAAAAAGAAGTAAAAAACACTACAGTTAGTGACGGGAAAACTAAGAATAATGACGATGCAGAATCCTCACGTATTAATATTAATACCGCCTCTAAGGAAGAGCTTATGAAGCTTCCGGGGATTGGTGCTTCTAAGGCTGATGATATTATCAGTTACAGAGAAGCCAATGGCGGATTTAAAAGTGTAGAAGATTTAAAGAATATATCAGGAATCAAGGATGGTGTCTATTCTAAAATTGCTGATAGTATAACTGCCCAATAATATGAAAGAGGTCGTCGAAATGGCAAAAAAAGTATTAGTAGTTGATGATGAAAAGTTAATTGTTAAGGGTATCAGATTCAGTCTTGAGCAGGAAGGTATGGAAGTTGACTGTGCTTATGACGGAGAAGAGGCTTTGGAGGCAATTAAGAATAATGAATATGATGTTGTTCTTCTTGATGTTATGATTCCAAAGATGTCAGGCTTTGAAGTATGTCAGAATGTAAGAGAGTTTTCTGAAGTTCCAATTATCATGCTTACTGCAAAGGGTGATGATATGGATAAAATTCTTGGACTTGAATATGGTGCAGATGATTATATAACGAAACCATTTAATATTCTTGAAGTAAAGGCGAGAATCAAGGCTATTATGAGAAGGAATAAGCGTACAGGCAATAATGTTATTTCTTCCAAGGTAGTTACATTTGGTGATCTTAAGGTTGATTTTGATGGCAGAAGAGTATTTGTAAGGAATCACGAGGAGAACCTTACAGCCAAGGAATTTGATCTGCTTGAATTACTTATGAACAACCCAGGTAAGGTTTATAGCAGGGACAGTCTTCTTAATACTGTGTGGGGCTACGATTATTATGGTGATGTCAGAACAGTTGATGTTCATGTGCGTAGACTTCGCGAGAAAATAGAGGATGAACCAAGTAATCCTGACTATATACATACAAAATGGGGTGTTGGATATTATTTCAAAGCTTAAGGAAAAGCTTAAGGCATTGAACAGCCTTAAGTTAAGAATATTTATTGCGTTACTGTTATTTGGACTTGTACCAGTCTCGGTGTATTCCTATATTTCATCGAGACTGTTTTTGTCGACTGCAATTTCACAGAGAATTTCAGAGCTACAGTCTCATGCAACAATCATATCAAATCTTGTAGTCAATTCTAATTTCATGAATAATGATGAAAATGAACTTAATGAACTCAATACGGAGCTTAATCAGGTTGCTGATGTGTATAAGGGAAGAATTCTGATTATTGATAAAAAACTTAATATTGTTAAGGATACTTATGGACTTGAAGATAAAAAAACTATTATTTCCAAAGAGATAATAGATACATTGTCAGGGGAAACAAGTAAATATATTAATAAAAACGGTCAATATGTTGAATTGTCTGTTCCAATTAACAACAATGAAACTAATGAGATCATTGGAGCTATTTTCATGAGTTTTTCCATTGAAAATATCTACTCCCTTTATAATTTAAGACTACAGGAAAATATGACATTTGGAATTGTTATAATGGTTCTTGTTGTTATAGGGGCAGTATTTTTAGTAAAGATGTTAAGTGTTCCTCTTGTCAATCTTACAAAATCCATAAAGCAGATTACTGCCGGTGGAGAGATTGATGATAACATATCATATTCAGGTTATAAGGAACTTGAGGACATTGGAGAATCCTATAATTCTATGCTTGAAGAGGTTAAAAAGATTGATCAGGCAAGACAGGAATTTGTATCCAATGTATCCCATGAGTTAAAAACACCTATTACTTCCATGAAGGTTCTTGCTGAATCTATTATGGGAATGGAAGAGGTACCACCTGAATTATATAAAGAGTTTATGACAGATATTAATAGTGAGCTTGAGAGAATGAACAATATTATTAATGATCTTCTTACTGTTGTTAAGACAGAAAAATCTGTTTCTACAAGTGTTGTAACTGCTGTTAATATCAATGAATTTATTGAAGGAATATTAAAAACACTTCGTCCGATAGCTGCTGAACGCAATATTGAACTTGTATATGAAACATTCAGACCTATTACTGCGGAGATTGATGAGGTAAAGCTTGGAATGGCCTTTAATAATCTTATTGAGAATGCTATAAAGTACAATTATGATGACGGCTGGGTCAGAGTTTCGCTTAATGCTGACCACAAGTTCTTTTATGTGAAGGTTGCAGATTCTGGAGTTGGAATTCCGGAAGAATTCCAAAATAGAATTTTTGAAAGATTTTACCGCGTTGACAAGGCAAGATCAAGAGATACCGGTGGAACCGGTCTTGGACTTGCAATAACAAGAAATGCAGTACTGCTTCACAGGGGTGCAATAAAGGTTTACAGTAAGGAAGGACAAGGCTCATTATTTACTGTAAGAATTCCACTTAACTTTCAGGCATAGACAGGAGGGGCAGATTTGAAAAAGAGAATACATTTATTTATGCTCATATGTAGTATGTTTCTTTGCCTGGTAATATCAGGATGTGGTAAAAAAGCTGAAGAATATGATTATAAAATATTTTATCTGAGTAGTGATGAAAAGCAGCTTGTTACAGAGGGCTATAATGCAAAGTCCAACGATATTAATGATCTTATAGACGAACTGCTTGAAGTTATGACTGAAGTGCCAGGTGATATCGAAGGCAAGGTTCCTGGACTTGACATGGTTAAGATACTTGACTGGTCTTGTTCAGCTGATGGATTTATTACAATTAATTTTAATTCCGAGTACAATAAACTGCCGGTTATTAAAGAGATATTATGTCGTGCAGCCATTGTTAAAACACTTTGCCAGATTAATGGAATTCAGGGTGTTGAATTTATGGTTGAAGGCGAAAAATATATGGATAGTGACGGAGTTGAATATGGTATTATGACCTCGGAAAATTTTGTTGATAATACCAGTGGTGAGACAACCTATAAACAGACAATTAGCGCTTCGCTTTATTTTGCGAGCAAGAAGGGTGATAAACTTGTAAAGCTTCCGGTTGACCTTACATTTGATGGAACGATTTCAATGGAACAGCTCATTGTAATGCAGCTTA
>DEDL01000018.1:17564-104774 GCA_002349525.1 Lachnoclostridium sp. UBA2905
AAACTAAAGGCACCTGTTCCGAAAAATACAACTATTAATCAGATAACTGTCAGGGAGAAAATATGTTATATAGACCTTAGTAAGGATTTTCTGAATCTTGTGCCGGGTGTTTCCAGAGAAGCAACACTTTATTCGATTGTTAATTCTCTTGTTGAACTCCCATATATCAATAAGGTCCAGTTCTCTATTGAAGGTGATACAGTTAGATATTTCGGCGATTCTTCTATTCCTTTTGACGTTCCGTTAGAGCGTAATCTTGAAATTGTAAAGGAGTGAGATAATCGAAGAGACCCTTAGTTGTAATATTTGTTTTAACAATTATCATATCATTTTTATATGTAAAACTTGCAAAAGAAGAAGATTATACCCGGGTTGAAACAAGCTTTTTGGCCCGGGGAACAATTGATAAGATTGAAGAAAAAAGCAATTTAAGTGAGATTACTATTAAAGAAAATACAATCATTAAAGGAACTATAGTTCCGTCAGACAAATTCATTCTAATACGTTTATCTAATGAAGATAAATATGGTTCTAAAGATTCTGCAAAAAGTATCCTTCAGATTGGAAATATTATAAAAATATCAGGTAAGGCATTTGCCTTTGAAGAGGCAGGAAATCCAGGTCAGTTTGATGCCTATAGGTATTATATCAGAAAGGGATATGCATACAGTGTAATGGCAGATGCTGTTACAGTTGAAAATCGTAAGGTTACCTACAAAGAATACGCAAGAAAATTAAGAAATTCCGGAATAAATATAATTGAGAATAATCTGCCGGAGGATGAAGCAGGAATTCTATCTGCCATGCTATTTGGATCAAAGGGTGGTCTTGACGCAGATGATAAGGAGTTGTACCAGAAAAATGGTATTATGCACATTATGGCTGTTTCAGGTCTTCATGTGAGTATGCTCGCTTCGCTTCTTACATGGTTAATATCCAGGCTTCCTGTTAATTTTTATTCGGGAAGATGCATAATACTTGCCATACTTTATCTGTATGGCTTAATAACAGGCTTTAGTGTATCCTGCATCAGGGCTATTATAATGATTATTTTCAAGATAACAGCAAGAATGCTTGGGTGTACATATGATTACCCTTCTGCAGTGTCTTTTGCAGGAAGCTTAACCCTGATAATGAATCCTTACAATCTCTTTGGATGTGATTTTTTACTATCATATCTGGCAGTATTTTCGGTAATGAGTATTGCTCCTCTTTTCAAACCCCTGTATCCTGAAAAATGTTTTAAGGGTATGGTGGCGGAAAGCATTATAGTAAGTATGTGTGCAATGATCATTACTATGCCGGTAATAATGTCATTTTATTATGAAATGCCATTATATACTATGATAATAAATATAATTATAATACCACTTATGTCTTTGTTGATGATTCTTGGGATTCTTCTTGTAACGGCTTCTGCAATTTTAAGCAGTATTTTCTCCTGTCCTGCCATATCAGGAAAAATTTTAGCTGGAGGAATACATTATATTCTGGTCTTTTATAAGTTTATATGTAACATTTTTCTTGAAAATGCAGGCAGCTTTAGGATATGTGGATACCCTGGAATTAAAAAGGTGATTGCATGTCTTGCAGTTGAAATGATTATTATAGTCTTTGCAGTGATTTTAAAGAATGCAGAAAGAAAAAAAGCATTATTTGTATCCTTTATCTGCCTGCTTATCTGCCCTGTATTCATAATGAACCATAGAACTGCTTCAGGAAAACTGGAAATTACAATGTTAGACATAGGACAGGGTGATTCGATTTTTATAAGGACACCGGATAACAGGGTGATAATGGTTGATGGGGGAAGTCTTGATGAAAAAGAAATTGGAAAATATAAGCTGGAGCCCTTTTTAAGATACAAGGGAGTTACAAAAATTGATTTCTGGATAATATCACACATGGATGCTGATCATTACTCCGGGGCATATGAGGTGCTGCAGCGAAGAAAATTCAATCTTTTAAAAATAAACAATTTTGTCCTGTCGGATTCCCTGATTAACAGAGCCTCCTTTGAAGAAAAAATGTCAGAAGCTGTAAAGACAAATCAGCCTCAGTGCCAGATTACATTTGTGCATGAACAAAATAAGATACTAATTGGAAATACAAAAATTAATATACTTGGCCCTGTTTGCAATGATGACTATAATGGTGATGTTAATAATTCTTCAGTTGTATTTGAAATTGTCTGTAGAGATTTTTCGGGACTTTTTACCGGAGATATAGAATTCGCGGCAGAAGAGAAGCTGTTGGAAAATGAGTCCTTTAATAAGTCTGCCTATACCTTTTTAAAGGTTGCACACCATGGAAGCAGGGGCTCTGCCAGTGATGTATTTTTAAAGGAGGTAAAACCACAAATCGCTGCAATTTCTGCGGGTAAAAACAACAGGTACGGGCATCCGCATAAAGAGGCCTTAGAACGCCTGAGCAAGACTGGTGCCAGAGTATACTGTACTAAAAATGCAGGTGCAATAACTGTAACATATGATAATAAAAGAAGTGTAAAAATCAGACAAATGAACACGTAGTTATGAAAACTACGTAAAATAGTACTTGAAACTCTGAATGTTATGTATTATAATCACAAGCAGTATAAAAATACCGATGAAGAGCGATATTAAAAGGAGATAAGATACTATGTCAGAAATAAAACTTCCCGACTATAAACTATCAGAAGAACTAATGAACTCCATCACACATGGAATTGGTGCCGGGCTTGGAATTGCAGCCCTGGTACTATGCCTTGTAAAATCCGCAGCACATGGTAATCCATGGGCAGTTGTTGCCAGTGCATTATATGGAGCTGGCGTAATTATGGTGTTTACAATATCCTGTATATATCATGCCCTTGCCCGCAATAAGGGTAAAAAGGTAATGAGGGTAATAGATCATTGCGATATATTTTTTATGATTGCATGTACCTATATGCCTTATTGCCTTGTGTCCTTAAGGGGAGTGGCCGGATGGGTCCTTTTTGGAATAGTATGGGGACTTGCAGCACTTGGAATTGTTTTTAACGCAGTTAATCTTGAAAAATATTCAGTTCCATCAACAATTGTTTACGTTCTGCTTGGATGGAGCATAATTGTTTTGTACAAACCCCTTGTTGCAGCTATTTCACTTGAAGGAGCTATGTATCTTATAGGTGGTGGGATTCTGTATACCATAGGAGCAGTTTTGTATGCTCTTGGTAAGAAGAAAAGATATATGCATTCTGTATTCCATGTGTTTGTAATCGCAGGAAGTATTCTTCATTTCTTTTCCATATATCTTTATGTGATTTGAGACAAAAAAACGGAGACGGTGGGATTCGAACCCACGTGCCGGGATTAACCGGCAACTCGATTTCGAGTCGAGCTCGTTATGGCCTCTTCGATACGTCTCCTAAATTCACGACTCATTATATATTATATGAATGAAAAAGGCAAGTAAAAGAGCAGGGGACATCAGTTTGAACTGGTATTACCTGCTCTGGTATATGCCGGAGCTTAAGGATATAATGAGCATTTCTATGGCAGTCTGGGCCTGAATTTTTCCGGTTTTTATGTCAAAGTCAGTATTCACGCATGCAGTAAGGCAGGCAAGCAGTTCATTTTTCTTAAATACACTGGCCTGAGCCCTGTATTTCTTGACAGTAAAGGATGGTACAGACAGTTTTTTTGCTATATCCATATCATTTTCACGGGTCATTTCTTTGATAGAAGTAAGTGCACTTATATGTTTCGTTAAAAGACTTAAGATTTTTCCGGGAGGCTCCTTTGTAAGGAGCAGTTCTCTGTACAAATCAAGAGCCTTTGCCTGTTTTCCGGATACAATATAATCCATCATAAGAAATATTCTGCTTGAAAGGGTAGTTGTGCATACTGCTTCAACCTCAGCAATGTCTATCTGCTTTTTTTCTCCAACATAAGAAATAAGTTTCTCAAGTTCGTTGGAAAGCTGATACATATCAACGCCACATTTTGATAAAATGAGCTTTGCAGCCCGCATCGTAATAAGACAGTCAGAATGCTTAAGATACATTGCTATCCATGTAAGCAGCTCGCTGTCTTTTTTGTGATTTATTTCTGCAACTGTGCCGGATTTTTTTAGCAGCCTGAATAGATTATTCCTTTTATCAACATTATTCTCAACGAAAATTATATAAGTAGAGTCAGGAATATCTGCAAGCGTATCAGCCAGGGAGCTGGCAGCTTTAAAAAGATTGCTGTTCTCCACTACAAGCAGCTGCCTGTCAGCGAAAAAAGGAAGACATAATGCCTGCTCGGCAATTGCTTCGGCTGTTGCGTCCTGTTGTCTGTAAAGATGATAATTAATATTGCCCTTTGTTGTATCAGCAAGAATTCCGCTTGTCAGTCTGTCTCTGTAATTAATTTTCAAATATTCTTCATCGCCATACAAAAGATAAAGATTTGAATAAGTATTTTCCTTTAATTGTTTGTTAAGTGTAAGCAAAAAATCAACCTCCAAAACATGTTTTAGGGTTTGGCTTTTTAAACATGTGATTTGATTATAACATACTTATTATAGCATAGATATGCCTGGATTTGGCAAAGATTATTTACAGTTGTATATAAAAATGATATAATTTGCTATGTATGTGAAAATGAATTATGTGTGTTGAGCACTTATTGCAGGAGGAAAATTGTGAGAGCATTAATGTTTGCTTCGGTAGCATCTATGGTTGATTTGTTTAACAGAGATAATATTGCCGGACTTGAAAAATTAGGATATAAAGTTGATGTAGCGGCTAATTTTACTGAAGGAAGTGTATACAGTAAAGAGCAGGCTGAGAATTTTAGAAAAGAGTTAGAGGATAGTGGACATGAAGTTATTAACGTCCCTGTTCCAAGAAATATAACAGATATTAAGGGAATGTTTAATACAATACGTATTTTAAGAAAGCATATGGCGGCAAAAAGGTATGATATAGTGCACTGTCAGTCTCCAATTGGTGGAGTGCTGTGCAGACTTGCTGCGGCACCATTTAGAAAAAATGGTACTAAGGTCATATATTATGCTCATGGGTTTCATTTCTTTAAAGGAGCAGATCTTGTTAACTGGCTTGTGTATTATAATGCGGAGAAATTCTGTGCTTATTTTACAGACTGCCTTATAACCCTCAATACTGAGGATTACAAAAGGGCCAAGAAAAGGTTTAAGACAGAGGTTGAGTATATAAGAGGTGTGGGACTTGACCTTGAAGAAATATACAGTGTTCCGGTGGAGAGGGCAGATGTAAGAGAAGAGTTTTCAATTTCTCAGGACAAAAAAATAATTGTTTCTGTATGTGAACTCAGTCACAGGAAGAATGTGGAGGTTGCAATCAGGGCATTTGCAAAGGCAGACAGGGATGATGCGGTTCTTCTCCTTTGCGGGATTGGCGAGCAGATGGATATGCTTAAGGAACTTGCAAAAAGCCTTGGTATAGAAGATAAGGTTATATTTGCAGGCTTTAGAAATGATGTGAATCGTATTTTAAAGGCATCGGATATGTTCATATTTCCATCAAGACAGGAGGGACTTCCGGTTGCACTTATGCAGGCAATGGCATGTGGCCTTCCGGTAATGTGCAGTAGAATAAGAGGCAATACGGATCTTATTGAACCTAAGAAACAGGGATTTATGTGCCGTCCTGAAAATGTCTCCGGATTTGCAAAGGGAATTAATATTCTTCTTGATAATCCACGACTCAGACACAGAATGGGCCTTAGAAATGAACATGTTATAAAGCTTTATGATAAAAAAGCAGTCAATGAAAGAATGCTTGAAATATATAAAAAAGTCAGGGGAATGGACAATGAGTAAAAAAGTACAGATTCTGATGTCTTCATATAATGGTGAAAAGTTTATAAGAAAACAGCTTGACAGTATTGTTGTACAGGATTATGAGGTATCACTTCTTATAAGAGATGACGGATCTACGGATAGGACAGTTGATATTATTAAGGAATACTGTGAAAAGTATGATTTTATCAGACTTGTGGAAGGACAGAATATAGGAGTAATTAAGAGCTTTTTTGAACTAATAAGATTATCTGATGATGATATGGATTATTACTCAATGGCAGACCAGGATGATATATGGTTTAAGGATAAGATAGGAAGAGCAGTGAATGTGCTTGATGGTATGAGCAAGGATAAGCCATGTCTTTACTGTGGTGCACAGACACTTATCGATGGAGAAGACAACATTTTGCAGGTGAAAATGTTAGATGTTAAATTCAGACCGGGTTTTGGTAATTCGCTGGTTGAAAATATTGCTACGGGATGCACATGTGTAATCAATAAGGTATTACGTGACCTTGCGGCCACTTATGAACCGGAGCATACAATAATGCATGACTGGTGGCTTTATATGCTGGCATCATCAATGGGCGAGGTTTATTATGATGAAAAACCGGTTATGTATTACAGACAGCATGGCAATAATACAATGGGTTCGAGAACCAATTATATTGAAGAATTCAAAGAAAGATTCAAAAGATTTTCTTCAAACAGGGGAAAGCTTTACAATCAGATGGTATCATTTTCAGAAAAATATATGAAGAGTTTAAGCAAAAATGATGCGGAGACACTTAAGATTATTCTTAATTACAGGAAGGACCTTGGCTGCAGAATATGGTGTATATTCAGCAGAAAAGTATACAGACAGAGAATGCTGGATAATCTTATATTTAAAATACTGTTTTTTACGGATCATATCTGATTATTGCATGATAATGGAAAGTGTGTTATCATAAATTGTGAATGCAAAAATGTAAACAAAAATAATATGTAATTTTAAGGGAGGTAACTAACTAAAATGGAAGTAATTGATACAGAAGTAGTTGGAGTAAAGATTCTTAAGCCACAGGTTTTTGGAGATAACAGAGGATGGTTCATGGAGAGCTGGTCACAGAAGAAGATGGAGGATGCAGGATTATTTTATAATTTTGTTCAGGATAATCAGTCATTTTCTGCAACAAAGGGAACTATAAGAGGACTTCATTTCCAGTATGGTGACGATGCACAGGCTAAGCTTGTAAGATGTGTAAGAGGTGCAGTTCTTGATGTTGCTGTTGACCTTAGAAAGGGTTCACCATCATATAAGAAGTGGGTTGCTGTTGAACTTACACCAGACAACTTTAATCAGCTTCTTATCCCAAGAGGATGTGCACATGGATTTTTAACACTTACAGACAATGTTGAATTTGTATATAAAGAGGACAACCTTTATTGTCATCCTGCTGATAGAAATATTATCTGGAATGATCCGGAAATCGGCATTGACTGGGGAATTGACAACCCGGTTCTTTCTGAGAAGGATGCTAAGGCTCCTTTCCTTAAAGATGTTGAGAATGATGAAAAGTACATTAATTTTGTATACAAATAATATCAGAAAGTTAGAAGTAGGTGGATGTTTTGGATTTTATTAATAGACTTGTTGCGCTTAAGAAGTATAGAAATATGCTTGTTCAGCTTGTTAAGCGTGATTTCAAGGTAAGATACAGAGGAAGTATTCTCGGCGTTTTGTGGAGTGTGCTTAACCCTTTACTGTATATGCTTATATTAAGTCTTGTATTCAGCAGGGTCTTTAAGCAGATTGACAATTATCAGTTGTATCTGCTCTCAGGTCTTGTTATATACAATTTCTTTAGTGAAGCAACTAATATGTGCGTAATGTCAATTGTAGCCAATTTTGGACTGATAACAAAGGTATATTTCCCTAAGTTTGTTTTGCCTTTATCAAGGGTTATCACCTCACTTATTAATCTTGGATTTTCTTTTATAGCATTCTTTGTTCTTGGAAGCTTCCTTGGAATAACAGTATGGTGGGGATATATAGCATTACCTTTAATGATTGTATTTTTACTCCTGTTTACCACAGGAATAGGTTTTATACTTGCAACCTTACAGGTATTTATGCGTGACATACAGCATCTTTATTCTGTAATTATTACATTATGGATGTATGCAACACCTATTTTGTATGATTTCCAGACTACACAGATGCCTGAGACAATTGTAAGGATTCTTAAGTTTAATCCACTCTATTGTTTTGTTGATTTTATGAGATGTGTAACAATGCAGGGAAGATTTCCTGAGATGTTTTCAGTTGTATCTATTCCTTTATGGGGAATACTTACATTTGTTATAGGTTCAGTCATCTTTGTTAAGAATCAGAAAAAATTTATTTTTTATACCTAAGGTGGAGAGTAAAATGGAGAAAATTGTTAGTGTTAATGATGTTGTCATGGAATATGACTTAAACCGTGGCAAGGTCAGAAGTTTAAAAGAGAAAATGTATAATGCCCTTCATCCAAGTGATAATGATAAAACACTGTTTCGTGCACTTGATGGAGTCAGTTTTGAAGTGGAAAAGGGTGAGATATTCGGTATTATTGGTAACAATGGTGCCGGAAAGTCAACAATGCTTAAGCTGCTTGCAGGAATTATGCATCCAACAGGTGGTTCCATAAGTGTTAAAGGTTCGATAGCTCCAATGATCGAGCTTGGAACAGGATTTGACTTTGAACTTTCACCAGAGGAGAATATCCAGCTTAGCGGTTCAATACTTGGATATGACAGTAAGTTTTTGAAGGAAAAAGTACCTGATATTTTTGATTTCTCGGAATTATGGGATTTTAGAGATGTGCCGGTTAAGTATTTTTCTTCTGGTATGGTTGCCAGACTTGCTTTTGCAATATCTACAATCGTTATACCTGATGTTCTTATAGTTGATGAGATTTTATCAGTAGGAGATATGGCTTTCCAGCGAAAGAGTTATAAGAGAATGCTTGAGCTTATGGAAAGTGGAACTACAGTTGTATATGTATCCCATGATATTGATTCAATTTCAAGACTCTGCAACAGAGTAATGTGGCTTGAAAAAGGAAAAACAAAATGCATGGGTGAAGCTAAAGAAATATGTAAAATGTTTGTTGACAGCATGTCATAATTAGGAGGTAATTACAATGAGTAAGATACTTGTAACAGGTGCAGGCGGATATATGGGAAGACATATCGTTACCAGTCTTCTTGATAAGGGTGCCGATATAATAGCAGTTGATTTTAATATTGATCTTATTGATGAGCGTGCAGATCGCAGAGTAGTTGATATTTTTTCAGGTGACGAGAATCTTTACGAAAAGCTTGGAAAACCTGATGTATGTCTTCACCTTGCATGGAAGGATGGATTTGTTCATAATTCAGATGCACATATGGAGATGCTTTCTTCACATTACAAGTTTGTTAAATATATGGTTGAATCCGGCTGTAAGCAGATTGCAGTAATGGGAACAATGCACGAAGTTGGTTATTACGAAGGTGAAATTAATGAGGATACACCTTGTAATCCAATCAGCTTATATGGTATTGCAAAGGATGCATTAAGAAAGAGTCTTATTGCATATTCAGAGAAGAATGAATTTACACTTCAGTGGCTTCGTGCATATTATATTTATGGTGATGACAAGCGCAGCAATTCTATTTTCGCAAAAATTGTTGCAGCAGCTGAAGAGGGTAAGAAAACCTTCCCGCTTAATTCAGGTAAAAACAAGTATGACTTTATAACTGTAGATGAACTTGCTGACCAGATTAGCTCATGTGTAATGCAGAAAGAGGTTACAGGAATTATTAACTGTTGTTCAGGAAAGCCTGTAAGTCTTGGAGAAATGGTTGAATCATTTGTCAGGAACCACGGCTATGACCTTGAACTTCAGTATGGTGTATTCCCTGACAGACCTTATGATTCACCTGCAATCTGGGGCAACAGTGAGAAAATCGAAAAGATTATGAATAATAGAAAATAATTGGAGGTTTCACATGAAAAGAGCAGCATTGTTCTTCATGTATGATAAACAGGGTGTTGTTGACAGATATGTTATAAACCTTCTTTGTGATATGAAAAATAATTCAGATGCTCTCATTGTTGTTGTTAATGGAGAATTAACAAAACAGGGACGTGACATGATAGCACAGTATGCTGATAAGCTTATTTTCCGTGAGAATAAGGGATTTGATGTATGTGCTTATAAGTGTGGAATTGAGTATTTGACGAATAATGACTTAAGTAAATGGGATGAGCTTGTAATGTTTAACTTTACAAGCTTTGGTCCCGTTTATCCTTTTAAGGAAATGTTTGATGATATGGATAAAAGAAATGTTGATTTCTGGGGTATAACCATGCACTATGGCATGGAAACTGATCCATATCACAGATGCAGATATAAGTGTATTCCGGAGCATATACAATCAAGCTTTATTGCTGTAAGAAGGAATATGCTTCTTAGTGAAGATTTTAAGAACTATTGGAATAAGATGCCTGAAATCAAAGATTATATAGATGCCATAGTTAATCATGAGGCAGTATTTACAAAACATTTTACAGATCTTGGATATAAGGCAGATGTTTATGTTGATACATTAGATCTAAAGGATATACATCCATATCCTTTAATGCTTATGCCACTAGAGCTTATAAAAAACAGGAAGTGTCCTGTATTTAAAAGAAAAACCTTTTTTAATTATTATGATGAATTTCTTGATGTCAGTACAGGTGTCCAGGGAAAAGAACTTTACATGTATCTTAGGGATAATAAGCTTTATGACACTGATCTGATATGGGAAAGCATATTACGAACAGCAAATATGTATGATATTAAAGAGCGCATGCAGTTGAATTATATCCTTGATGAAAATAAGGACATTAATTACAACTCTTCTTTAAGCGTTGCCTTAATGATGCATATTTATTTTTATGATAAGATAGATTATTGTAAGAAGTATGCAAAGAGCATGCCTGTGGGAACAGATATATTAATATCTACGGACAGTAAAGAGAAAAAAGAAGCTATTGAGAAATCATTTCAAAGTCTGAAGGATTATAATGTAAAGGTTCTTCTTACCCAAAACAGGGGAAGAGATGTAAGTGCACTGCTTGTATGTTTTGCACCATATGTCAGTAATTATGATCTTATCTGCTTTGTTCATGACAAAAAAGCTACCCAGTCCACACCTTATCTTATTGGTGAGGAGTTTGGCTATCACTGTTTTGAAAATACTCTTGCCAGTAAGGAATATGTTAAACAGGTCATTAATTTATTTGAAAATGAAGCCAGGCTCGGTTTGTTAACACCGCCAACACCGCATCATGGTCCTTATTTTAAGACTATAGGTAATGAGTGGGTGGATAATTATGATAACACACTGGCTTTTATGGAAAAGTATGATATTAATGTTCCGATATCAAAGGATAAGCCATGTGTTGCACCTTATGGAACCTGCTTCTGGTTCAGGAGTAAGGCTTTAAAGGGAGCGTATGATCTGGGTCTTACCTATGATGATTTTACTAAGGAACCTATAGGAGCTAATGATGGGGACATTATGCATGTTATAGAAAGAATGTATCCGGTATTTGCCCAGCAGGCCGGTTATTATTCAGCCTGGTGTATGACTAACAATTATGCCGAGGCAGAGATAAATAATCTGTATCATTGTTTAAGAGACTATAATACTGATCTTTTTGGAAGATATGGTGTTGTTGAAAGAGATGTTTTACGTAGAAATATCCGTAATAAGGGTGGTATTGGTCTCAAAAACAGGCTACATGCCCTGTTAGGAGAAAAACTGTATACAAAATTGTGGAGCATTAAGGAAAAGATTAAAAACAGGTAGCTGATGGAGACAGAGTGAAACGCTTGATAATAGGCTATGAAGAAATTTGATGTCAGGAGAGAACGTATGGAAAGAATAGCATTATGTGGTTTTTTTGATCTGCCAAACTGTATTGACTATGGTCTTGTGGACTTATTTTCTAAGGCAGAAAACAGTGACGGTATCTATGAAATTGATGTTTACGGAGTTAAAGGCCTGCCGGGAAAAGTATATCCTGTAACAGAGCTTGAGAAGAGACATCTGGATAATAATTATGATGCCATAGTTATTATGGGTGAAGGACTCATTTGCAGTAAAAACAGAGAAGATGATTATTCATCTTCAATGCTTTATCTGATTCCAGCCATGTTAAGTGATAAGTATGGAATAAAAATGATTATAAACTCAGCAGGAGTTGCAATGGATTCTGATGTCATTAGCGGATTATTTAGATCAGTGGCAGACAATTCAGAATATGTTTCTGTCAATTCATATGATGCATTTTTAAAGGCAAAGGACATGGGATATGATGAGAATCATGTGAAATTTGTTCCTGATTATATGGTCCTCGCATCAGATTACTATAAAAAGGATGACATTAAGGAGCTTAAGAATAAATACATTACTGCAGATGAATATGTGGTAGTTAATTATGATAAGAATCTTAACGAGGAAATGTTAGATTCACTGGAAGAAAATATTAAGGGAATAATATTAGTTGGTGGACATGTGGTGCTCCTTCCGGTTTATCCTTCAAAAAATGAAGCAGAGGTCTATAAGGAATTTGCTAAAAGATTTGATGACAGTGTTTCTCTTGTTGATGGTAACATTTCAATGGAAGAGCTTTGTGCTATAGTTGCCGGAGCAATGAAACTTATAACACAGAATATGCCTCTTGCAGCAATAGCCTATTCATATGGCGTTCAGGCATACTGTTATGATTTTGAGGGCAAAATATATAACATTGATGATGATCTTTTTACACCTGCAAAGGAAAATGTAGAAAACATTAAAAAGTACATATCCAATGAAAAGAAACATAAGACAAGCATGATAAACAGTATTGCCGGATGCTTTTCCAATATAGATAATGGCTTCAGATGCAAGAATCTTGAAGACGAAAATAATACTATAAGAGGTCTTATGGAACTCTATAAGGCAAAGGCGGAAGACTTTGAAAATGAGCTTCATACAACTCAGGCTAACATGAAATACTTTAAGGCATCCTATGAGAATCTTTTACAGAAGTATGATGCCGATATACAGGAAAAAAATAATGCTATATCAAAAGTTAACAGAAAGTTATATGAAATCGAAAACAGTAAGGCATATAAGCTTTCCAAAAAGTTCGTTAAGGAGTAAATTATGAATAATAATGCACTTATAATATATGTTGAAGATTATTTTACAAAAATAGAAGATAGTCTGAAATACATCCTTAAAGCATTTGCAAACAGAACATGTAAGACAGTAATTATTGGTAATAACATTAATGGAGACCTTATTTTAAAAGATTATTCTGATGCTGTGATTATTCCGGGAAGCAATCAGGGATTAATGGCTGAAGCTGAAAGGTATATTTCCATGAACAGGGATATCTGTAAATGCGAAAATATATATCTTATGTCTTCATCACTTGCAGGACCTGTATGTGATATAAATACTATGCTTGATAAAATGGCTGAGCATGACTGTTCTATCATGAATAAGAAAAATGTAAGATTTGTAGCTGTTAAGGGAAGTCTTGTAAATGAAACTATTTCATTAATGGGGCTTGTAAATAACTGTGAAAATATATATTCAGATACAGATCTTATGCTTGAGCCATATACTGCTGTATCAAGGGACAGGGTTCCTTTTGTGGATATGTATGCATTCGTCCAGGAAACAAGCGATGTGCTTAAGTTTTCAGCTGGTGAAGATATTGCAAGGGTAATGGATTATATTAAGAACAGTTCAGAATATGATGAAAATATTATATGGGATAATATATTAAGAGACGGTCATATGAGTGACGTAGTGTATAATCTTAAGTTAGACTATGTTCTTTCAGCAGATATGTCAAAGAATATACCGGATCGTAAGATTGCCATGATTCTTCATATTTATTATTCAGACCTGGCACCAAGGTGCTTTGAATATGCTAAATCCATGCCACAGATAAGTGATATATATATTACAACTGATACCAAGGAAAAGTGCGAAGAATTCAAGAAGCTTTTCATGCAGGGCAACTTCAATAAGGTTGAATCAATACTTATTGAAAACCGCGGCAGGAATGTAAGTGCCCTTTTAACAGGTGCCAAAAAGATAGTTAATAATTATGATTATGTTTTATTTGTTCATGATAAAAAGGTTGAACACATGGATAATCGAATTAAAGGTGAATCATTTGCATACAAATGCTTTGATAATCTCTTAGACAGCAGGGATTACGTCAATAATATTATTAATACATTTGAGGCAAATGAGCGACTTGGTCTTTTATGTCCACCACCACCAAATCATGCGGACTATTATCCAACTCTTGGTTATTTTGACTGGGGAATGAACTATGGCAATACCTTCGAGCTTAAGGAAAAGCTTGGTCTTAAGGTTAAACTTGACTGGTCAAAGGAGCCAATATCTCCACTTGGAACAATGTTCTGGTTCAGACCTAAGGCAATGAAGCTTTTGTTTGATAAGGACTGGAAATATGAAGATTTTCCACCTGAGCCTAATGGAATAGATGGAACACTGCTTCATGCCATTGAGAGAATATATTCATACATTGTTCAGGAATCAGGTTATTATCCTGCATGGGTTATGAGCGAGAGAAATGCAGGAATGGAAATGTGTAATCTCTATTATATGATCAAGAAACTTGACAAGAAAGTATTTAATGTATATGGAGCAGCTGCGTTTAATCCGCTTTGTGACAGCATTGAAAATGGTAATCAGAATGCTGAATATATCAGAAGTATTAGTACATGTAAATTTATAAGATACAAATTGTCAGGTATATATCACAGACTGTTTGGAAAGAAGGAATGAAATGATATTACAAAAGGGAAAGAATAACAGACTTCTTATTTATTTCTTTTATGATAAAGCGGGAGTTGTTGACGACTATATCGTATATATGCTTCAGAAAATGAAGCCTAATGTTAAAGACATAATATTTGTGTCAAATGGAAAGATGACAGAGGATTCTGTTAAGAAGGTAGAACCATTAGTTAATCATATTATCCAGCGTAAAAACGAGGGAATGGACGTTATGGCATATAAAGCTGCCATAGATTATGCAGGATATGAGAAGATAAGAGAATATGATGAACTTATAATGATGAACTTTACTATTATGGGTCCTGTTACATCATTAGAGGAAATGTTTGAAACAATGGATGCAAAGGATGTGGATTACTGGGGACTTACCCTCTTCCATGGCTGTGATGGTGATCCATTTGGTTCAAACTGTGAATATGGCTATCTTCCAATGCATATACAGTCACATTTTATAACAGTAAGAAAGAGTCTCTTAGATACAGATGATTTTGTTAATTACTGGGAATCAAGACCGGAAATCAAGTATTACAGTGAGGCTATTGGAAAGCATGAGGCTGTTTTCACAAAGCATTTTGCAGATAAGGGTTATAAGTGGGATGTGTATTCTGATACAAGAGACTGCATGGATTATACAGACCTGCCTATCATTTCAATGCCTGTAAAGCTTATTAGAGATAAAAAATGTCCAATATTCAAAAGAAGAAATTTCTTCCAGGAATACTTTGACATAATGAATAAGTCCACAGGAGAGATTGAAAGAGAGCTGTACGAATATCTTATAAATAATACAGATTATGACGTCAATCTTATATGGGACAATATGTTAAGAGTACAGAATATTGCTGATATTAAGAAGGCAGTACAGCTTAACTATGTTTTAAGCTCTAAAGCTCTTGAAAATAATGAGCTTAAGCTTAATAAAGTTTTATTTATTGTATTTGTATCAGATTTGAGACATATGTATCCTAATATGGAATATCTTAAAAATATACCAAAGGAAGCAGATATATGTGTATTTGCCGCTTCAAAGGAAATAGAGGATGCATTTAACAAATATTATAATCCTGATAACAGAGCTAAGGTAATTGTAAATCGTGGTATAGAAGATGTTGTTACGAGAATCGGCCTTGCAAAAAATGAAATAGGTGATTATGAATACGTATGTTTTCTTAACGATTTCAGAGCTAAAATGCTTGAATTCGATTCAGTTAACGAGTCATTTTTATATAGATGCTATAGCTCTCTTGTAATAAATGATACATTTGTTAAGAATGTCATCAATAAGTTTGAAAACAATGAAAGACTTGGAGTAATGGTTCCACCTCCACCAAATCATGCGGATTATTTCCCAACACTGGGTTGCTTTGACTGGGGTGACAACTTTGATGAGACAAAGGATATTGCAAAGCTTCTTAATCTTAAGGTTGACATAAACAGAAACAAAGAGCCGGTTGCAGCATATGGACATATGTTTTTTGCAAGAACTGATGCAATCAGGAAGATCTTTGATGAAAAAATACTTGAATACAAGACAGGGGATAACTCTGAGCTTGCATTTGAAAGAATATATGCATTTGTTGCGCAGGATGCCGGATATTATACAGCTTCACTTATGTCAGATTCTTTTGCTGAAATTGAGACAACTAATCTTCAGTATATGATGACAGAAGTTAATAAGCAGGGCTTTGCCTTATTTGGTATACAGAGTCATTTTGAATATGTAAATAAAATGAGAGAATTCTTAGATGTATACGGTGATTGTGATCCATCATCAATAGAAGTAAGAATAATAAGAATTATCAGAAGAATCATTCCAAGGAAGATGATGGGAAAGATTGTTCGTAAAATAATATCTTTATTTAGGAGAAATCAGGAGAGAAATTAATGCCAAGAGAGAGATTGTTTTATCTGGATTTTATCAGGGCAATTGCTGCAATTGCAATTGTAATTACACATTATAATGCTACATTCCTGTATATGGATCCACCTATAACTAATTGTTATGTTATTGATGCCTATGTTTTTAATGTATATATTGGAAGCTTTGGTGTATCACTTTTTCTGATAATATCAGGAGCAGCACTGATGTTTGTATATGGTAAGGGGCTTAACCTTAAGAAGTTTTATTTTAAGAGGTTTAAATCCCTGTATCCTATGTTCTGGATTGCATATGCTGTTTCATTTTTATACATTTACGTATACAACAGAAGCTGGGAATATACAACAATTCCTAAGAAGAATATGCTTCTTACACTTATTGGAATGGATGGGTATCTGGCAGATTTGCTGCCAACATTTTATCTTGTTGGAGAGTGGTTCCTTGGTTTTATTGTAATATTTTATATTATATTTCCACTCCTTAGATTTCTTATCGAAAAACAGCCGGTACTGCTTGCAATTGGCTGCCTTGTAATATATGCTCTTTTGATGTGGAAGTATCCAATGAAGCTTTATGCATCAAAAAATATATTAGTAAGACTTCCAGAATTATTATTTGGAATGTACTTCATAAAATATATTAAAAAATCCAATTTAATAATGGCTGTCTGTGGTCTTTTGGTATTAATATGCAACCAGATTTTTAAGCCTGAATGGTCTCAGGATATTCAGACAACTTATATTGGAATTGCTTCATTTCTGGTACTTGTATATGTGGCAGGATTTGTTAAGAATAAAAATGTTCATGCTATATGTGCATGGATCAGCAAATATTCTTATGCTATTTTCCTTACCCATCACATAACCATTTTTGTGTTTATGGGCAAGTTCAATCTTACATCAATGGTTCATCTGGAAAGCTACATGGTATTTTTCGGATTGTGCTTTGTAATTGCAGTTTCCTCTGTGATACTCTTTATTGTTGATAAGTATGTTGAAAAGTTTTTTGCGCTTATTTGTGGGAAAATAAGAAAAAATAATAATGTTGAAAATGTATAGCCTTTTGACAGGGCTTAGTGAAAGGGATGATTGTTGTTATGTTTAATAACGTGCTTATAACAGGTGGAGCAGGTTTTATAGGTTCACGTGTGGCAAAAAAGCTTGTTGAAAGCGGTGTGAATGTAAGAGTGCTTGATAACCTGTGTGAACAGATACATGGTAAGGATGGCAGACTTCCTGATTTTATAGAAGGAAAGGTTGATTTTATAAAAGGCGATGTCACTAATTGTGATGACTGGAAAAAGGCCCTTGAGGGAATGGATGCAGTAGTTCATCTTGCCGCTCAGACAGGAACAGGCCAGTCGATGTATGAGATAAACAGTTACTGTGATGTAAATATTGGTGGTACTGCAAAGCTTCTTGATTATCTTACCAATGAAAAACATACAATTAAGAAGGTTGTTGTTGCAGCTTCAAGAGCAATATACGGCGAAGGAATGTACAGATGCGATGAGCATGGTATCGTATATCCTGATGATAGAAATGAAAGTGATCTTGCAAAGGGTGATTTTGATGTCAAATGTCCTATATGTGGAAAGACAGTATCAGTAGTTCCAACAGGTGAAACAACAAAAATTCATCCATCAAGTGTATATGGAATTACAAAACAGGTTCAGGAGGAGCTTGCATTAGTATGCTGTAAAGCAATTGGTATACCTGCTGTTACCTTCAGATATCAGAATGTTTATGGACCGGGTCAGTCCCTGTCTAATCCATACACAGGAATTTTATCCATATTTTCAACAAGAATACGTAATGGAAAGGATATTAATATATTTGAGGATGGACTTGAATCCAGAGATTTCGTATACATAGATGATGTGGTTGATGCTACTATTGCAGGTCTTATGAATGAGAATGTCAATTACGAATCATTTAACGTAGGAACAGGTGTTATGACCACTGTAAATGAGGTTGTAGCAGAGCTTATGAAGTGCTACGGAAAAGAAGTGCCTGCAAACATATCAGGAATGTACAGATTAGGTGATATTAGACATAACTATGCCGATGTCTCCAAAATATATGAAATGTTAGGCTTTAAGGCTAAGGTATCATTTAGTGAAGGAATCAAAGAGTTTGTAAAATGGGTTGAAACCCAGGAGGTTACAGAAGATATGTATGAGTCCTCATTAAATGAAATGAAGGAAAAAGGACTATTCAAATAGGTTATCAATTAGACAAATAACCATTTAAAATAGTTGTTTAAATTGTTATAAAAAAAAGACTAAAAAGAGTGTTGACAGCGCTCTTTTTTTGTGTTACTTTTTAACCAGCTCATGAGTGTAATACAACTAAAGAGGTGATTAAGTAATATGGATGATAATAGTGAGCTTGATATTATGTTAGATGAGCTCCTGAATTATTTCATTCATGTTGAACGCCAGACACTACTGTTAGTTGAACGAGGCATTAAGGATAAAAGTGAATTAATGCTTGCGGCGGATGCATATTTAAGGACAAGAGGAGTTAGTGCTGAAAGCCGTAAGAGATTAATTGATCATTTTAGCAGGTTTATATGGGGTTATTACATTTTAGAAGAAGCAATTAATGATAAGGATATTTCAGATATTAAAGTTCTTTCCGAGAATAATGTTCGTATCAAGCGAAAAGGGAGAAGAATGAATGCTGATATCCGTTTTCCAAGCAAATCTGATTATAAGAGATTTATCTCTATGGTTGCAGTCAAGAATAAGACTAATCTGTCAGATGTTAATGCAATTCAGAGCTTTACTGACAAAGAGAGTAATAGCAATTTTATTCTGAGATTTAATATTGCAACAGATTTTGTTAATTCCTGTGACGTACCATATCTACATATCAGAAAGATTCCCAAAAAGAAGTATACAATCAAAAACCTTATTGAACTGAATATGCTTGATGAAAAAACAGCTGATTATCTGATTAATGCAGCCAGTAATTCCAGTGGAATTCTATTTACAGGCAAGGGGGCAAGTGGCAAGACTACCCTTATGAATGTTTTATTAGATTATATTCCACATGATAAAAGTGGTCTGGTAATTCAGGAGAATGAAGAATTATTTAGTAACAGTCATCCGGATATGATGTTTCAGCACATTGTTTCAACACACGGAGAAGGAAAGATACAATACGACCTGAAGGATCTGGGGCGTAATGGTCTTCTTACTGATCTTGATTATTTTATTATTGGTGAGATAAAAGGAGGAGAAGCACTTTATCTGCTTAATGCATCTTATACAGGGCACAGGTGTTGGGCATCTGTTCATGGTATGAGCAGTACGGAAGCCTTTAATAAGCTTGCTGACTATGTAAAATATGAAAGCGATTATTCTCTGACGGATATCAAAAGAATGCTTATTGGCATTAAAACAATAGTCTATATGAAAGATTTTAAGGTGTGTGAGATTTCAGAAGTTCGTGGAATGGAAAATGGGGAGATAGTGTATGAAAAAATATTGGGATAATATTGATTTTATGAAGTTGTTTGACTGGTTTGAAAGACGTTACAGGTTAAGGGCTGGTAAGGAAAAAAAGGAGCAGATGCTATATGGTAACAGGGATAAAAAGCCCTTGTTATACAGGCTTGATAAGATTGTAGAATATAGCGGCTTAAAAAGAAAGCTTAAATTTATGAATGCAGAGCTTTTAATTGCTGTAACTGTTTTGTTTATGAGTATTCTGTTTTTTGTTACTGAGATTATTACCCACAAGATAATAATAGGAGTGGTTGCGGCCCTGTCCGGGGCGGTAATTGTATGGTGTGTTTTATATTTTTGCTCTGGCAAATACTATGTACGTCTTGAAAATAATCTTATGACATTTCTTAATCTTATCGATAATTTCAATAAGTCAGAAGATGATATTGTCCAGATATTCAAAAAAACTGTTCCGTACGTTGAAGAACCATTAAAATCATTATTGATTGATTTTACGGGAGAGGTGCAGACCACCGGTAATGTTAATCAGGCATTTGACAATCTCAATTCAAAAATTGAGCACAATAAATGCAGAATGTTAATAAGAAATTTGCAGGTATGTGCAAGATACGAGACTAATTACAGTCTTGTTGTAAAGGATTTAAGAGCTGGTTTTATGTGTTTTCTCGCAGTTAAATCTGAAAGAAAAGCTATTATATCCAACGGAAGAGCTGAGATAATTATTCTTATACTTTGCTCTGTTCTTACGGTATCTCTTTTTGCTAATATTGCCGGAGATATATGGAGTCTGCTTCTTGATGATTTCATAGGCAATATTATTCTTGCATACTGTTTTATTGTTCTTCTTATATGTGTTGTAGTAATGTTTCTTTTTGATAAGAATGGAGGTTGATTTGCTGATCAGTATGATAGAAAAATGGCAGAAAAAGACGAGAAGAAGGCTTTTAGGCTATGGTGTAAGTTATATGTTTCCGGGAATAAATGAGTGGATTTTCTTTACTTTGAAAATAGTATTTGCGCTGATTGTTTTTTTAATTATATCAAAAGCCGGAATAATCATTGGAATAGCGGCTTCTATAGCTGGTTTCTTCATTCCTGATATTTTGATGTATATATCTAATAGTGCTGATAATGATGCAATGCTTCCTGATATTGAAAGTATGTATGACATCATGAAGATTCAGGCACGGGCGGGGGTATTTATTCAGGACTCACTTATGGATTGTTATATCAGCACATCCAATAAAAGATTAAAGGCTGCAATACTTGAGCTTTGTAACCAGATAGGAACGAATAAGACAATGGAAGAGGCTGTTGATAATTTTTCGAGAAAATTTTCCAACAGACATATTGATGTATTATGTATTGTTCTTACTCAGGCTCAAAGTAGTGGAAAAACGGTACAGATTCTTTCGGACATGAATGAGCAGATAAACCAGTTAAGACACCAGAGAGCAAAAAAAGATGAGGGAAAGCTGGAAAGAAAAATCGAAATTCTGGAATTGATGATATTTGTGGGAATATTGGCAATAGGTGTATTAGCCATGGGCAATGAAATATTTAATATGATGAAATTTTAATTATGGAGGTATTTATTTATGAACAGATTTATGAAAAGGATGGACAGAATTTACTATTATATGACAGGTAAACTGAACAGGAAAAAAAGCGGTGGTAAGGAAGTAATTATGGAATTCGCCCTGGGAGCAATTGCAATTGTTCTTGCAATTGTTTTCAGAGATGAATTAAGTAGTGTGCTTGGTACTGTTGCAACAACATTTAATCAGAAAATACAGTCTGTTTTTTCATCACTGTAATATGCAGTTATGTTTATGAAATGTAAAAGTGGCAGTATGATGAAACTTTTACCTGTACTGCTTGGGGTAGTTGTAGTTGTTATTATGACCAGTATGTATTTAGGTTTTATGGCAGATTATGATAATAGGGAATATGCAGATTATCTTGCCAGAGAATATATTCTTAGAATGGAATCAAAAGGATACATGTCAAGACAGGATGGCTATGAGCTTATAAATAAGCTTCAGGAAAGAGGATTTTATAACGTAAATTTTTCAGGCTCAACTACAACTCCGCCAGGGTATGGTAAAGAGATTACATTAAGTATTAATGCAAAGGTTAAAATTAAAAAATATATGATAAATAAACTACTTGACGTTACAGATCTTACTGAAAGCAGTCAGATACGAATAGTTAAAAAATCAACCGCAAAGTATTAATACGGAGGAAAAGAATGCACATAAAAAAAGGTGGAATCGAATATTTAAGTGCATTAATGTTATTTTGTCTTATAGGATTATTGTTTATGTTCAGCCTGAATTCAAGACATCTTGGATTTACGCAAAAAAGGCTTAGGGATGCTCTTGATACTGCATGTTTATCTGCTGCTATTGTAGATGAAAATGATTACAGGGAAAAGGGTGTTATGAGACTTAACAATAATCCTTCATGGCTTAGATACTTATTCTATAATACTCTGAAAAACAATCTTAATCTTGATAACAATCTCAAACCTGTTAATGATGAAATGTTTGATGGCATAAAAATACACTCATTTGTTTTGTATTACATACAAGATGGATTTTTGTATGAATATGCCTTTGGCCAAGATTACAATTTTGCTGTTAATAAAAAAGTATATACCGGAAATGAGAAGACACCAGATGGTAAGCAGATAGTTTCAGCTACTGTTTATGGTGATATTGGTATGAATATAGAAACGTTTTTGGGAATAAAAGAATATGTTCATTTGCAGTCAAGTGTAGATGTTGTAGATACAGAGTAAATAACAAAAATGCATAAGCAGGATATGAAAAGGGGTTTTAAACATGAAAACAGGAAAAAGGATTGGAAAGGCTGTTATATGCCTTGGTCTTGTTATTGTATCGGGAATTCTTGTGGTTAATGGTATAAGGGTCATGGGTGCTGGAAAACAGGTCCTTGCGGCAAAGGATAATATCTGTGTCGGTACTATTTTATCAAAGGATAATATGGATGAATACCTGGAAGAAAAGGAATGTAAGGAAGACATTGAGGGTGTTGAAGCAAAAAATATAATGGGGATTGATGGCAACATAGTAATAAAGGATATAAGGGCAGGAGATTTTATCACTATGGACACACTTGCAGAGGATTATCCTCCAATAAGCGACCTTACAGATCCTGTTGTAGTGGGTATCAGGGCAAATGATCCGTCGCAGTTTTCTTCAGGAACCATAAGAAGAGGTGATCTGATAAATGTGTCTGTTATAGATAATATGACAAATGAGTGTGAATGCATTGCAAGAGATGTTTTTGTGTGTGGGGCATATAGCGATGACGGAACCTTTGTTGAAGAAGAAGGATGTGCCACAATACTCAATATTTTAGTTGATGCCAAAACAGAGGAAAAGATAAATGAAAAAATTGAAAAAGGACGTGTAAGAGTAAGCAGAGTTGGGAGTGATGTTTATTGATCAGTGAACTTAGAGAAAATATAAGGGTTACATATGTAAGGCTTGTAATATTACTTAGTGTGTGTTTTAGTATGTCCTTATTATTTAATATGACCAGTACTAAGGCAGCAGTATATGATAATGCATATGATTTTTATCAGTCTTTTGTAAAAAATAACGATAAGCCTGCTTATCTTAATCAGAGTGATGGTTATGTATATTTCTGCTCCTGGGGAAAAACAGCCACCACTACAACAAAATACCGTACAGTAGGATATATTATTACCATAATGCGTAATGGCTGCAGTGATTCCATAGAATTAAAGCTTGGAGGTTCTCTTATAAAGGATTACTCTGAAGTAACAAAGGATGGGATTACCTATGTTTTGAGACGCTGTAAGTTTTCAAAAATACAGGAAATGTTTCATGATAGTGCAAATATGACTTATTATGATATATTTCAGAGAAGTAATGATTATAAGTTTGATGCAATTATGACGGTGGTTGAAGATGGAAAGGAGCTTTGCAGGACTGTAAGGGAAGATTCGTATAACAGGACTATATATGCAGATGATAACAATTACCTTTTCAGAAATGCAAGTTCTATTAAAAGTGCCAGAAAATGGGCTGTTCCGGGAGATCTTGATAACTTTTATAACAGAGTAACAACCTTTCCAAAATATCAGTCAATTGATGTTATGGATCTTAATTATAGCGGAAGTAATATATATGATAATGACAAAATATGCTATGTGAAAAAAGGATCCAGGATAAACCTTGGAGTATATTCGTATTTTACAGATGGGACAATTGCAAGTAATAAATATCACCCAAATTATAATTCATTAAAAATTAACGGATACGGAACAGACAAAACTACATATGTTATTCAGCCAAAGAAAAAAGGTGATGCAATAAAGGCGGGAATAGAAAAAGGAGATAATGACACTTCGTCACCAATGAAATATGAAGGTGTAATTGCGTCTGCTACAAGCGCCTACAGCACTGATATATCTTATTTTTACAGTATGGAAAGCTTTACTTTTAATGTGAAAAATGGTGAATATGTTAATGTAAATCCTGTTGGAAAAATATTTTATGATAATAAATATCCGTCATATGATGGTGAAAACAGATATTTGTGTGATTTTTCAACAGGTAATGCCCATGGTAAAAAATTCGTTTCTGATGGAGAAGGACCGGTGGCAGATGTTGAAAAGTATATATTTGGTATGCCCGGCGAATATTGTCTTATTCCATTTAGTGTTACAGATAAGGGGTCAGGTGTCTATAAAACTGAATTTGTAAGAAGTGATGGATATGTCCTTGCTACTTATTATACTGATAAATACACCAATTCTTTCAGCCCTTCAAATATTCTTATGGTGAAGGCAAATTCAGATTATACATATTTTGTCCGTTCCACAGACAATGTTGGTAATGTGTCATGTTCTGATACCATCAGATTTGTGGTACCAAAGGGCTATAACGTAGTAGCGGCAGCATCAGGTGGTAGAAATGGATATAATGATACACTTTTTGATGTTAGAGTTTATGGTGGAAATAGTGAAATCAGTTCATTTGTAATAATGTCAGATGAAGAAGATAATGCTTCAAACCTAAGAGTAATTGCAGAAAATATGAATATGGATAATGGCCTTATAAAGCATGGAATGTATAAAATGGATTATCGTAAGGATATTATGCCTGCTATCAAAACATATCCGGATGGTGAATATACCTTTAAGATTCTTTCGGGAGGAAGGTATATTGAAGCAGAACCATTTAGTATAAATATAAAGAAGGACACTTCAAAGCCTGTAATTGGTGTTATTCCAAAGGAAGGCAGCAGACTTGGATGGTACCGAAACAATGTGAACCTTAATGTCAGCATTGCAGATAACTATTCCGGAATTGAGGAATATCATGTTAAACAGGGAAAGGGTGACATGAATCCATATACGTATCAGAATAAGGATGGTCATATTAATAATACTTACAGAGTTTTAAAGGAAGGAAAAAATATAATTAGCTTTTATGCCAGGGATTATGCAGGTAATGAAAATGAATTCGCAAGGGAAGTGAATATTGATAAAACCATGCCAGGCTATATTTTAAGAGGTGTCTTTGATAATACTAATGACGAAAACAAATGGATCAATGCATTAAATCTTTCTGGATATATAGAATTGTATGATAATCTGAGTGGTATATACGACAGGGGTCCTTTTGAACCGCTTCTTCTTAAAATGGATCGGGGACTAACTACCTTTGATACAAGTCTGTATGATATTGTTAAGGAAGGAAATACATATAAGTTGTCATTTTCAAAAAGATTTGTGGATAATGTGAAGTCCTCGAAAAATAATCTTGTAATAGATGTAGAGGATAAGGCCGGTAACAAAAGAAGAGTAAATCTGTATATTAATATAGATTGTGACCCACCGGAACTTGAACTTCCATCAGAGGGGGGATGGAATGAGAACACACTGTCCGGCAATCTTATTTTTAAAGATATTCATGCAGGCTTACAGAATGCCACAATAAGCTGCGGTAATAAGCAGATATTATCAATTAACTATGCCGGAGAAAATGAAAAAAGTGAATTTTTAGATCTTAACGGCATAGAAGCAGAGGGTGAAGCTATTGTATTGACCCTGACAGATCTTGTTGGTAATAAAAGTATATATTATCTCAGTAAAGAAGGTAAAGGTAAATTAGGTTTACGAACAAGGATAAGGTGATTGTTTGGCAGGGATAATTTTTAATGCGATATTATCATATGTAATAATAAGAAATCAGGACATACCTGACAAAAAAAGACTGGCAAATATATTAAATCACATAACAGTCATTCTTATGACAACTAATGTAATTTTTTTGATATGCAGTTTTAATATTTGGATTAATAATCTTGAACTCATACTGTGTTTTAACTGGCTGGTGTATATGTCCTTTATTGACAGACATACAGGTCTTGTATATGAATTTATGGAGTATTATGGAATTATCCCTGTCATATCTGGCCTTATCCGCATAGTAGTGGGAAAATACAATACAGGGAATAAAGAAAGTCTGTTTGTAATTTTACTTTTTATAAGTGTTTTATATTATATTTTGTATATATGGGGAATATATGGTGAAGGTGATGCTGATGTATTTATAATTGTGGGAATAGTTCTGTCTCTTTATACTGCTTATAATAATGAAATATTTGTTTTTGCAGAATGTATTATGATAAATGCAGGTCTTTTTTGTCTATCATCAGTTTTATTTGTACTATTGAATATACGCTCTATTAACTGGAAACAACTAAGGCTTGTAGAAGAAAAACCATATATTCCAAGCATTTTTCTGGCATACCTGTGCATATTGATGTTTACTTTTTTATAGCTTTGCTTTATAGTATAATCTGATATGGTTTGTGATGGCATTGTAAAAATGTGCAATGTTGTCTGGGCATTCTTTTAATTGGAGAGTGGATTATGACTAGATTGGAATTTGAAAAATTAATTGAAGAAGGATTTGTAATACTGGATGGTGCTACTGGTTCGCTTTTACAAAAGAAGGGTATGATGCCGGGAGATTGTCCTGAACAGTGGATTATTGATAATCCTGAAGCAATTATCGATATACAGAAGGATTATATAGAAGCAGGTTCAAATATTATATATTCCCCTACATTTACTGGAAACAGAATAAAGTTAGCTGAATATGGATTAGAAGATAATCTGAAGGAGATTAATACCGGACTTGTAATGCTTTCTAAGGAAGCGATAAAAAGGGCTGATGCAGATCATCCATGCTTTGTGGCAGGTGACATTACCATGACTGGAGAACAGCTTTATCCAATTGGCAAGCTGATGTTTGAAGAACTGGTTGATATATACAAAGAACAGGTTAGTGTTTTGTATGAAGCAGGTGTAGATTTATTTGTTGTTGAAACTATGATGAGTCTGCAGGAATGCAGGGCAGCAGTACTTGCAATAAAAGAAACCTGTAAGCTTCCTATTATGGTTACTCTGTCATTTGGTGGAGATGGAAGAACTCTTTTTGGAACAGATCCTGTTACTGCAGTTAACGTACTTCAGTCTATGGGTGTTGATGCTGTCGGTGCAAACTGCTCATCAGGTGCTGATAAGATGATGCCTGTTATAGAAAAAATGGTTGAAACTGCATATATTCCTGTCATTGCAAAGCCAAACTGTGGAATGCCAGAGCTTGTTAATGGCGAGACAGTTTATACACAGACTCCTGAAGAGTTTGCCAAGGGGGTAATTGATCTTGCTAATATTGGAGCATCAATTCTTGGTGGCTGTTGTGGAACAGATAAAAACTGTATAAGAAATTTAAAACAGTTACTTGATAAAATAGATTATAAACAGTATCTTTCAGTCCTGGATGAAAAAAGAAAGAGGGCAGCAGGAAAAAGACTTCTTTCAAGTGAGAGAAAAACTATAGATATTTCACTTAGGGAAAAGCTGCTGATTATAGGTGAAAGAATCAATCCTACTGGTAAGAAAGCTCTTAGTGAACAGCTTAGACAGGGAAGTATGGACCTTGTTACACAGATGGCTGAAGAACAGGAAGAATATGGTGCAGATATTCTTGACGTTAATGTTGGAACTAATGGTCTTGATGAGAAGGAAGTTCTCTTTAATGCTGTAAATACTCTTACTCAGATTGTTGATCTTCCATTATCAATCGATACAAGTAATATAGATGCAATGGAGCATGCCTTAAGGCATTATCCGGGACGTGCACTGATGAATTCAATCAGTCTCGACGAAGAAAAGATAGACAAGCTTCTTCCTTTGGCAAAGAAGTATGGATCCATGTTTGTGTTGCTGCCGTTATCAGAAAAGGGTCTCCCAAAGGATCTTAATGAAAAAATTGATATTATTAATACTATTGTTGACCGCGCCAGGGAATATGGGATTACTAAGGACAGTATTGTCGTAGATGGACTTGTAGCAACAGTTGGTGCCAACAAATTTGCTGCCATTGAAACTGTACAGACAATTGATTACTGTACTAATACTCTTGGTGTTGAGACAGTATGCGGTCTTTCAAATATATCATTTGGACTTCCTGAGAGGCAGTATATTAATGCAGCATTTGTTACACAGGCAATAACAGCAGGACTTACAATGGCAATAGCTAATCCTATGCAGGAACTGCTTATGAATGCTATATATTCAACAGATCTTCTCCTTGCAAGAAAGGATGCTGATTTAAGATACGTTGAAAGAATAACTGTATTTAATAAAGAGCACGTTAAGGAGGTTACTACTGTTAATGTAACAGGTGGTGATAAGACCACTCAAAAAAGTGCTTCTACTGGTCTGGCAGGTGAGGCAGATGATAAAAATCTTATAGATAAGGTCTTATATGAAACAGTTGTCAAGGGCAGGAAGGAACAGGCCTTCAAAAGAGCAAAGGAATTATTAGATGAAGGAATATCTCCTGAAGAGATTATTAACAGGGCGCTTATCCCTGGAATCAATGAGGTTGGTAAGCTGTATGAAAACGGCAGATATTTCCTGCCACAGCTTATGAACAGTGCTGAGACAATGAAACATGTAATAGATTATCTTGAACCTCTTATGGATACAGATAAGGCTGGAGATTCAAAAGGTATAGTTGTAATAGCTACTGTTAAGGGAGATATTCATGACATTGGAAAAAATCTTGTAGCTATAATGTTAAAAAATTGTGGCTTTGAAGTTCATGACCTTGGCAAAAATGTTGAGGCTGATGATATTATTGCTGCAGCTATAGATTATAAAGCTGATATTATTGGTTTGTCTGCACTTATGACAACAACTATGATGGAGATGAAAAATGTTGTTGATAAGGTCAGGGAAAAGAATGTTAAGGTTAAAATTATGATAGGTGGAGCAGTTGTTACTGACAGCTTTGCAAAGGAAATAGGTGCTGATGCTTACTCGGAAGATGCGGGTGAGGCAGTAAAGGTTGCTGAAAAACTTATGGAAACACATTGAAGTGGAGACAAACTATGAAAATAGATGTTATTATTCCTGTGTATATGCCTGATGATAAATTTGAAAGGCTTATTGATATGTTAAACAGGCAGACCAGGATGCCTGACAATATAATTCTTATATGGACCATTCCTGATAATAACAGATTTGATAAAAAGCAGATTGAAGATAAGTACCAGAAGGATAATGTTAAATGTCTGTATGTTAAACAGAAGGAATTTGATCATGGTGCCACAAGAGCATACGGTATATCTGTTTCAGATGCGGATTACGTATTATGCATGACTCAGGATGCGGTTCCTTATAATGAAAATCTTATAGAGAATCTTCTTAATGCTTTTAATGACGAAAACACTGCGGCTTCTTATGCAAGACAGCTGCCAGGGGATAAGGAAAATGAGATTGAGAAGATAACAAGGGCATTTAACTACCCTGAAACTGAAAGGATACAGAATAAGGCTTCTTTAAAAAAATATGGAATAAAAACATTTTTCTGTTCAGATGTATGTGCAATGTATAAAAAAACATGTTATGATGAAGCAGGTGGTTTTATTAAGAAAACCATATTTAATGAGGATATGATAATGGCATCCTCGCTTGTGGATATGGGCTATACTGTAAGATATGTGCCAAAAGCACAGGTAGTGCATTCACATACTTATACCTGTATGCAGCAGTACAGACGTAATTTTGATCTTGCTGTATCCCAGGCAGATCACCCAGAGGTATTTGAAAGAGTTCCGTCTGAATCAGAAGGAATACGCCTGGTTATTCAAAGTGCGAAGCTTTTGTGCAAAAAGGGTAAGGTATATCTTCTGCCAAAGCTGGTACTTCAAAGCGGATTCAAGTATCTTGGTTACAGAAAAGGAAAGCAGTACAAGAAATTGTCCAGAGAGAAAATATTAAAATGTACAATGAACAAGTCATATTGGAAACGTATATGGGATGAGGAGAACTAATTGATGGGTAATGAAGAAAAAAATATAGAAACAAGGAATGATAAGAGAAGTGTTAAAAAGAGAAAAAGAAAAAAAAGGGGTAATAGGGCTGCAAAAATTATTATCGCGGTTTTGTTTTGTATATCGATTATTGTTGGAAATAGAGCAGCGGCGATGAAATGGGAGTTTCATAAAACCTTTGAAATGGCCAATTTTGATAATAGTGCTGTAATCAATACTGTCAATGAGGAGGCGCTGGCAGCAGGAACAGATACATTACAAAGTGATGATATAATTAATTTATTACTTGTGGGAGCTGACAAAAGAGAGTCCTGGAAGGAAGCGGGACGTTCAGATTCATGTATGATTGCAACAATAGATATGAAGCATGGCAAGCTAAAACTCACATCTCTTATGAGAGATATGTATGTGGATATTCCAGGACATGGAAAGCACAAATTTAATGCGGCATATTCATTTGGAGGAGTGGAGCTTTTATATAAAACAATACTTCAGAATTTTGGTATTAAAGTTAAAGGATATGCTGTAGTTGATTTCGCAGCATTTAAAAAAGTTATAAATACATTAGGCGGTGTTGACATTACACTTACGGATGCAGAGCACAAGATTCTTATGAATAGATACCATAGAACCTCTGTACTTGATCTGAAACCGGGTAAGAATAAAATGAATGGAACCCAGGCACTTGCGTATTGTCGTCTGCGACAGGACATAAAGGCTGATTTTGGACGTACGGAAAGACAGAGATATGTATTATCACAGATATTTAACAAGATGAAGAAAAAGCCTGTTAGTAAGTGGTATGATGTTGTCAAAGCAGTAGTTCCTGATATAACAACAGACCTGACAGAAGATAAGATTTTTGAGTATATGAAGGATGTTATATTCATTGGTACAACAGAGATTAATCAGTGCAGAATCCCGGTGGATGGTTCATTTTCGGATGACGATACAGCAGACGGTAAGGTGCTTATGATAAACCTTGATTATAACAAAGAAGCACTTAAGGATTTTATTTTTGAAAAGGAAGAAAAGAAAACAGAAACACCTTCACCAGCAACACCTTCACCAAAATAAATATCTTGACATTTAGAAAAGGGTTTATTATACTTATCTCAATTAGTTTTTTTCTAAAAATGATACCATGAATAACAATCACAGGCTGTGAAGAGGAGGAGTACATATCCTGCTTAAGCAAAGAGAGAAGATGGTTGGTGCGAATCTTCGTGAAGCTGATATGGAAGGTAGCCTTGGAGCTTTGGACCCAACGGTATAACTTATAAGTTCTACTTATTATTTTGGTTGTGCCTAGTAGGCTTCAACGTAGTCCACACGTTACAGTGGAGCAGTGTCATATTGTTGTTGCAGTCCTTTTGAGGGTTATGTAGCCATATGTTTATGAGTACTGGCTGAGCGCAGATTTATTCTGAAGTTAGGTGGTAACACGGACTTGAATGTTCGCCCTGAGTGATTCTTATCATTCAGGGCTTTTTTAATTATGAAAGGATGGATTGATTATGAAAAGTGATAATGTAAAAAAAGGTATGCAGCAGGCACCACACAGATCTCTTTTTAACGCATTAGGTCTTACTAAGGAAGAGATGGACAGACCACTTGTAGGTATCGTCAGTTCCTACAATGAAATCGTGCCTGGTCATATGAATATTGATAAAATAGTTGAAGCTGTTAAACTAGGTGTTGCAATGGCAGGCGGAACTCCACGTATGTTCCCGGCAATAGCAGTATGTGACGGAATTGCAATGGGTCATGTTGGTATGAAGTATTCACTTGTAACAAGAGACCTTATTGCTGATTCAACTGAGTGTATGGCAATTGCACATCAGTTTGATGCACTTGTTATGATTCCTAACTGTGACAAGAATGTACCTGGACTTCTTATGGCAGCTGCAAGACTTAATATACCAACAGTATTTGTAAGTGGCGGTCCAATGCTTGCAGGACATGTAAAAGGATGCAAGACCAGTCTTTCAAGTATGTTTGAAGCAGTTGGTTCTTATGCTGCAGGCAAGATGTCTGAGGAAGATGTACTTGACTTTGAAGAGCATGCATGTCCAACATGTGGTTCCTGTTCAGGAATGTATACAGCTAACAGTATGAACTGTCTTACAGAGGTTCTTGGAATGGGTCTTAAGGGTAATGGAACTATTCCTGCTGTATATTCAGACAGAATCAGACTTGCTAAGATGGCAGGTATGAAGGTTATGGAAATGTATGAGAAGAATATAAGACCAAGAGATATAATGACTAAGGATGCATTTATGAATGCTCTTACAGTTGATATGGCACTTGGATGTTCAACAAACAGTATGCTTCATCTTCCAGCAATTGCTCATGAGGCAGGCGTTGAGATTAATCCAGATATTGCCAATGCAATAAGTGCAAAAACACCTAACCTTTGTCATCTCGCACCAGCAGGACACACATATATAGAAGAGCTTAACGAAGCCGGCGGCGTATATGCTGTTATGAATGAGCTTAATAAGAAAAATCTTCTTAACACAGACTGCATGACTGTCACAGGAAAGACAGTAGGAGAAAACATAAAAGACTGTATTAACAAGAATCCGGAAGTTATCAGACCAATTGATAATCCATACAGTGTTACAGGTGGAATTGCTGTACTTAAAGGAAATATTGCTCCGGATACATGCGTTGTTAAACGTTCAGCCGTTGTACCTGAAATGATGGTACATGAAGGACCTGCAAGAGTATTTGATTGTGAGGAAGATGCTATTGCAGCAATTAAGGGCGGCAAAATTGTTGAAGGTGATGTTGTTGTTATCAGATATGAAGGACCAAAGGGCGGACCTGGAATGAGAGAGATGCTTAATCCAACATCAGCCATTGCAGGAATGGGACTTGGTTCAACTGTTGCACTTATAACAGACGGAAGATTCTCAGGTGCATCCAGAGGAGCATCAATAGGTCACGTTTCTCCAGAAGCAGCAGTAGGTGGTCCTATTGCACTTATTGAAGAGGGAGATATTATTAAAATAGATATTCCTGCTAATACAATAAATGTTGATCTTCCAGATGAGGTACTGGAAGAAAGACGTAAAAAATGGCAGCCAAGAGAACCACGAGTTACAACAGGTTACCTTTCAAGATACGCAGAGATGGTTACTTCAGCAAACCGTGGTGCTATACTTGAGATTAAGAAATAATTTGAACTACATTTAGGAGGTTTTATATTATGCAGTTAACAGGCGCACAGATAGTAATGGAATGTTTAATCGAACAGGGTGTTGATACAATATTTGGTTATCCAGGTGGAACAATTCTTAATGTATATGATGAGCTTTATAAATATCAGGATAAGATAAATCATGTTCTTACATCACATGAGCAGGGAGCTGCCCATGCAGCAGATGGTTATGCAAGAGCAACAGGAAAAGTTGGTGTATGTATGGCTACTAGCGGACCTGGTGCAACTAACCTTGTTACAGGTATTGCTACAGCTTATATGGATTCAATTCCACTTGTTGCAATCACATGTAACGTTGCAGTAAGTCTTCTTGGAAAGGACAGTTTCCAGGAGGTTGATGTTACAGGTGTGACAATGCCAATAACAAAACATAACTTTATTGTAAAGGATGTTAATAAGCTTGCAGACACACTTCGAAGAGCATTTGAAATAGCCAGAGAGGGTCGTCCTGGTCCTGTACTTGTGGATATAGCAAAGGATGTTACAGCTAATAAGTGTTCATATGAAAGAGTAGCACCAACTGAAATAGTAAGAAGTACAGAAAATATTACAGAGGAAGATATTGATCAGGCTGTAAAGGCTATTAAAGCATCAAAGAAACCAATGTGTTTCGTTGGTGGAGGATGTGTTCTGTCAGATGCAGATGAAGAACTTGCAAAATTTGTAGAGCTTGTAGATGCTCCAGTTTGTGATTCTCTTATGGGTAAAGGTGCATATGATAATTCAAAGCCTAATTATACAGGTATGCTTGGAATGCACGGTACAAAAACATCTAACTTAAGTGTTGCTGAATGTGATTTATTCATTGCAATCGGAACAAGATTTTCTGACCGTGTACTTGGTAATCCTAAGAAGTTTGCCAATAAGGCCAAGATACTTCATATAGATATAGACCCAGCTGAAATCAATAAGAATATAAAGGTTGATTACAGCATAATTGGTGATGTTAAAGAGGTTCTTTCAAGACTTAATGCAAAGCTTGAGAAAAAGAATAATGCTGAATGGATGAAGCATGTGATGGATAGAAAAGCTGCCTTACCTTCACCTTATAATCCAGATGTTTTCTCAGGTCCGGTTATTATCAGAATGATTGATGAACTTACAAACAGTGATGCAATAATTACTACTGATGTTGGACAGCATCAGATGTGGGCAGCACAGAATTACAAATATAAAAAACCACGTACACTTCTTTCATCAGGTGGACTTGGAACAATGGGATTTGGACTCGGTGCATGTATTGGAGCCCAGATTGCAAGACCTGAAAAACAGGTTATCAATATTGCAGGAGATGGATGCTTCAGAATGAATCTTAATGAGATTGCAACAGCATCAAGATATAATGTGCCAATTATCCAGATAGTAATTAACAACCATGTTCTTGGAATGGTTCGTCAGTGGCAGACACTGTTTTATGATCACAGATATTCAAATACTGTACTTCATGATGCAGTAGATTTTGTAAAAGTATCTGAAGGACTTGGAGCCAAGGCTGAAAGAGTTGATAATTGCAATGATTTTAAAGCTGCAATGCAGAGAGCACTTGATTCAAAGACTCCATATGTTATTGAGTGTATTATTGATGATGACGATAAGGTATGGCCAATGGTTGCCCCTGGTGATTCAATCAGCAATGTATTCTCAGAAGAAGATTTAAATAAAAAGGATTGACAAATATTTATCAACTACCTACAATAGATAGCGGGGGTTTATCACGTATAAATCCCCGATAAATTGGTTGTGTCATTTTATGGTGACAGAAGGAGGAGAAAATGGGAAGAGTATATAATTTCTCAGCAGGTCCGGCTGTATTACCGGAAGAAGTATTAAGAGAAGCAGCAGATGAAATGCTTGATTATAGAGGTTCAGGTATGTCTGTAATGGAGATGAGTCATCGTTCAAAGGTATTTGATGAGATCATTAAAGATGCAGAAAAAGATTTAAGAGACTTGCTTAACATTCCTGACAATTACAAAGTTTTATTTCTTCAGGGTGGTGCATCAACTACATTTGCCATGGTTCCTATGAACCTTATGAAGAATAGAGTTGCTGATTATATTATTACAGGTCAGTGGGCTAAGAAGGCTTACGAAGAAGCTTGCAAATATGGTAAGGCTAATATTGTTGCATCATCAGCAGACAAGACATTTTCATATATTCCTGACTGCTCAGATCTTCCAATCAGCGAAGATGCTGACTATGTATATATCTGTGAGAATAATACTATATATGGTACTAAGTTTAAGAAGCTTCCTAATACTAAGGGCAAGATTCTTGTATCAGATGTATCATCATGTTTCCTTTCAGAACCAATGAATATATCAGATTATGGTATGGTTTATGGTGGAGTTCAGAAGAACATTGGACCTGCAGGAGTTGTTATTGCAATTATTCGTGAAGATCTTATTACTGATGATGTTCTTGAAGGCACACCTACAATGCTTAAATTTAAGACACAGGCTGATGCAGGTTCCCTTTATAATACACCTCCATGCTATGGAATTTACATATGTGGTAAAGTATTCAAGTGGCTTAAGAAAATGGGCGGACTTGAAGAAATGAAGAAGAGAAATGAGGAAAAAGCTAAAATATTATATGATTTCCTTGATTCAAGTGAACTCTTTAAGGGAACAGTTGCTAAGGAAGACCGTTCACTTATGAATGTTCCATTCGTAACAGGCGATAAGGATCTTGATGCCAAGTTTGTTGCAGAAGCAAAGGCTGCAGGACTTGAGAATCTTAAGGGACATCGTTCAGTTGGTGGAATGCGTGCAAGTATTTACAATGCTATGCCTAAAGAGGGTGTAGAGAAGCTTGTTGAGTTCATGAAGGAATTTGAGAAGAATAACAAATAATACAAGATTTGTATTTAATATATAAATATATGATTTGTGTTTAATATTTAAATATAAGATTTGTGTTTAATATATATCAGTAAGAGAGGAATTATTTATTATGTCAACTAAGATTAAATGTTTAAATCCTATTGCCAAAGTTGGTCTTGATTTGTTTGATGACAAATATGAGATTACTGAGAATTTTGAAGAGGCTGACGGAGTGCTTGTACGTAGTGCAGCAATGCATGACCTTGAGCTTCCGGATAACCTTAAGGCAATTGCACGTGCAGGTGCAGGAGTTAATAACATTCCACTTGATAAATGTGCTGAAAAGGGTATCGTTGTATTTAATACACCAGGTGCTAATGCCAATGGAGTTAAGGAACTTGTTATAGCAGGTCTTTTACTTGCATCCCGTGATATCGTTGGTGGAATCGATTGGGTAAAGGATAACCTTGATGACGAAAACATCAACAAATCAGCTGAAAAAGCTAAAAAGGCTTTTGCCGGTCATGAGATCAAAGGCAAGAAGCTTGGTATCATCGGACTTGGTGCAATTGGTGTATTAGTTGCCAATGCAGCTACAGCTCTTGGTATGGAAGTATACGGATGCGATCCTTATCTTTCTGTAAATAACGCACTTAACCTTTCAAGAAGTGTTAATATTGTTAAAGAGAGAAGCGAGATATATGAAAACTGTGATTTTATTACTGTTCATGTGCCTCTCCTTGATGATACTAAGGGAATGATTAATGAAGAAGCAATCAGTCAGATGAAAGATGGTGTTGTAATCCTTAACTTTGCAAGAGATATTCTTGTGAATGAAGAAGATCTTTCAAAGGCACTTGGGTCAGGAAAGGTTGCAAAATATGTTTCTGATTTCCCTAACAAGACATCAGTTAAAATGAAGAATACAATTGTTATTCCTCACCTTGGAGCTTCAACAGAAGAGTCAGAAGATAATTGTGCTGTTATGGCAGCAAAGGAAATGATGGATTATATTGAAAATGGTAATATTATCAATTCAGTAAACTATCCAAAATGTGATGCAGGTGTATGTACTTCAGAAGGTCGTATTACAATCTGCCATAAAAATATTCCTAATATCATTACAAAGTGTGCTGGTGTATTTTCTTCAGAGGGAATCAACATCGACCATATGGTAAACAAAAGCCGTGGAGATTTTGCGTATTCAATGTTTGATATTGATGCAGCTTCAACAGAAGATATGGTTAAGAAGCTTGAAGAAGTTGAGGGAATACTTAAGGTAAGAATTGTTAAATAAGAATTATTAAGCAGGCTTCATTAAAAATACTAAGCTGTATTATCTAATATTAAGTTAATAATATCAATTAAATTGCCGCCGGTCATATATATGGCTGATGGCTTTTTTGAATAAAGAGAGTATGACTTGTGAATTATGAATTATAAAGAATGTCTTGAATATATTGATGACGTGACAAAAAAATATGGTATTTCTCCAGGACTTGATAACATGAATATAATGCTGGATTATTATAAAAGACCGGAGAAGAAGCTTTCTATTGTACATCTTTCAGGGACTAATGGAAAAGGGTCAACGGCTGCATATTTAGCTTCAATTTTAAAGGCGGCAGGATTTACAGTTGGAAGATATATTTCGCCATATATTCTTGATTATCGAGAGAAAATAATAATAGAATCATCCGTGGAGAAGAGATATATAACAGAGGATGAGGTATCAAAATATATATCAGAAATAAAAGAGGATATAAAATATGCATTTTGTAATGGAGGACATCCAACTCCGTTTGAAATAGAAACCGTTATGGCATTACGCATGTTTGCAGATAATAAGACAGATTATGTAATTCTTGAATGTGGTATGGGTGGAGAACTGGATGCAACGAATGCCATATGTGGAAAAGAAATGTGTATATTCACATCGATTTCACTTGAGCACACAAGATTTTTGGGCAATACATTAGAAGAGATCGCACATAACAAGGCGGGAATAATTAATTGTAAGTGTAATGTTGTCAGTGTTAATCAGAGAGATTCAGTAAATGACATTATAAGTACCTGTGCCAGTAAATATAATTGTAAATATGTGAAATGTGATGAACCGGTAAACATTAAGCTGTCTTTGGAAAAAACATCATTTGATTATTGTGACAGGAAATATGAAACTATGCTTCATGCTTACTATCAGCCATACAATGCTGTGGCAGCAATTGAGGCAGCAAAGATTCTTCTTTCAGATAAAATGAATGAAGAAGAAAAATATGATACAATAAGTAAGGGAATAATGAAAGCATACTGGCCTGGAAGATTTGAAATAGTAAGTAAAAATCCTTGCGTAGTTTTTGATGGAGCGCACAATCCTGCAGGAATTGAAGCATTTGTTTCAGGGGTATGGCTTTTATATCCTGAGAATGAATATAGAAGAATCGGAATAATTGGTGTCTTTGCAGATAAAAACATTGAAAAAATGGCTGATTACATTAAAAATATATTTGACGAGTTATATACTGTTACAGCAAAAAAACCTCGAGGAATGGATGCTGATGCTCTGGCAGAAAGGCTTGAGGCATATCTTTGGAAAAAGGTAACACCATGTATGGATAATGACATCATTTCTTTAATAAATGATGTGTCTGGCAAAAAAAAGGATGACAGAAGTGAAGCCTTCTTTGTGTTTGGCTCCCTGTCATTATATGAATTAGTGAAAGGCGGAAAAGTAGAATGATTATTGGCAATAAGGAGTTTCTTGATAGTGGCAGGACATATGTTATGGGAATACTGAATGTTACACCGGATTCATTTTCTGATGGGGGAAAATATAATTCAATTGAAAGAGCTTTAAAGCATGCTGAAGATATGGTAAATGAGGGTGCGCATATAATTGATATTGGTGGAGAATCCACAAGACCCGGCTATGAACTTGTTGGTGATGAGGAAGAAATCAGGAGAATCGTACCCGTAATTGAAGCTGTTAAGAAGGAGTTTGATGTTCCGGTGTCTGTTGATACATATCACAGTCATGTTGCAAAGGCAGCAATTGATGCCGGTGCGGATCTTATTAATGATATTTGGGGACTTGTTTATCCTGAAAATGATGTCCCTATGTCTGAGATTGTAAGCAAGGGTAAAGTGTCAGTATGTATTATGCACAATTCCACCAGACTCTATGAGGCTGATGCTGCTGATAAACAGGGAATAGGTAATAACAATGATGAGATAATTGCGGAACTTGACAAATGTATCAGGCTTGCAGAGTCTGCCGGAATTGCAAAGAACAGGATAATGGTTGATCCAGGAGTCGGATTTGCAAAGGATTATAATATGAACATGAGTATGATTGCTAATGTGGAGAAGTTTAAAAAGTGGGGATATCCTGTCTTGCTTGGTACATCAGGAAAATCTGCCATAGGTCTTACTCTTAATGTTCCAATAAGTGAAAGACTTGAGGGAACACTTGCAACAACTGCTTATGCTGTACTTATGGGTTGTTCATATGTCAGAGTTCATCATGTAAAGGAAAATCTTAAAGTAATTAACATGATGGAAGGAATCTTAAAGTATAAAATATAGTTTTTAGGATTCATTATGTAATATCAAGATAGCTGCTATGTGAGGAGATATAATATGAGTTGTACTGATTATATTGAAATTAAGGATTTAAGCGTATTTGGCAACCATGGTGTCATGCCGGAGGAAAATGTTGTTGGACAGAAATTTTTAGTTGGTGTAAAGCTTTATTTTGATATGTCAAAGGCTGGAAGATCTGATGATCTTACAAAGACACTTGACTATTCTGTCATATGTCAGGAGATTAAGGATTTCGTTGAAAATAATACCTTTAAGCTTATTGAAAAACTGGCTGAATCAATTGCAGATATGATGCTGCTTAAATATGATATTATTGAAAAAGTAGATGTGAGTATTAAAAAACCATGGGCCCCTATTCATATTGATCTGGATACGGTTCTTGTTAATGTTTCAAGAGCATGGCATAAGGTGTGCTTAAGTCTTGGTTCAAACATGGGAGACAAGAAAAAACATATAGATACAGCAATTGATAATATGAAGGAAAATGAGTTGATAAGGCTTTGCAAGATTGCAGGCTATATTGTAACAGCACCGGTTGGATTCACTGAACAGGACGATTTTCTTAATACTGCTGTGACATTAAAAACTCTTTATAAGCCCCATGAACTGTTAGATTTTATTCATGAGGTTGAGAATAAGGGCGACAGGAAGAGAGTCATTCACTGGGGACCACGTACAATAGATATAGACATTATTTTTTATGATGATTTTATGATAAGTGACGAAGACCTTGTTATACCTCATCCAGAATGCTGCAACAGGGAATTTGTGCTGAAACCTTTGTCAGAAATTGCCCCATATTACAGACATCCTGGCAATAAACTGACTGTCAGGGATATCCTTACAGAATATTATGATAAAACAAGATATATAGTAAATGATTCATATGATAGTGGTTTCACCGGAATAGACAGCCTTAGGGTTAAGTCTGATACTAAGGTTGCATTTTTTGGTGTTGAAGGAACATACTCACAGCAGGCTATGGAGAGATTTTTTGGTGACGGAGGATATATTTCATATCCATTGCCAGAGTTCGTTAGTGTTATGGCTGCGGTGGAAAAAGGAGAAGCTGATTTTGGTGTTGTTCCAATAGAAAATTCGTCAACAGGTGGTATTACAGATATATATGATCATATGAATGAGTATGATGTCCATATAGTAGGTGAGCAGATAATTAAGATAGAGCATGCCCTTATAGGACATGAAGGTGTGGATGTAAAAGATATTAAAACTGTATATTCCCATGCCCAGGGTATAAGACAGTGCGCAGGCTTTTTAAAGGCCCACCCATGGATACACCCTGTGGAAGTAGGAAGTACTGCACAGGGAGCAAAGCGTGTGGCAGATGACCATGATCCTTCTAAAGGAGCTATTGCCGGAGTTCAGGCTGCCAAGGTTTATGATCTTAATGTTATTGAAAATGCAATTAATGATCAGGGTAATAACAGGACACGTTTTGTTATACTGACAAGAGCAAAAAATTATATTAATAATTCCAAAAAAATAAGCATATCATTTGAGGTAAAGCATGAGAGTGGTGCCTTATACAGAATATTGTCTCATTTTTACAATAATGGTATCAATCTTGAGAAGATTGAATCACGTCCGATACCAGGGAAGACCTGGGAATACAGATTCTTTGTTGATATTGCAGGTAATCTTAAAATGCAGGGTGTAAAAAATGCTTTATATGCAATAGAAAATGATGCGGATAATGTTAAAATTCTTGGAAATTACTAATGTAAGATTATAATAGTGAAAGAATATAATAATCGCCGGAAACTCAGGTTGTTTGTCTACACAGGGTATATTCAGACAAAAGGGCTTCCGGCGATTTGAATTATTAAATATTAAAACAATGAATCAATATACTTATAATCAGGCTTTTTCAGGTTCAGCATATGTTTCGCCAAAAAGTTCAACTGTAACTTCCTTCATAACCTGTGGAGTCATTGGACGATCCTGATAATCTGTAACGCATTCTGCTATCTTATTGACAACATCCATTCCCTCAATTACTTTTCCAAAAGCAGCATATGAGCCATCAAGATGTGGAGCATCTTTGTGCATGATAAAGAACTGTGAACCTGCTGAATCAGGATGCTGTGCACGTGCCATTGATATAACCCCTGCTGAATGTTTAAGGTCATTTGCAAATCCATTGGCAGCAAATTCGCCCTTTATCTGGTAACCTGGGCCACCGATTCCAATTCCTTCAGGACAACCACCCTGAATCATGAAACCTTCAATTACTCTGTGGAAAATAAGTCCGTCATAGAATTTTTTGTTAACAAGGGAAATAAAGTTGTTAACAGTATTAGGTGCTATTTCTGGATAAAGTTCAACTTTGATATTATCACCATTTTCCATTGTGATTGTTACAACTGGATTTTTAGCCATTTTAATTCCTCACTTTCGATATTCATTAATATCACACACTATATCATTTACTGGCAAAAAATACAATAGTTTCGAAATATGTCAGGAAAAGACATTAATGCAAAAATATGACCGATTGACAGAGCTTGCATAGCCTTGTTATACTTTATTTTATAGAAGTAATACTGGCAATAAGCAATAAGCAACAAGCAATAAGCAGCAAGCAATAAGCAATGTGCAATATGCCAGGAGAATTGAGAATATCATTGACTATGGAAAGATAAAACTAACGAATAATAATTGGAGGAATTTTATATGATATATCCTGATTTTTTAAAAAAAGGTGACACAATATATGTTACTGCGCCCTCGGATGGTAACAGTGAGAGTATAGATTATATAAGACTTGACAGGGCAAAGGCAGCCCTTTCAGATCGTGGTTATAATGTGAAAGAAACCATGAATGTCAGAACAAGTACCCTGGGAAGAAGTACAACAGCAGTTGAAAGAGCGGCGGAATTTATGGAAGCATATGAAAATGGAAATGCTGTTATATCAGCAAAGGGTGGAGATTTTTTGATGGAGATGCTTTCATATACTGACTTTGAAAAGCTTTCTAAAAAAGCTGCGTGGTTTCAAGGTTATTCTGATAATACATCAATTGGTTTTATATTAACTACGGCATATGATGTTGCATCTGTATACTGCAATAATTTCAATGATTTTGCCATGGATGTCTGGCATGAATCTTTAAGCAATAATATCAGTATACTTGAAGGAAAGGATGTTACACAGCATTCCTTTGATATGTATCAGAATGGCTTCTTTAAAGGAGAAACCGGAAAAGAAGGTTACAATCTTACAGATAAGGTATGTCTGAAGCTTGTTGATGACAAGGATGAAGGAAAAAATATTCACATGAGAGGCAGACTTATTGGAGGCTGTCTTGATGTTCTTTTAAATTTGTGCGGCACACGCTTTGATAAGGTTAAGGATTATGTTTTAAAATATAAGGATGATGGAATAATCTGGTTTATTGAAAGCTTTTCTCTTGGCAGCGAGGATATTGAAAGAGGCCTGTGGCAGTTATATGAAGCAGGATGGTTTGAAAATGTAAAGGGCTTCGTCTTTGGAAGAGAAGCATTTTTCTCTACTACTACAGAAACAGATTACAGACAGGCTCTTGAGCATGCATTATCAAAGTTTAATGTTCCTGTCATTATGAACGCTGATATTGGACATAAACCACCACAGTTTACAATGATTAACGGTGCTGTAGCTGACATTGATTATAATAATGGCAGAATGGAAATGAAGCTGTCATTTTTAAAATGATGAATTATATAATATAATGTCATATTTTGCATTTGAAAATTAAATAATAATACATAATAAGACATTTTCTGCACAGGAGATGTCTTATTATATTTACAAGGGAAAAGGAAAGGGGTGCAAAAACTGTTGAAACTGTATACTTAGATGTTTATTTTGCTGTGAATTATTTTATGGATGTAATAGTTAACATCTTGTTTCTGTTGATAAGCGGATATGATATTAAGCTCCAAAGAATAATATTAGCCTCATTTGTGGAAAGTACTATGGCAGTAATAATGCTGATTGTTCCGTTTTTTGAGGGAATACAGTGGTTCGTTTACATAATGTGTGGAATGCTTAGTGTTAGAATTATTACAGAGGTAAGCTTAAATAACATCATTTTAACTATAAAGCTGACTGCAATATGGTATTTAACTTTTTTTGTGGCAGGAGGTTATATAGATTTTGTGTTAGATACAGAAGTTACAATTGGAAGGCTTGTTTTATCTGTATCAATTCTACTTGTTGTGTTTTACATATTTATAGGAAATAATAAGCTGCTCAGGCTTAAAACAGTTAATTCAAATATATATAAGGTGACTGTAATTCATGGAAATAAAAGTATTCATTCAAAAGGCTATTATGACAGTGGTTGCAGACTGTATGAACCGGTGTCAGGATTTCCATGTATTGTTGCGAGTTACGATAATATAGAAAACATATTATCTGCAGGAGAAAAGGAATACATTAATATGTTTCCCAAAATACCGGAAGAATGGGATGGTGAAACATATATTAGAAATATACCCTATGTGTCAATAGGAAAGGATAAGGGACATCTTCCCGGAATCAGACTTGATGGGATTGTGATTGAAAAAGATGGAAGAAGTAAACACATTACCAAAGCTTATGCTGCAATATACAAAGGTAATTTAAGTAAAACAGATGATTATTCGTATCTTTTAAATTCAGATATGAAGCTGTAGCAGCTGTAGTTTTAGATTCTATAAATGCTTGATTTAATGGGGGATGTGAAATGTTATTCAGAATTATTGTGCCGGATTGTTTTCAGTTCAGAATGATTGGAGATTTGAAAAGCTTTTTGAAAAATAAAGGGGGTGATATGCATTATATTGGTGGAAATGAGATACTTCCACCGCCATTTGATGCAAATGAGGAGAGTATATGGATTGAAAAACTGCAAAAGGATGAAAGCAGAAGTGAAGCAATATCTGTTCTTGTGGAACATAATCTCAGACTTGTTGTGTACATAGCTAAAAAGTTTGACAATACAGGTGTTGGTGTGGAGGATTTAATATCTATTGGAACAATTGGTCTTATGAAAGCAATTAATACCTTTAAATCAGACAAAAATATTAAACTTGCCACATATGCATCAAGATGTATTGAAAATGAAATTCTTATGTATCTTAGAAGGACAAGTAAAACAAAGATGGAGGTTTCAATTGACGAACCGCTTAATGTTGACTGGGACGGCAATGAGCTGCTTTTGTCAGATATTTTAGGTACGGAAGAAGATGTTATATCAAAGGACCTTGAAAATGAAGTTGACAAAAAGATACTAAAAAAAGCAATTTCAGGGTTAAATGACAGGGAAAGGATGATAATTAATCTCAGATTCGGTCTTAATAACGAATTTGAAAATGAAAGGACCCAAAAAGAAGTTGCTGACATACTTGGAATATCCCAGTCATATATTTCAAGACTTGAAAAAAAGATAATGAAAAGATTAAAACGTGAAATACTGAAAATATCATGATGAAAAAAATAAAGATATGAAATGAAAAAATAAGACAATAAAATATAAAATGTATGAATTACAAAACATCATGATAATACATGGAATATAAACGACAAAATATCATAATAAAACGTAAAATACATGAACTACTAAAATATCATAATAAACATATAAAATGTAATTCTTAAGCTATAATAAGTAAAAACAGGACTGCCAGATATTTCTGATATCTGACAGTCCCTTATGTATTCAGTCAACTAAAGGTTAGCAGCTGCAGAATAATACATTATTTAAAATTGAAAAATTATTTTAATCAATCAAGAGAATGAATCATGAAATAATCAAAGTATGCTGTATTATCAGATTCTTCCTCAGAGAAGGCATATATTCCAAGACATGTTCCGGTGAATCCTCCAGCAGTATCTGTACAAAGAATACGTGCATCCTGATTATCGCTAAGTGTTATAAATTCACCATCATTTATCTTGTAAGTAAATGTAAGATCCTGAATGTTCTGTGTGATTTTAAGAGTTATGCTATCATCAGAACCTATATTTACTTCTGATGAACAAATTGTCTCAAGGGATACTTCGTCATCCTTCTTTGTACTCTTTGTAATAACAAGCTTTGTCTTACCACCATCATTTGCAAGACCAAATCTGTAGTTGAAGAACTCGTTCTGAAGAAGTATAATTCCGGCTTCTTCGCCCTTGCAAGGATTGAAAATAAGTGATGTTTCAACATCATAGCTCATGCTTATCTGACGCTTACATAATACAGTAGGTGATTCATGACTTCTAAGCTTAACAGGTGATGGAGTAAGAGCCATGTAACCTGCTTTTTTAGTAAGAGAATACTTGTCTGTATCAGGATTTCTTACATAAAGGTAGTCAAGTGAAAGGGTATCTGCATCAAAATCATCCTTTTCACATAATGAAACATGTTCACTTTCAGGCAGACAAGGTTTTTCAAATACGTGCTCAACAATTCCTTTGCCAGGATTGATAAGTGGCCATCCGTTTTCCCAGGTGAAAGGAACAAGGAAGGTTTCACGTCCAAGATTTCTGTGATATCCTCCACCATATGGTCTTGAAGCAAGACATACCATCCACCATTCGCCATTCTGTGTCTGGACAATGTCAGGATGTCCGACATTAACGATTGGATAGTTGATTCCAAGATGTCTGTGGGTAAGGATTGGATTACCAGGATAACCCTCAAATGGTTCAAAAAGGCTTTTGCTTCTGGCAATTGTTACTGAATGCATGTGACCGGTGCCTGCCTCAGATATAAGAAGATAGTACCATCCATCAATCTTATAAATGTGAGGGCCCTCAGGCCATTCAACCCTTCTTAATGCACCATGCCATGCAGGGTAGGACTCGCCTGTTAATTTCATGGTGTTAAGATCAAGCTCCTGTATATAAATCTCGTTATCACCGAAATACCTTGCACCTTCCCTGCGTGGTTTGGTGCCACAGTAATAACATTTTCCATCATCGTCAAAGAATAATGAAGGATCAATACCCTCACTTTCAAGTGGATATGGCTCTGACCATGGTCCTGCAGGATCCTTTGCTGTTACAATGAAGTTTCCAAGTGCTTCACCGACATTAGTAGTTATCATATAAAATGTTCCATCATGATAACGCAGGGTTGGAGCATATATACCTGTACCTGCAATGTCAGGATTCTTAAGTGGAACCTGTGATGGCCTGTCAAGAACGTTGCCAATCTGTTTCCAGTTTACAAGATCTGTGCTGTGAAAAATTGGAACGCCGGGATAATAACAAAATGTTGATGCGCAAAGATAATAATCATCATTTACACGACACATTGTTGGATCAGGATAAAAACCTGACAAAATAGGGTTATTACATAGTGTTTTCATTGAACTCTCCTTTAAAGAATAGTTTACTATGGATGAGATTGAAAAATGAAGTACTGTATTTTAGTGAATTGTTGTAAAAATACAAGCAAAATCTCATATCAAAATCATCTGATAGTGTTCTTTCTGCCTAATTATATCCTATTTTTTTATGAAAATAAATATATTATATATTAATTTTGACTAATTTATTATTACATGGTAAAAATGACGATATTATGCTTAAAAATTATTGAAATGGTAGACATATGTACAAAATGATGGTATACTATCAGATGAAAAAGTATGCAATTTTCACAAATGTGAATATAAATCCAAGTTATTTTTCACATATTGAAAGAGAAGCGTACCAGTATTGTTAGAAAGGAGCAATAGACAGTCATGTCAAAATTTAAAGCAGTATTAAGCAAAAAGATTGTAAAAATACCTCTTTGCATTCTCATTTTTGTTCTTATTATTGTCATCTGGAAATTAGCTGTTAATGATGATGGTAATTACGAAGAAAAATATGCGGGGGCAGATCTTTCTGTTGATATTGACGGAATTGCCAGAGACGATACTTATGCTAAGTACCTTGACAAGCACAAGGATGATGCATGTCCGAAAAAAGAAGTTGATGTAGATATATTTGATTATCTTCCATCAAGTACCGGAGTATCAGTTGTAAATGATGTTGATGGCGAAAGTCGTGTTTTACAGTCAGATGAAAATGGAAGCGTAGAATGGGAGGTAGATATACCGGAAGCTGGCTTATACAGTGTATACCTTGAGTATTATCCTGTTGAGTCAAGAGGTATCGATATTGAAAGAGCCTTCTACATAAATAATGAACTTCCATTTTACGGAGCAGATGCTATAACATTCAGTCGTGTCTGGTCTGACTCTGGTGAGATTCAGAAGGATAATCAGGGGAATGATATCCGTCCTACACAGAAGGAAAATCCTATATGGCAGGCATCATATGCCAAGGATTACATGGGATATTATGTAGAGCCATACAAATTCCATTTTAAAAAGGGAATCAACAAGTTCAAAATCGAAGGAGTTAATGAACCACTTATAATAAGAAAGCTTACAATCAAAAATCCTGATGAAGCAGTTTCATATGCTGAGTATAGTTCTTCTATAGACACTACAAAGTTTTCTGGAGAGGGAGCCACAGCATATAAGATTCAGGGAGAGGCTTCTCAAAGACGTTCATCTCCATCACTTTATCCAAACAGTGACAGAGCTTCAGCAATTACTGAACCATACAGTCCATCACTTATTCTTATGAACAAGATTGGCGGTAACCAGTGGAGAGTTGCAGGAGACTGGATCGAATGGGATATTGATGTACCAGCTGATGGTCTTTATACACTTTCGCTTAAGGGTCGCCAGAACTACAATCGTGGATTTGTTTCAAGCCGTTCACTTACAATAGATGGTGAGACACCATTTAAGGAATGTGAGGTTGTTTCATTTAAGTTCAACAATGACTGGCAGATGAATACTGTTGGTGATGAGAATGGAAATCCATATCAGTTCGCTCTTACAAAAGGAATACATACAGTAAGACTTGAAGTAACACTTGGAGATCTTGGAGCAATCCTTACAGATCTGAATGACAGTGTGTTCAGACTTAATGCAATGTATGTTAAGATCCTTAAGCTTACAGGAGCTGATCCTGATGAGTACAGAGATTACAAGATTGAGAAAGTTTTCCCTGAAGTTATAACAGGTATGGATATCGAGTGCAAGAGACTGTATCAGATAGTAGACAGACTTGTAGCATATTCAGGTGAGAAGGGTTCACAGGTTTCATCAATCCTTACAGTAGCAAACCAGCTTGAGAAATTTGTTAAGAGACCGGATAAGATTCCAAAGTCACTTGCAAACTTTAAAGAGAATATCAGTTCAATTGGTACAGGTATCAATTCACTTAGTGAGGCACCACTTGATATCGATTATATTCAGGTAACACCGGTTAATGAAGCACTTCCGGTTTGTGATGAAACATTCCTTAAGAGTGCACTTCATGAGCTTAGAGTATTTATTGCATCATTCGTTGTAGATTATACATCACTTGGAAATGTATATGATGACAGTGATGACCTTATTGACTGTTGGATTTTATCAGGACGTGACCAGAGTACAATTCTTAAGTCAATGATCGATGATACATTTGTTCCACAGTACGGAATTGGTGTTAACGTAAAACTTATTGATGCAACTACACTTCTTCCGGCGGTTGTTGCAGGAACAGGTCCTGATGTTGCACTTACTGTAGCACAGACAGAGCCAGTTAACTATGCTCTTCGTAATGCAGCAGTGGATCTTACACAGTTCCCTGACTGGGAAGAGTGGAAGACTAATGTTCTTGAAAAAGAATATTACAGAAGTTCATATCTTTCATATGAATTTAATGGTGGGGTTTATGCTCTTCCAGAAACACAGAACTATAACGTATTGTTCTATCGTGAAGATATACTTGAAGACCTTGGTGTTAAGGTTCCTGAAACATGGGATGAGTTGATTGAGATTCTTCCTACAATTACCAATAACAACCTTCAGGTTGGTATTCCAAGTACAGAGCGTAAGGTTGGTAACACAACAAACCCTGACCTTGCAAACTACTTCTGTCAGTTATATCAGCGTGGTGGAAAGCTTTACAATGAAGACGGAACAAAGGTTGCAATTGATTCAGAACAGGCAATCAATGCATTTGAGTATTTCACAAAACTGTTTACAAACTACAAACTTCCTACAAGTTATGACTTCGTAAACAGATTCCGTTCAGGAGAAATGCCAATAGGTGTACAGGACTTCTCGAACTATAATACACTTGTTGTATCAGCTCCTGAGATTAAAGGTTTATGGAAATTCGGACTTGTTCCTGGAATTGAGAAGACTGATGAGCAGGGTAATAAGTACATAGATCGTTCAGTTCAGTCATGGGGACAGTGTTCAATGATTCTTGCAAAGGATGAAGGTAAGAGAAAGTATGATCTTGCATGGACATTCCTTAAGTGGTGGATCAGTTCAGATACTCAGGTTAGATTTGGTCGAGAACTTGAGAGTGTAATGGGTTCATCTGCAAGATATGCAACAGCAAACAAGGTTGCTTTTGATCAGCTTTCATGGAGCAAGAAGGACGCTGATGTTCTTAAGAGTCAGTGGGAGTGGGCATTCGGTATTCCTGAAATTGCCGGTGGATATTACACATCACGTCATATCACAAACGCAATCAGAAACGTAATGAATGACAATGATGACCCACGTGAGACAATTCTTGATTATGTAAGAACAATCAACGACGAGATCACAAACAAACGTAAAGAGTTTGGTTTACCTGTTGCCGAAGAGGATTAATAATCCTCTTTGGCCAGACAGGCTTTATGTATACATTAATGAAAGGAGAGATAAGTAAATGAGCTCAGTTATGGCTAAGTATGTTGACATACAGAAGCGAAAGATAAAGCATGGCTGGAAAATAGCTAAACAGTCAAAAATCTGTTATGCTTTCCTTCTTCCATATGCAATATTATTTACTTTATTTACTATTGCACCTGTGTGTATGTCTATATACTACAGTTTTACTTATTACAATGTTTTGGAACCGGCGCAGTTTATTGCGTTACAGAACTATATTAACTTGATCCTTGCAGATGATGTATTCCTTATTTCAGTTAAGAATACATTCCTTCTTGCAGCAATCACCGGCCCAATCGGATATATTATGTCATTCCTTTTTGCCTGGTTTATTAACGAGCTTCCTAGAATATTAAGAGCAATCATGGTACTTATATTCTATGCGCCAACTATTTCAGGTCAGGTTTACATGGTATGGGCACTTCTTTTCAGTGGTGATTCATATGGATATGTTAATGCATGGCTTATGCAGTTTGGACTTATTGACGAACCGGTTTTATGGCTTACTGATACAAAATATATGATGGGTGTTATCATCATCGTAGTATTATGGATGAGTCTTGGTAACGGATTCCTGTCATTCGTTGCTGGTTTGCAGGGAATTGATGAATCACAGTTTGAAGCCGGATACATGGATGGTATCAAGAATAGATGGCAGGAGTTATGGTACATAACACTTCCAAACATGAAACCAATGCTTTTATTCGGTGCCGTTATGGCAATTACACAGTCATTTGGTGTGGCTGATGTAACTATGGTACTTTGTGGTTTCCCAAGTACTGACTACGCAGCTGAAACTGTTGTTTCCCATCTTATTGACTATGGTCAGTACAGATTTGATATGGGATATGCGTCTGCGATTGCAACTGTATTGTTTGTTGTTATGATTCTTTGTAACAAGGCTGTACATGCATTGCTGAGAAAAGTTGGAACTTAAAGGGAGATGCTGATATGAAAAAGAAAAAGAAATTATTAAAGAAGAGAAAACCTAACAGATCCGTTGGTGGTGATATTGGTATTTATATACTTCTGATATTGTTTGGAGCATTCTTCGCTTTACCATTAGTATACTCAATTTGTACAGCATTTAAGCCGCTTGATGAGATTTATATTTTCCCACCTAAGTTTTACGTAAAGAATCCTACATTTGATAACTTTGCGGATTTGTTTAACATTATGGGACAGTCATTTGTACCTTTCTCAAGATACATATTTAACTCAGTATTTATGACTGCTCTTGGTACATTAGGAAACCTTGTTTTCTGTTCAATGGGTGCATATGTTCTTGCTAAATATAAGTTCCCGGGAAATAAGACATTCTTTGCTATCGTACAGACAGCACTTATGTTCTCTGTTTACGTAACACAGATTCCTAACTACCTTATTATGACAAAGTTAGGATGGATTGATACTTATCTTTCCATTATAATACCTGCTTTTGCTACACCAATGGGACTGTTCCTTATGAAACAGTTCATGGAAGGAATTCCAGATGCACTTATTGAAGCTGCTAAGATTGATGGTGCAAAAGAGGGACGTATCTTTATAAAAATTGTAATGCCAATGGTTAAACCAGCATGGCTTACACTTATAATTTTCTCGGTTATCGCAATTTGGAATAACCGTGCAGCAACATTTATTTATTCAGAAGAATTAAAAACTTTACCTTATGCCTTACAGCAGCTTATTCTCGGTGGTGTATCCCGTGCCGGAGTTGGTGCAGCAGTTACATTGTTTATGATGTCAGTGCCAATTATCATATTCCTTTTATGTGAAGGAAACGTTATCGAGACTATGGCAAGTTCAGGTATTAAGGACTGATTAAGGAGGAAGACGATGAAAAAGGCATTAAATATAATTCCTGTTATTACTTTGATGTTATTTGCGGCTCTCCTTATTCAGCCAAAGATGGCATCAGCTGAAAGTGATTTGTTCTATACTTACACATATGATTATTGGAAGTTAGAACGTGAGTCACCTGATGCATATGCTGTTGATTCAGTATCATTTGGTAATGACTTTAAAATTGGTCATTTTAACAATCCTGAGGGAATGTATATCAGAGATAACATGTTATACATATGTGATACAGGTAATAACAGAGTTGTTCAGCTCAAGTATGAGAATGACAAATACTCATTTGTAAGAGAAATCAGAGATATTAACAATAATGGAAAGACTGAGTCTATTGTGACACCATATGATATATATGTTACATCTTCAGGTGAAATGTATATTGCAGATTATGGTAATCTTAGAATAGTTCATACAGACAGCAACCTTAATGTTTTAGGCGAAATTTATAAGCCTGAAGATGAGGAAACACTTGATGCAGATTTCCAGTTCCATCCACAGAAGCTTGTTGTTGATACTGCAGGACGTATTTTTGTTCAGGCAGAGAACGTTAACAAAGGTTTCATGGAATTTGAAAATGATGGTGAGTTCGTAGGTTATGTTGGTGCTGCTGATGTTCAGTTTGACTTTGTTGATTATTTCAAAAAGCTTATTTCAACAAAAGCACAGCGTGACCAGATGGAAGCTTTCGTTCCAACTGAGTACAACAATATCGCACTTGACTCTGAAGGATTCATTTATGCTACATTAGGTACATTTGAAAGTGATTCAGTTGAAAGTGCAAAGCCTATCAGAAAGCTTAATGCAAAAGGAACAGATATCCTTATCAGAAACGGATATTTTGAACCAATTGGTGATGTTAACTATGCTAATGGTGGTGGATACAACGGACCATCCAAGTTCTGTGATGTAACAGTATTAGACAATGATTGTTATTACTGTCTTGATATGAACAGACGTCGTGTATTCGGATATGATTTCCAGGGTAACCTTTTATATGCCTTTGGTGGAATTGGTTACAGAGAAGGAAGTTTTAAGTATCCGGTAGCAATAGGTCATATGGGTGATTCACTTTTCATCCTTGATAAGGATCTTGGTTCTATTACCAAGTTAACACTTACTGAGTATGGTAAGCTTATAAACGAAGCACTTGATACTTATAAGATTGGTGATTATGACAGTTCAGCTGATTACTGGAGACAGGTTCTTAAGCTTAACGGAAACTATGATCTTGCTTATATTGGTATCGGTCGTGCGCTTCTTAGACAGGACAAATTCGAAGAAGCAATGGAATATTTCAAGTTAAAGCTTGATTATAAGAATTATTCAAAGGCATATAAGCTTTACAGAAAAGAATGGATTGAAGATCATATAGCTTATATCTTCACAATAATCGTAATTCTTATTGTTGTAGTATTTATTAAGAACACAGTACAGAACATCAGAAGGGAGGTAAATGAGGAATGAAAAATATAACTAAGTCTTCTGTGAAAGCATGGTTTAATCATTTCGGAAAAACTCTCAAATATTCATTACATTGTATTGTGAGTCCATTTGATGGATTTTGGGATCTGACACATGAAAAGAGAGGTTCAATTGGAGCAGCGAATTTTCTTGTGATTATGACGATTCTTACTACAATCTGGAAGTACAGATATACAAGCTTTGTGTTTATCAGAGTACAGTGGGAGCATTTTAATATTCTCCTTAATATATGTACATTCCTGTTACCATTTTTTATATGGGTGCTTTCGAACTGGTGTCTTACGACCTTGTTTGATGGTAAAGGTAATCTGAAGGATATATATATGGGTTCTGCATATGCACTTGCTCCATATGTTCTCATTCAGCTTCCAATGATTGTTGTTAGTAATTTTGTAACTTATGAAGAAGGAGCTTTTTATACATATTTCCTTTCATTTTCAATGATATGGTGTGGATTCCTGTTTCTCGCATCTGTAATGCAGATTCATGATTTCACTTTTGGAAAAGCAATTTTTTCTATATTGTGTATTTTGGTAGGTATGCTTGTAATCGTATTCCTGTTAGTATTATTCTTTAGTTTGTTTAGTGATGCCATTGCGTACTTCATATCATTATATAAAGAAATATCTTACAGGTTCTATTAAAGCATAGAAAGGAGGACCTAATACAGAATGAAAAAATTAAAGTTACTGCTTCCGGCAATGGTCTTGATGCTGTGTTTATCAGGATGTGGTAATAGTGATTCAGAGTCTAATTTTATAGACGTTCAGGATTATTCAGAAGAAGCAGAAGGACAAAAGGTTTTACTGTCAAATGACAAGTATGAATTTTCAATGGATTGCGATACAACACAGTTTAGTGTGAAAGATAAGGTTAACAATAACATCTGGTATTCCAATCCACAGGATGTTGAACAGGATACACTTGCTAATGGTGTAAATAAGACAGTTTTATCTTCAACATTTATTGTTAAGTATAGTGATTCCAAGGGACAGGATTTCTCTTATGATAATTATGCTTATTCAATAAAGGATAAAAAGTACAGCATTGAAGTACAGAAGGACGAAGCTGGTAATGCCAATGGTGTTAAAGTTTTATACACAGTGGGTGATATTCAGAAAACTTATATGTTGCCTTATGGTATTACAGAAGCCAGAATGGAAGAGCTTTGTTCAAAGATGGATGAAGCAGATGCAAAGAAGATTAAAACATTCTATCGTAAGTTAGATATTGACAATCTTAAAGCAACAGATAATAAGGATGAGCTTCTTGCACAGTATCCCGGACTTGCAGATTCTAAAATGTTCGTATTAAGAGATGGACAGTCAGATTCAAAGCTTGAGGAATTTGAAAAGATATTTAAAACTGCAGGATATACAGCAGAAGATTATCAGAAGGATATGGAAAACGTCAATATTAAACAGGAATCGGGTAAGGCAGCATTTAATGTTGCAGTGTACTATACACTTGATGAGGATGGTCTTTTGGTTGACATTCCTATGAATGAGATTGAATTCTATGATGATTATCCAATCACAAACCTTACACCTCTTCCATATTTCGGAGCTGCTGGACTTAATGATGAAGGATACCTCTTCGTACCGGATGGTTCAGGTGGAAAGATTAACTTCAATAATCAGAAGCTTACACAGGCTGCTTACTATAATCAGGTTTATGGTTATGATCTTGGTATAACAAGAGATGCAGTAGTAGATGACAGTAGCGTTTCTTATCCGCTTATTGGTCTTGCAAAGAAGGATGCTTCTTATCTTTGTGCAGTTGAGAAGGGAAGCGCTTATGCAGTGGTTGAAGCTGATATAGCAGGAAGACTTAACAGCTATAATTCAGTTAAATACACATATACAATGCTTCATGGTGAAAAGATGGATATTTCAGGTAAGTCTGATGTTACTGTTAAGACATATGAGAAATCACTTCCAGATGAACATATAGTTCAGAAATATCTTTTCCGTGGAACAGATGATTATGTAGAACTTGCCGGAGAGTACAGAGAGTATCTTAAGAAAACTTATCCAACACTTACAGATAAGGCAGATGGAAGCCTTCCATTTGTTGTAGAGATGGTTGGTGGAGTTGATAACAAGAGTCATGTACTTGGAGTTCCTGTAACAAAGGATCTTCCACTTACAACATATGATGATGCATCAGAGATACTTGATGATCTTAAGGCAAATGGAGTTGACAAGTTTAATGTAAGATATACCGGATGGAGTAATGGTGGTATCCATAACTCATCAATGAGAAAGGTAAGACTTACAAAGAAACTTGGAAGCAAGAAGGATCTTAAACAGTTTGTTTCAAAGGCAAATGATGGTGGAGTAAACGTATTCATGGATGCAAACTTACAGTTTGTATACAAGAATAAGATGCTTGATGGATACTGGGTTAACAGAGATTCAAGTAAGTTTGTAAGCAGAAAGATATGTGAACTTTCATATTACAGTCCAATTTACTTTGCAGAGGATTCAGAGGAGTATACATATAATATAACAAAACCTGAATATGCAATGGGTAATGCAGATGTAGTTAACAAGTATATTACAAGTCTTGGAACAAACAGCATGTCATTTGGTGATGTTAGTCAGGAGCTTTGTGGTGATTATAATTACAAGAACAGATGCTCAAGAGAAGCAGCAATGAATCTTATTACAGATAAGTATAAAGAGTTTAAGGAAAATGGAACTAAAATAATGGCTAATTCAGATTATTTTTACAACATTCCTTATGCTGATGTTATTACGGGAACAGTACTTAGCAATAAGAGCTTTAACATTGTTGACGAAACAATTCCTTTCTATGAGATAGCATTACATGGTCTTGTTGACTATACTGCTGAATCACTTAACCTTTCACAGGATGCTGAGGAAACACTTCTTAAATCAGCAGAACTTGGAGCAGGTTTATATTACACAGTAACAAAACAGCCAACATCAGTACTTCAGGATAGTAAATATACTGAGTATTTTGCAACTGATTACAGTCTCTGGAAAGATACAATCGCAGAGAATTATAAGAGATTTGTTAATGATTTTGATGGATCATATGATGATCTTATTACTGGACACAGTCAGGTTGCTGAAAATGTTTACAGAACAGAATTTTCTGATGGACGTATTGTTCTTGTAAATTATAACTATAACCCTGTAACTGTTAATGGTGAACAGATTCCAGCCAGGGATTATGTTGTGAAAGGAGGTACAAACTAATGGCGAGAACTAAGAAAAAGAAATCACTTGCTACAAAGAATGCAATCGCAGGTTATTTGTTTATATTACCATTTATAATCGGTTTCCTTGCATTTATGGTAGTGCCTCTTTACCAGTCTCTTAGAATGGGATTTTCAGAAGTAACTATTAATCCTGCAGCCGGTGGATTTACAATGGAATTTGTTAAACTTGAAAACTTTAACAATGCAATTAACGTTGATCCGGAGTTTAAAATCCTGCTTATCGAAAACTTGAGAGGAATGTTGCTTGACCTTCCTGCAACATTGATATTCAGTTTCTTTGTTGCATTACTTCTTAACCAGACATTCAAGGGAAGAGGATTTGTACGTGCGATATTCTTCATGCCGGTTATTCTTTCATCAGGTGTTATTGTAGGACTTGAGTTTAACAATGAAATGCTTGCAAGTATGAAGGATGCTATAGCAGATACAACTAATGCATCCAGTATTACTACAGTACTTAAGGATATGCTTGTCACTGAGGGAAGTCAGTCAGCACAGTTCTTTAATTACGTATTTGATCTTATTGATCATGTTTATGATGTTGCTATCAGATCAGGTATTCAGATTATTATATTCCTTTCTGGTCTGCAGACGATTTCAACAAGTATGTTTGAAGCAGCAAGAATTGAAGGATGTACAGCATGGGAGTGTTTCTGGAAAATTACGCTTCCAATGGTAAGTTCACTTATCCTTGTTAACATTATTTACACTATTATCGATTTCTTCTGTCGTTCAGATAATAAGGTAATGGAGTATATTCAGAATATAATGATTAGTAAACTTCAGTACGATCTGAGTGCCGCGATGTCATGGATTTATTTCCTATGTTGTATGGTGATTATCGGAATAATCTCCTTAATAATTTCGAAGAAGGTGTACTACTATGAGTAAGAAAAACGGAAAATGGCAGGCCTTTATGGAACGTAACAGGAAATCCGGTGGTTACTTATTACGTAAGAAAGCATTTGATATTGCGTATAAGATTTGCCGAGCAATATTAATATTTGGATTGTGTTTCCTGATTGTTCAGCCTCTGCTTAATAAAATATCACTTAGTTTCATGGAAGAAAAAGATTTGTACGATTCAACAATCGTTAGTATTCCAAGAAATTTTTCAACAGCTTCATATAAGCTTACAGCACAGCTTATGAAATATTGGAAAGCACTGGGAACAACTGCATATATCAGTTTACTTGTCAGTGTGCTTCAGGTTGCTTCAGCAACACTTGTTGGTTACGGTTTTGCAAGATACAAATTCCCACTTAAGAACTTCTGGTTCTTCATGGTAATTCTTGTTATCATCGTTCCACCACAGACAATCATGGCTCCACTTTATCTTAACTTTACATTCTTTAATCCATTTGGAATTGTAAAGCTTGTTACAGGTGGTAAGACATTGAACCTTATTAACACTATTATTCCATACCTGCTGTTATGTATATGCTGTATTGGACTTAAGAGTGGATTGTATATTTATCTGATCAGACAGTTCTTCAGAAATGTACCAAAGGATATTGAAGAAGCTGCATATGTTGATGGATGTGGAAAGTTTAAGACATTCTATCGTATCATGCTTCCAGATGCTAAACCAATTATTACATCATGTTTCCTTTTTGCATTTGTATGGCAGTGGACAGATAAGTTCTATTCACAGATGTTCCTTAGAAAGTATACACTTCTTTCTACACAGCTTAACGGTTTGTCAGGAGCACTTGATTCATTTGTTAAGAATGCAGGAATTGCTGAAAAGGCATCTCAGGCTTATTCTGGACAGATTGTTGCTACAGGTACACTTTTAACAGTTATTCCACTTTTGGTCATATATGTATTTGCTCAGAAGGGATTCGTTGAAAGTCTTAGTCAGTCAGGTATTAAAATGTAATGATTTATGCATTGAATTATCATATTTTTGATATGGACATTACATAAAATTGTTGTTATAATAATTAAGCTATTTGCCGGAGAGGTATCTCCGGCATGTAGTATAATTTATAATTTTTATTTTTATAAGGAGGATATAAGAAGTGAAGTTAAGTAAAAAAGTATTATCAATGGCTTTATCTACTGCATTAATTGCATCTACACTTGCTGGATGCGGTGGAAGTGATGATGTTACTACAAGTCCAAGTCCATCTGATAATAGCAACGCAGAGGCAACAGAAGGAGCAGCAGAAGGTGACGAAAGCGGAGAAGCTGCATCAACTGAGGGTAAGCAGACATATGATGATCTTGGTGGAATGACTGTTAAGATTGGTGACTGGTATTCATCAGATGAAGAGGATACTTCATCAACACAGTATGCTGAGGATACTGCAGCATACAGACAGCAAATATACGATAAGTATAACTTTACTGTTGAAAGAAACAACCTTTGCGCATGGGTTGATATGCCAGAGAAATTTACTAACGAAGTTATGACAGGTAATCCTTCAGTAGATATATGGTATCTCTATCAGGATACTGTAAATCAGCCACTTAAGAACAACCTTTTCTATGACCTCAGTAAAGTAAAGACAGTTGATTTTTCAGAGGAAAAATGGAATAAGCAGGTTAAAGACCTTATGACATATAAGGGTGGTATTTACGGTATGTCAACAGAGCTTGAGCCAAGAGCTGGTATCTTCTATAACAAGAGAATATTTGAAGAAGCTGGTATTGACCCAGAAGAGCCATATGATCTTCAGGCTAAGGGTGAGTGGACATGGGCTAAGTTTGAAGAGTACTGTGCAAAACTTACTCAGGACGTTGATAATGATGGTGTAACTGATATCTATGCTATGGCATCATTCTCTAAGGATTATCTTAAACTTTGTGCAGCAAGTAATGGTGCTCAGTTCGTATCAAGAGATGAGAATGGTAAGTATGTGAATGCTACAACATCTCAGAACTTCCTTGATGCAGCTAACTGGGGTGTAAGCCTTATTCAGAAGGGTTACATAGAGCCAGATCCAGAAGGAGCTAGCTGGGATTGGTTTATTACAGCATTCCGTGATGGTGAGTGTGCTATGCAGACTGCTGAGGTTTATACTGTAAGTTCATTTGCTAATTCAATGGATGATAAGTTTGGATTTGTTATGTTCCCTGCAGGACCTAATGGTAATATGGCAACAGTTCCATTTGATAACGTTCTTGTTGTTCCATCATGCTTTGATGATGAGTATGTTAACAAGGTTATGTTTGCTTATGATCTTTACACAGAGACAACACCAGGATATACAACTGATGATACATGGAAGTCAACATATTATGGACAGTTCTCTGATACAAGAGCTGTAGATGAAACTCTTACAATGATGAGAGATGACAAGTACAGAATCCTTGACTACCAGTCAATGATTACAGATACAGACTATGGTGATTTCACATATTCTGTATATGCCCTTGCTAAGACTCCTTCAGAGCAGTTAGAAGAGATGACACCAGTTTGGGATAAGAAGATTGCAGATGCAAACAGCTAATTTTTGAAAAAATTATATTATTTTACAAGATATGAGAAGCTGCAACTTGTCATGTTGCAGCTTCTTGTTTTATAAGATTGGTGGATGATAATTTGGTTACATTAAAAGAAAAATATAAGGATTATTTTACTATTGGTGCAGCAGTAAATTCAAAAACATTAAAGAATGACAAAGAAGTTCTTATTAATAATTTTTCAAGTATTACATGTGAAAATGCAATGAAGTTTGGCGAGATTTACGACGAAGATAATGGTTATAACTTTGAATGTGCAGATTTTCAGTATAATTTTGCAAAAGAGAATAGATTGAAAATGAGAGGCCATAATTTTGTGTGGCATAACCAGACTCCTAAATTTATTATGGAGAATGACAGAGAAAAAGTTATAGATATACTTACTAACCATATGAAAATTATGAACGATAGGTATGGTGATATTATTACAGCATGGGATGTTGTTAATGAAGCAATAGAAGATAAAAGTGATGAATACCTCAGAAAGAGTGTATGGAGAGACAAGCTTGGTGAGGATTACATAAAAGAAGTATATAAAATTGCAAGAAAGACAATCAATAAAGGTACTGAACTTTTCTACAATGATTACAATGAGTATATACCTAATAAGTTAGATAAGATTGTTAGAATGATTAAGTCAGTTAATGCTGATGAAAAACTTATTGATGGTATGGGAATGCAATGTCATATTAATTTGTATTATCCTTCAGTAGATGATATGAGAAGAGCAATTGAAGCCTATGCGGCATTAGGACTTAGAATTCATATTACAGAGATGGATGTTTCATATTTTGATTTTAATGACGAGTCTATATGGGATACACCGGCGCCTGAACTTGTTGAAAAGCACGCGAAGGTATATGGTGATTTCTTTAAGCTGTTCAGAGAGTATAAGGATTATATTGATAATGTTACTCTTTGGGGAATTACTGATGACTATACATGGTTAGATGAATTTCCATTTAGAAATAGAAAGAACTGGCCTCTTTTATTTGACGTTGATGGGAAACCAAAGAATTCATTTTATGCTGTAACAGATTTTTAATACAGACTTTGACAGGTGTGTCAGGGAGTTGTTGAATGTTAAGGTAATTGTGATGTTATGTTGCAGTTACCTTATTTTTCTAAGTGGGATAAGACTTACACACTTAATAGTGGTAAGTTTAAAGGAAAGAATATAAAAATAATATACTAACATATAAAATATTATACTAATGGAAAGGAAGAACTATAAAAATGTATAAGTATGAAGATGAGAATCTGTCATTTGATGAAAGAGCTATGGATCTTGCAAGTCACATGACTCTTGAAGAAAAGGTTTATCAGACAATTCATGGAGCTCCTGCAATTGAAAGATTGGGTGTAAAATCTTATAACTATTGGAGTGAGGCTCTTCATGGTGTTGCCAGAGCAGGAGTTGCAACAGTATTTCCACAGGCAATAGGACTTGCTGCGACATTTGATGAGGATTTTATTGAAGAGGTAGCTGACTGCATATCTACAGAAGGAAGAGGAAAATTTGCTGCTCAGCAGAAATATAATGATACAGATATTTATAAGGGACTTACATTCTGGTCACCTAATGTAAACATTTTCAGAGATCCAAGATGGGGACGTGGTCATGAAACATTTGGTGAGGATCCATATCTTACTACAAGACTTGGTGTAAGGTTTATAAACGGAATTCAGGGACATGATAAAAAGTATCTTAAGGCCGCAGCCTGTGCAAAGCATTTTGCTGTACATTCAGGACCAGAGGATGAAAGACACAGCTTTAACGCCATTGCATCAAAGAAGGACATGAGAGAAACATATCTTCCGGCATTTAAAGCATGTGTAAAGGATGCCGATGTTGAAATTGTAATGGGAGCTTATAACAGAACAAATGGAGAGCCTTGTTGCGGAAGTAAGACATTGTTAAAGGACATTCTTAGAGATGAATGGGGATTTAAGGGTCATGTTACTTCTGACTGTTGGGCAATTAAGGATTTTCATGAGTATCATATGGTTACAAGTGGTCCTGAAGAATCAGCAGCACTTGCAATGAATAATGGATGCGACCTTAACTGTGGTAACATTAATGGTAATCTCATAAAGGCTAACAAGGATGGTCTTATAAGTGAGGATACAATTACTAAGTCTGTTGCAAGACTTATGCGTACAAGAATGAAGCTTGGATTATTTGATGACCAGTCAAAGGTTCCATATAGCAAAATTGGATTTGATGTTGTTGACTGTGATGAGCATAAGGAACTTAATCTTAAGGCTTCAAGAAAGTGTATTACCCTTCTTAAAAATGAGGATAATATTCTTCCACTTAATATAAATGATTACAAAACAATAGGTATTGTTGGTCCTAATGCAGATAACAGACGTTCTCTTGTAGGTAACTATGAGGGAACTGCATCTGAATATGTAACTGTATTAGAGGGTATCAGAGAATTAGCCGGTGATAAGGTTCGTATAAGATATTCAGAAGGATGCCATATCTGTCGAGACAGAATTTCAGGTCTTTCAGGTCCTAATGACAGAATAGCAGAAGCAAGAGCTGTTGCAGAGAGTAGTGATATTGTAATTGCATGCTTTGGTCTTGATCCAAGCCTTGAAGGAGAAGAAGGAGATCAGGGTAATGAGTTTGCAAGTGGAGATAAACCTGATCTCAATCTTCCAGGAATCCAGCTTGATGTTTTAAAAGCATTATATGAAAGTGGTAAACCTGTTGTTTTAGTTCTTCTTTCCGGTAGTGCACTTGCAGTGTCATGGGCTGATGAAAATATTCCTGCAATTATTCAGGGATGGTATCCTGGTGCCCAGGGTGGACGTGCTGTTGCAGAGGTTCTCTTCGGTAAAACAAATCCTGAAGGAAAACTTCCTGTAACATTCTACAGAACAACAGAAGAGCTTCCTGATTTCAGAGATTATTCTATGGAAAACAGAACATACAGATATATGAAAAATGAAGCACTGTACCCATTCGGTTATGGTCTTAGCTATTCAGATTACCAAATCTCTGATGTTGTGGCATCAGCTGATGAAGTATCATTAGATAATGATATAACAATAACAGCCAATATTACCAATAAGGGAGATATAGATGGTGCAGAAACTGTTCAGGTATATGTTAAGGCATTAATGGAAGATGCACCTAATTATCAGTTAAAAGCCCTTAAAAAAGTAGCTTTAAAAGCTGGTGAAACAAAAGAGGTTAAACTTACTCTTAATGCAGACAGCTTTGGATTATATAATGATGAGGGTGTTAAAATTCTTAACAAGTGTGGATACGAGGTATATGTTGGAACATCACAGCCTGATAAGAGAAGTATAGAACTTACAGGAAAATCACCTGTATGTATTAAAATGGAATGTAAACTTGACAATGTTGTTGTTCCTGAATAATAGAAAGGAGAGGGCTTATGTTTAATTATGAGAACTGTTGGCTTAATTATTCTGAATGTGCTGACAAGGAGTTTTATAGTCAGAATATAAAGAATATTTATAATGATTTTGAAGGTAAAATTGCAGATAATTGTGAAAAAGAGCTTGAGTTTGCACTTGCAAAAATGTGTGGATGCGATCTTAAAAAATCATTTGATTCAGAATTAAAAAGTAATGGGGTTTATATTAAAAAATGCGATGATGGGGCTTTATTTGATGGCTTTGAATTAAAAAATGAAGGTTATATCATAAAAACAGATGCAGATAATAAGCTTATAACTATTATTGCAAAGGATGTTAATGGAGCATTATACGGAACATTTGCCCTGCTTAGAAAAATTCAGTGTGGAACAGATTTTAGGGATATTTCATTAATGATTAACCCTGATATGCCTGTCAGAATGATCAACCACTGGGACAATATGTGGGGAGATATTGAAAGAGGCTATTCAGGTAATTCATTTTTCTTTGATAAAAATGAGATAATAATTGATGACAGAATCAAGGCCTATGCAAGACTTATGGCTTCAATAGGTATTAATGCTATCACAATTAATAATGTTAATGTCCATAAGGTGGAATCTTATCTTATTACAGATAAGTTTTTAGAACAGATGAAGCAGTATAGTGATATTTTCAATGAATATGGAATCAAACTGTTTCTTAGCATTAACTTTGCTGCTCCAATGGAAATTGATGGTTTTGAAGCCTGTGATCCTTTGGATGAAAAAGTTATTGAATGGTGGAAAAAAACATCAAAGCATGTCTATGATATTATACCTGAATTTGGCGGTTATCTTGTAAAAGCTGATTCAGAAGGACGTCCGGGTCCATTTACATATGGAAGAAATCATGCTGATGGAGCTAATATGCTTGCAAAATCCATAGCACCATATGGTGGAATTGTTGTATGGAGATGCTTTGTTTATAACTGCAGGCAGGATTGGAGAGACAGAAAAACAGACAGAGCAAGAGCTGCATATGATAATTTTGCAGAGCTTGACGGCTTGTTTGATGATAATGTTATTTTACAGATCAAAAACGGGCCAATGGATTTCCAGGTAAGAGAACCTGTTTCACCGCTTTTTGGTAGACTTAAGAAAACAAATATGTTTTTAGAGGTGCAGGCTGCACAGGAATATACAGGACAGCAGAAACATGTATGTTATCTTATACCTATGTGGAAGGAAATTCTTGATTTTAACACTTATGCTGATGAAAAAGGTCAGGTAAAGGATATCATATCAGGAAAATCATATGGCAATAAGATCGGTGGAATGGCTGTTGTAACTAACACAGGTAATGATGAAAACTGGACAGGTCATGATTTTGCGGCTGCAAATCTTTTCGGATATGGAATGTTGTGCTTTAATGCATCAGAATCTGCTGAGGTAATCGGAAGAGAATGGGCAGCATGTACATTTGGTGCTAAAAAAGAAGTAGTTGATGGAGTATACGCTATTCTCGGGGAATCATGGCATACATATGAAAAATATAATGCACCTTTAGGTATAGGCTGGATGTGTAACCCAAATAATCATTATGGTCCTAATGTTGATGGATATGAATATGATGTCTGGGGAACATATCATAGAGCAGACTGTAAGGGAATAGGTATTGACAGAAGTGTTGCAACCGGTACAGGTTTTGCCGGTCAGTATAACCCACCATTATGTGACATGTATGAAAAACCGGAGACAACACCTGAAAATATGCTGCTGTTTTTCCATCATATGAATTATGATCATGTACTTTCTACAGGAAAGACAATAATACAGCATATATATGATACTCATTTTGAGGGTGTGACAGATGTTGAAGCAATGATAAAGGTCTGGGAATCTCTTGAAAATGAGATTGATAAAAAACGTTATGACAGGGTAATGGAAAGATTGAATATCCAGCTTAAGAGCTCTATTGATTGGAGAGATAGAATTAATACATATTTCTTCAGAATGTCAGGGGTAAATGACGAAAAAGGAAGAACAATTTACTAATAAAAAAAGTGAATAAAAACACACTGTTTGGTGCATCATTTTAATGTAAATTCATTAGGAGGATGCACCAAAAATGTCTCAGTATAAAGTTGAAATATGTGGTATTAACACATCCAGTCTGCCACTTATAAAAAATGAAGAAAAAGAAATATTATTTGAAAAAATAAAGGCAGGGGATGATTCTGCCAGAGAGGCATATATCAATGGAAATTTAAGACTTGTCTTAAGTATTATACAACGATTTTCAAATAAAACGGATGACGTTGATGATTTGTTCCAGATTGGCTGCATTGGATTAATGAAAGCAATTGATAATTTTGATACATCACTTAATGTCAGGTTTTCAACTTATGCAGTTCCCATGATCATAGGAGAAATTCGACGGTACTTAAGAGATTCAGGCAGTTCAGTGCGAATTAGCAGATCAATAAGGGATAATGCCTATAAAGCAGTGTACTGTAAAGAAAGGCTGGGAAAGATATTAGGCAGGGAGCCTACTATTGAGGAAATTTCTAAAGAAGTAAATCTTAGTCCGGAAGAGATAACATATGCGTTAGATGCTATTCAGAGTCCGGTTTCTTTATACGATCCTGTATACACAGAAGGAGGGGATACCCTTTATATAATTGATCAGATAAGTGATAAAAAAAGCAGAGAAGAAAACTGGATTGAAAAGCTTTCACTTAAAGAAGCGTTAGCTCATTTGAACGATAAAGAAAAAAATATAATAAAACTCAGATACTTTGACGGAAAGACCCAGATGGAGGTTGCCGGTGAAATAAGCATTTCCCAGGCTCAGGTTTCAAGACTTGAAAAAAATGCACTGAAAAACATGAAAAATTATCTGAATTCAGACAGATAATATAGTATAAATGTTATTTTACAGAATAAAATGTTATAGATAATTGGGGAAGACTCTATCATTTGCGAAAATCTGAGGTTAAATAATGAGACTTTGTGAATTAAAATGCAAGGAAGTAATAAATATTTGTGATGGACAGAAAATTGGCCATATTACAGATATGGAATTTGATTTATGCAAAGGCTGTATAAGTAAAATTATAGTGCCTGGTCCCTGCAAATCATTTGGCTGGTTTGGAAGGGAGTTAGAATATATAATTCCAGTCAGATGTGTCAGACAGATTGGAGAGGACGTTGTACTTGTAGAATGTATATTAGAGGAGTGTATTCATAAAGATTAGGCTTTCTTTGCTTGCTATATTTTATTATGTGATATATAATTTTATAGAAGAAATACGTGTTAAGGATAATGGTATGTAAGATATAATAATGCTAATCACATAAAGATAACAGGAGGATTGATTATATGAAATGTCCATTTTGTGGCCAAGAAGATACTAAAGTAATTGATTCAAGGCCGGCAGATGATAATAGCTCAATCAGAAGAAGAAGGCAGTGTGATAAATGTGGAAAAAGGTTCACCACCTATGAAAAGGTGGAGGCAATCCCTCTTGTAGTTGTTAAAAAGGATATGTCAAGAGAGCAGTATGACAGAACCAAAATTGAGAAGGGAGTCTTTAAATCCTGTCATAAAAGACCTATTGCAGTTGATAGGATTAATGAGGTTGTTGACAGTATTGAAGCAGAGATATTCAATATTGAAGCCAAAGAAATATCGAGTACCATAATTGGTGAGATAGTTATGGAAAAGCTTAAGGAGCTGGATGCTGTTGCTTATGTAAGATTTGCATCGGTGTACAGAGAATTTAAGGATGTTAATACATTTATGGATGAGATTAAAAAAATATTGGATACTTGACAATTGTAATACAACGTATTACAATATGATCACCTACAAATATAACTACCTACAATTGTAGGTGGTTTTCTTTTACCCGTGGCTGGGTTTGTTCTTTTACGAAGCATATCTGAAAGGAAGGAATATGTTTTGTAAATCTTATTGTGCAGCAGTTATTGGCGTGGATGCAAGAATTGTTCAGATTGAGGCAGACGTCAATGATGGTATGCCCATCTTCCAGATGGTTGGATATTTGAATTCAGAAGTGAGAGAAGCTAAGGAAAGAGTCAGGAGTGCAATTAAGAATATTGGTTGGGGGTTCCCTGCCAAAAGAGTTACAGTTAATATATCTCCGGCAGATTTTAAAAAGGAAGGAACAGCATATGATCTTGGAATTGCTGTAGCTCTTTTGTGCTCATTTGGCAGGATACAATGTGATAAGCTGGATCAGATACTATTTGCAGGTGAATTAAGTCTCAATGGAAAGGTTAACAGCATTAACGGTGTTTTGCCAATTGTGCTTGCAGCTAAGGAAAGGGGCTTTAAGTATTGCATAGTTCCAGCATGTAATGTAAATGAGGGGGCTATAGTATCGGGCATTAAAACAATAGGAACTGATTCTTTGCAGGAAACGGTTGATATTATTGAAAAAGAGTGTTTTGATGAGATGGCTGTTCCTAATGAGGAATGGAAAAGTAATTATTCTGCATGTATGTCAAAGGATTTCTCGGACATTTCAGGGCAGCCTATGGTAAAACGTGCTGCAATGTTAGCAATTGCAGGTGGCCATAATATGCTTATGATAGGTCCGCCAGGGTCTGGTAAGACAATGATTGCAGAGAGACTCCCGGGAATTATGCCAGGACTTACCATGAAAGAAAGTATAGAAGTTTCAAAGATATACAGTTCATCCGGGAAATTTACAGAGACAAAGGGATTTGTTTACGAAAGACCCTTCAGAGCACCACATCATTCCATATCCCCTGCCGGTCTGATTGGAGGCGGAATAAGTCCCTATCCCGGGGAGATAAGTTATGCACATAGAGGTGTGCTTTTTATGGATGAACTAACAGAATTCAAAAGGGATACTGTAGAACTTCTGCGAACACCTCTTGAGAAGAAATATATTGAGCATACAAGGAATAACGTCACAATACGATATCCAAGCGATTTTGTTCTGGTGGTGGCTATGAATCCCTGTCCTTGTGGTTATTATCCGGATAAGTCAAAATGTAGCTGTACACCATTACAGATAAACAGGTATCTAAGCAAATTAAGTTATCCTCTTCTTGACAGGATAGATATTGTGTCCCAGGTACAGAGTGTAAAATATGCCAGTATAAACTCTCAGGATAAGGATATTTATACCACTTCATATATAAGAGAAAGAGTCAATGCTATGAGAAGCATTCAGAACAAAAGATTTAATAATGACAGAATTACACTTAATTCAGAAATGAATCTTTTTCATATAAAGAAATATTGCGTATTAGATGATGAATGTAAGAATTTTATGGAGAATGTTTTTGAAAAACTTTCTTTGTCAGTACGTGGATATAATAAGATACTTAAGGTTGCAAGAACAATAGCTGACAGTGAGGAATGTGATAATATTACTATTAATCATCTTAAGGAAGCTGTTATATACAGGAGCTTTGACAGGCAGATAAAAGAGGTGATGTGATGGGATTATCTATAGATGAATACTGGTACTGGTTTGTTAATATTAACGGAGTAGGAAGGATTACCCGCAACAAGCTGCTTAATCATTTTGGAAGTGTAGTTGAAGTATATAATTGTAGTGAGACTGTTATTAAAAATATGGAATTTCTTAATGAAAAACAGAAGAACAATATACTTGTAAAGAATAGTGATGGTATAAAGCATGATTACCTTGCTATGATGAAAAAGGGAATAAGTTTTATTCATCAGGATTCGGTTGATTTCCCTGAGAAGCTTATGGATATTCCTGATAAGCCCCATGGATTATACTGTAAGGGAGAATATAAAAAAATACTGGAGGATAATAGATTTAAGGTTGCAATTGTTGGCTCGAGAAAGTGCTCTGCATATGGTAATGAAGCTGCATATAAAATCGGTTATGAGCTTGGAGCCAGAGGTATATGTGTTGTAAGCGGGATGGCCAGAGGAATTGATGGAGCCGCAGAGAAGGGTTGTCTTAATGCAGGAGGTAATTCAGCAGCTGTTCTTGGATGTGGGGTGGATATATGTTATCCCGGTGACAATATTGACCTTTATATGAATATTGCCAGGAATGGAGTTCTTATATCAGAGAATAATCCGGGAACTAAGCCCACAGCTGGTTTATTTCCGGAAAGAAACAGACTTATATCAGGACTTGCTGACGCAATAATTGTGGTTGAAGCCGGTGAAAAAAGTGGAACATTTATAACTGTTGATATGGCTTTGGAACAGGGAAAGGAAGTGTATGCCCTGCCTGGGAGGATAACGGATTTGCAGAGCAGAGGCTGTAACAGGCTTATAAAGCAGGGAGCACAGATTTTTGAGTCGGTAACTGAATTTTTAAATGATATGGAATTTTTTCAGGCCTGCAGGGGAATGAACAATGAGACTTATAAGATGTTTTATGATATGAAAATAGATGAGAAAAGACCAAAACAGCAAGAGCAGAATATAATATATTCTATTCTTGACATGAAACCAAAGCATATTGATGATATAGTAAAAGAAACAGGAATTGCCCTGTGTCATGTAATGAATCATCTGATTGATATGGAAATAAATGGAATTGTGCGTCAGACAGTCAACAATTATTATGTACTTAATATTTAAATAAACATCTTGCATGTAAGAATAAAATAGTGTATGCTAAATTAGATTTGTCATAAAATTACCAATTTTTATAGTGAATATGCAATTATTTAATGTTGGAATAATAAGATGAATGTAATAATATAAATCGGGAGTGAGCATATGGCTAAGTACCTTGTTATTGTTGAGTCACCAGCCAAGGCTGAAACAATAAAGAAATTTTTAGGAAAGAATTATGATGTCATGGCGTCCAATGGTCATGTCAGGGATTTACCTAAAAGTACTCTTGGAGTAGATATAGAGAATGATTTTGAACCAAAGTATATTACTATCCGCGGTAAGGGAGATTTGCTTGCCAAGTTAAGAAAAGCTGCCAAGAAAGCAGATAAAGTTTATCTTGCAACTGACCCGGACCGTGAAGGAGAAGCAATATCATGGCATCTGTTAGAGGCATTGAAACTTGACCCGGCAAAGACAAGCAGAATCACTTTCAATGAGATTACTAAAAATGCTGTTAAACAGTCAATTAAACAGGCAAGAGATATTGATCTTAATCTTGTTGATGCACAGCAGACAAGAAGAATACTAGACAGAATGGTGGGATATCTTATCAGTCCACTTCTTTGGGCTAAGGTTAAGAATGGTCTTAGTGCAGGAAGAGTTCAGTCTGTTGCATTAAGACTTATATGTGACAGAGAGAATGAGATAAACTCATTTATACCAAAAGAATACTGGACTCTTGATGCAGATTTTAATATTAAGGGAGAGAAAAAACCTCTTAAGGCTCATTTCTATGGAACTAAGGATGAGAAGATAGAGCTTGCCAATGAAGAAGAGACCAATAAGGTTATTGACTCTGTTAAAGATGAGGATTTTGTTATTTCAGATGTTAAAATTTCTGAAAGGAATAAGAAATCGCCAAAACCATTCACAACTAGTACACTTCAGCAGGAAGCTTCTGCAACACTTAATTTTTCAACACAGAAAACTATGCGAATTGCGCAGCAGTTGTACGAAGGTGTTGCAATTAAAGGACATGGAACAATTGGTCTTATAACATATCTTAGAACAGATTCTACAAGAATCTCTGAGGAAGCTGACAGTGCATGTCGTGAATTTATCGCAGATCAGTATGGTAGTGATTATGTAATAGATAAAATTGCGACAGATAAAAATACTAAAAAAATACAGGATGCTCATGAAGCAATTCGTCCAACTTATGTTGATCTTACTCCTGTTGTTATTAAGGAGCAGCTTACAAGAGACCAGTTCAGACTGTATCAGCTGATATGGAAGAGATTTGTTGCCAGTAGAATGAGTTATGCAAAATATGAGACAACAAGTATAAAAATTGATGCAGGAGATTATCGCTTCACAGCTGCAGCATCAAAGATTATATTTGCCGGATATATGTCTGTATATCAGAATGCAGATGATAAGCAGGAAACAGATGTTATATCATCCTCAATAAGTAAGGGTGAGGTTTTGAAAACAGATGAATTTGAAAAACTGCAGCATTTCACACAGCCACCTGCTCATTTTACAGAGGCTTCTCTTGTACGTACACTTGAGGAACTTGGTATTGGACGTCCTAGTACTTATGCTCCAACAATTACTACAATTATTGCAAGGCGTTATGTTGCCAGGGAAAAGAAAAATCTTTATGTTACAGAACTGGGTGAAGTAGTTAATTCAATTATGGTTAAAGCATTTTCAACAATAGTTGATGTTAATTTTACTGCTAATCTTGAGGGACTGCTTGACTGCGTTGGTGAAGGAACTGTGGCATGGAAGACGGTTGTACGTAATTTTTATCCTGATCTTGCAATAGCAGTCAAGAATGCTGAAAAGGAACTTAAAGAGATAAAGATTGAAGACGAAGTGACAGACGTTATATGTGAACACTGTGGAAGGAATATGGTTATAAAATATGGACCTCATGGCAAGTTTTTAGCATGCCCGGGCTTCCCTGATTGTAGAAATACAAAACCATATTTTGAAAAAATAGGTATAAGCTGTCCTAACTGTGGTGGAGATATAGTTATTAAGAAAACCCAGAAGGGAAGAAAATACTACGGCTGCATGAATAATCCTGAGTGTGATTTTATGTCATGGCAGAAACCATCAGGAAAGCTTTGCCCAAAATGTGGTAAAATGATGCTGGAAAAGGGTAATAAGCTTGTATGTATGGATAACCAGTGCGGCTATGTTACAAAAAAAGAACAGTAGGTCAGATGATATACTATGTGTATTGATTTTATTGATGTTTGTCGAAATGTGTGATAGAATAGGTACATTATGTGAATTGATTGAGGTAAGATAAATGAGCGTTGAATTGTTAGATAAAACACGAAAAATTAATAAACTGCTACACAATAACACATCCAATAAGTTTTTGTTTGATGATATCTGTGCTGTACTTAGTGAAGTACTTGACTCTAATGCCATGGTGCTTAGTAAAAAAGGTAAGGTACTTGGTATTAAGAATAAGAGCAGTATTCAACCGCTTGATAAGCTTATTGAAAATCAGGTTGGTAAACTGATAGATAGTAGTCTCAATGAACGTTTTCTTAATGTTCTGTCTACAATGGAGAATGTTAATCTTACAACATTTGGTTTTGAGGATGCAAAGGAAAAGGGATACAATGCAATAATTGTTCCAATTGATATTTCAGGAGAACGTCTTGGTACACTGTTTTTCTACAGGATCAACAAGGATTATACTATAGATGATATTATTCTTAGCGAATATGGAACTAATGTTGTAGGCCTTGAGATGCTTCGCTCCGTAAAGGAAGAGGATGCAGAGATAGTAAGGAATAAACAGATTGTTAAATCAGCTATAAGCACATTATCATATTCAGAGGTTGAAGCAATTACTCATGTATTTAAGGAACTTGATAATAAGGAAGGAATTCTTGTTGCAAGTAAAATTGCGGACAGAGTAGGAATTACAAGATCAGTTATTGTTAATGCCTTAAGAAAATTTGAAAGTGCAGGAGTAATTGAGTCCCATTCATCAGGAATGAAGGGAACATACATAAAGGTTCTTAATGACGAAGTATTTTCGGAACTTGCAAAGTCAAGTTGGGATTAGAAAAAAGTGCTTGCAATATTATATTATATGTGATAAACTTTGAAAGTATTTGAAAAAACACATGTGCTGACTATATGCCGGTGTCCTGTTATGTTTTGACGCGAGATATGATGGGATTGCATATAAGGTGGATGTACATGGACGATAATTAACCATATGGAGGTAGAAAACATGAGCGTTATTTCAATGAAACAGTTATTAGAAGCAGGTGTACATTTCGGACATCAGACAAGAAGATGGAACCCTAAGATGGCAGAGTATATTTATACTGAGAGAAACGGTATTTATATCATCGATCTTCAGAAGTCAGTAGGAAAAGTTGATGAAGCTTACAATGCAATTAAAGATATTGCTGCTGATGGTGGAAAGATTCTTTTTGTTGGTACTAAGAAGCAGGCTCAGGATTCAGTCAAGTCAGAAGCAGAGCGTTGCGGTATGTACTATGTTAATGAGAGATGGTTAGGTGGAATGCTCACTAACTTCAAGACTATTCAGACAAGAATCAATAGATTAAAGGCTATCGAAAAGATGGCTGAAGATGGAACATTTGATGTTCTTCCTAAGAAAGAAGTTATTGAACTTCGTAAAGAGTGGGATAAGCTTGAGAAGAATCTTGGTGGTATTAAGACTATGAAGACTATTCCAGATGCAATCTTTGTTGTTGATCCTAAGAAAGAAAAGATTTGTGTTCAGGAAGCTCATATCCTTGGAATTCCTTTAATTGGTATTGCTGATACAAACTGTGATCCAGAAGAACTTGATTATGTAATTCCTGGTAATGATGATGCTATTCGTGCAGTTAAGCTTATCGTATCAAAGATGGCAGATGCTGTTATCGAAGCTAATGAAGGAGCTTCAATGGATGAAGCTGAAGCAGCTGAGGAAGTTGCAGAGGAAGCAACAGAAGAGTAATTAGTAATTTGCGTTTTATAATTGATTTAAGGAGAGAATATAATGAATATTACAGCATCAATGGTTAAAGAATTAAGAGAAATGTCAGGTGCCGGAATGATGGATTGTAAGAAAGCTCTGACTAATACAGATGGTAATATGGAAGAGGCAATGAAGTTCCTTAAAGAGAACGGACTTGCTAAAGCAGCTAAGAAGGCTGGAAGAATTGCAGCAGAAGGTATTGTTGCAACATATGTAAGCGAAGATGGAAAGACAGCTTCTATGGTAGAAGTTAACAGTGAAACAGACTTCGTTGCTAAGAATGATGTATTCCGTGGATTTGTTAATGAAGTTGCTAAGCAGGCTGCAGAGACATCTGCAACTGATATTGATGCATTCCTTGCTGAAAGCTGGAGTGGAGATGCTAACATGACAATCAAAGAGAAGCTTGCTGATATGATCGCTAAGATCGGTGAGAACATGAACATCAGAAGATTTGAAAAAGTTACAGCTAATGATGGTGTTGTTGTATCATACATCCATGCTGGTGGTAAGATTGGTGTTCTTGTTGAAGCTAAGACAGACAATGCAACAGACGGAGTTAAGGAATGCCTTAAGAACGTAGCAATGCAGGTTGCAGCTATGTCACCTAAGTATGTTTCAACAGCTGATGTATCAGAAGAATATAAGAAGAGTGAGCTTGAGAGCCTTATCGCTCAGGCTAAGAACGATCCTAAGAATGCTTCAAAGCCAGAAAACATTCTTGAGAAGATGGTTCAGGGACGTCTTAACAAAGAGCTTAAAGAGGTTTGTCTCCTTGAGCAGTTATATGTAAAGGCTGAAAATAAGGAAAATGTTTCTCAGTACATTGCTTCAGTTGCTAAGGCTGAAGGATGCAGCTTAGAGCTTGTTAACTTTGTTCGTTTTGAGACTGGTGAAGGTCTTGAGAAGAAGAACGAAGACTTTGCTGCTGAAGTTGCTGCTCAGATGGCTGGTAACTAATTTAGTAATTATTTAACATTGATAATTGGGCATTGTCACATATTTATGTGATGATGCCTTTATCTTTATCCGGGTCTTAAATAATATAGAAAGAGACATGCTTTAAATAAAATAGTAAGAGATATTTGTTATGAAACAGGGGGAGTAAAATGTCATTAATTGTTAATGAGCTAACAAAGTGTTATGGGGATAAAAAGGTAGTAGATAAGTTGTCATTCAAAATGGACAATCCGGGAGTTTATGCACTTTTAGGTACTAATGGAGCTGGAAAAACAACAACAATCAGAATGATGCTTGATATGATAGTAAAAGACGGTGGAGAGGTTTTATGGAATGGTAAGCCCTTAAATCCATTGGAAACACCTGTGGGTTATCTTGCAGAAGAAAGGGGATTATATCCCAAGTATTCATTGATGGATCAACTTATATATTTTGCAAAATTAAAAAATGTAGATGGAAAAGAAGCTGTCAGCCGTATTAAATACTGGTCAGACAGACTGATGCTTGATGAATATTTATATCCTGATAGAAATTCAAAAGCAAAAAAGAAGAAAAAACCTTTGACAGCAGAGCAGCTTTCAAAAGGTAATCAGCAGAAGATACAGCTTATGGCAGCACTCATATCAGATCCTAAATTACTTATTTTTGATGAGCCCTTAAGTGGTCTTGATCCTGTTAATACGGATTTGTTCAAGTCAATAATTCATGAAGAGATTAATAAGGGTAAATTTCTTATAATGTCAAGCCATCAAATGGCTACAGTAGAAGAATTCTGTGAAAATATAACAATACTTAACAGGGGTAAGGATGTGCTTTCCGGAAATCTTAATGATATTAAAAAATCATATGGAAGGGTAAATCTTGTTGTGAAATGCGATGAAGATTTCTCTGATATTATAAATAGAAGAAACATCAATATTTCAGAGCTTACTCCTGATGGAATATGGATGAAGGTAAAAGGAGAAGAAGAGGCGGCAGCTATTCTTAATGATCTTATAAAAGAAGGAAAAACAATTGTAAGATACGAATTAAATGAACCTTCATTACATGAGATATTCGTCGAAAAAGTAGGAGGGGCTAATGAAAAAAATTGATATAACAGGCTGGAAGAAGATATATTCATTTACGTTTTTTCAGACATTGAAAAGCAGGGCCTATAAAATATCTTTACTTGTATTATGTCTGGTTGCTCTTATTTCATGCCCTGTAATGTGCTTTTTTAACGATACGGATGCGAAGGTAACGGATGATAAGGGGGAAGAAACAGATAATAGTTCATCTGGAATAAATGTATCATATTTCAACTATGATAAAAAAGATGATTATTTGAATGATCTTTATGAAAAGTGGTCTAAAGAACCAGGGATTAAAACAGAATACATATCGGATGATAAACTGGAAGATTACAAAAATAAAATAAATGATAAGGAATCTGATTATTGCATTTTTGTGATTAACAATGTAGATAAGATGTATAGCCTTGAGTTTTTTGCCGGATGGGATGATACCTTACAGACAGAAAAGTATGATGGTTTTATAAATGATATGGAAAAGGATCTTGGTAATCTACAGATTATGAAGATTTCCGGGGCGAAAAACATACCGGAAAGTGTAAATGTTACTGGAACTATAGGTAAGTCAGATCAAGAATATTCTTCAGGTAGTGATGGTCTTAGCTATACTATTACACTTATATATATAGTATTTTTTGTATTTATATTATCATTTGCGGGTGAAAGCATTGCGTCATCTGTTGTTACTGAAAAATCTGGAAAGATGGTTGAATTTTTAATGATCAGTGTTAGACCAATGGCCATACTTGTCGGAAAGGTTCTTGCTGTTATTACATGTGTAATGATACAGATATTTGCGGTTTTTTGTTCGTTTGCCGCGTCTTCAATAGCAACAAACATGTTATTTGACAGAAATGTTTTGAATGAAACCTTAAGCATTGTACAAAATATGAATACAAGTAGACTGGAATTTAGTGCGTCGCCTTTAATTGTTTTTGTTGTTATATTATATTTTGCAGGTGGACTCTTGTTATTCTCGCTTATTGCCAGTCTTGCAGGTGCTGCAGTCAGTAAAATAGAAGAATTATCCGAAGGAATTGTCTTATATACATTTACTTTAATTATTGGAGCTTATCTTGCATTGTTTACTGCCATTAATCGAGATATTGGTTCGGGAAACAGTATATTATCCGAAATTTGCAGTCTTTTGCCTTTGTCGTCACCATTTTATGTGCCATATCAGGTTATTTCAGGAAAAACAGATGCAGTAACACTTATTACTTCTTTAATAATTCTGTATGTTTGTATTGTTCTTTGGATATGGTTTGCATCAAAGGTATATGAATATATGCTTTTCTACAATGGTGCAACATTGAAATTAAAGGATATAATAAAGATTGCCTGTAATGGAAAAGTAAAGGAGGAAAAATGATATGAAAGACGTATACTTCTTTACACTTAAGCAGAATATGAAGGGAAAAGGTTTCAAAATCGCAACGTTTTTAATACCCCTTATTCTATTTATTATTGGTATTGCAATAACTATAGGTATGGCTGGTGGAAATTCCGATGAAAATGATTCATTTAAAGTAACAAAATTGTATGTAAATAATGAATCAGAACTGATTTTTGATGATTTTGATTATTATGGGGTTTTGCCTTGGGAAAAAGGAAAAATTGTTCCGAAAAATGAGGATACTGCCCTTTTACTAAATATTACAGATGGAGCTGATGGTATTTGCTATAACCTGTCTGTGCCAGAAAATAGTGTTTTGAAAACTGACGATGCGAAGGAACTTATGCCTTCTATTGATGAATACATGAATATAATAATTAAGGCTGATATGATTAAAAAAGATAATCCCCTTATTTCATGCAGTGATGAAGAACTATTTAAGGCATGTACTCCTGTGGTTGCCAATTATGTTACCGTTGGAGACGAGAATGCTAACCTGGGGGCGTCCTTATTTAAAATGATTGGCCCTATGCTTATTGTATTTGTATTGTATTTTATGTCCCTTGTATATGGGCAAACAATAGGAAAGACTGTAATATCTGAAAAAGTCTCAAAGCTTATGGAAACACTTCTGGTGACAGTAAAACCAGGTAAACTGATATCAGGAAAAATACTTGCAATGTTTTCACTTGCTATATTACAGATGAGCTTGTGGATTGTTTGCTTTGTCGCAGGCTTTGTTGCAGGACATTATATCGCTCTTTGGAAATATGGTGAATACACAAATATTATTCTTCAGATAATAGAAATACTCAGGGATGGATCTAATGGCCCGGCATTTTCTGTAACTGCAGTAGTACTATCAATTTTAGTACTGTTTATTGCTTTTTTGTTTTTATGTGTACTTGCCGGAATGGTTTCAGCTCCTGTATCAAAGGCTGAAGAATTATCGTCATTTTTCTCGATTTACCAGGTTATTGTTGTGGTTGGATTTATGATATCCTACATTATTCCATTAAAGGGAGGTGTAAGTCCTTTTATTGACAGGCTGCTTCACATAGTACCGGTTACGTCAGTATTTATGCTTCCATCAGATATTCTTATTGGTAATTTGACAAGAACAGAAAGTATTACATATACAGCAATACTTGCAGTATTTACAGCAATACTTGCTGTGTATACAGGTAAAATATATAAGGCCAGGGTATTCTATAATGACTCTGGAGAAGGAACATTAAAACGTTTCTTAAAAAAATAATATTATATTGTCCAAGTGGTATTAGGTATTTTGTTCAAAATCAGATGGAAAATAATTACTATAGAATGCAAAAATAACTACTACTAATTGCATATGAAAGGATACAGACATGATAAAAAAACTTTTTGATAAAACTTTCTGGAAATTTATTCTTGTTGGTATAGCCAACACCTTATTTGGAACAGCTGTTATGTTTTTGTTTTACAATGTATTCAAATTTGGATACTGGGTTTCATCAGCATCAAACTACATATTTGGAAGTATACTAAGTTACTTCCTGAATAAATACTTTACATTTCAGAATAAAGAAAAGAGCCTAAAGTTAGTTGTAAAATTCATAATTAACATAACAGTTTGTTACGCAGTGGCTTATGGTGTTGCAAAGCCTCTTACAATTAAAATATTATCAGGTATGGCCCCTGTAATTCAGGACAATGTAGCCATGCTTGTTGGTATGGGCTTATTTGTAATCCTCAATTATTTCGGGCAGAGATTTCTTATTTTTAATAAAAAAGAGGACTAGATTACTTGAGGAAAATTATGCCTGATTATATGATAAACAATTGACAAGGTGCCCACTGTAATGTAATATAGTATTCAATACTACATAGTACGGAGGTGAAAAACATGTACAAAATAATAGTAGATTCAGCAGGTAACCTTACCGAGGATTTGTTAGATAAATATGATATTGAAGTAATTCCATTTAAGTGTACTATTGATGGCAATAAATACCTTTGCTATGAACCTGGAAGAAATGATGATGAGGATGGTAAATGGTTCTATGATAATATGAGGAATGGCAATGATGTCAGATCAAGTCTTATAAATCCGGAACAGATATGTGATAAACTTACACCATTTCTTAAAGATGGTTTTGATGTTATATTTGTATGCATGTCAGCTCATCTTACAGGCACTTATCAGTCAGCCTGCATTGCCAAGGATATGCTTGAAGAAGATTTTCCAGACAGGAAGATTAATATGATTGATTCAATATCTGCTTCATTTGGTGAGGGTCTTTTGTGTATAGAGGCTTCAAAAATGAGAGACAGTGGGGCTGATATTGATGAGGTTACTGAATGGATAGAGAATAACAGATTGAGAATCAGACATATATTTACAGTAGATGACCTTAAATATCTGAAAAAGGGTGGACGTATTTCGGGTGCTGCTGCAACGGTAGGCTCTTTACTTAGTATAAAGCCTATTTTATATGCAACAGATGATGGAACTATTGATAAGCGATGTGTTATAAGAGGAAGAAAGAAGTCTCTTGATGCTCTTGTCAATGATTATCTGGAATATGTTTATAATCCTTCTGAACAGATTATAGCAATTGCACACTGTGACTGTAAGGAAGATGCAGAATATATAGCTAAAAGAATTGAAAATGAGATGCCGCCTAAGGAGATTATTATAAGGCAGTATGACAGATGTTCAGGTACTCATGTAGGTCCTGGTGCAATGTGCTTGTTTTTCATGGGTAAAGACAGACATTATAATGATTGAATTAACATAATTTATGTGATATGATTATCTTTGATTTTATTATGATAATATACAAGGAGCGTAGTTTGTTATGAAAATTTCAACAGTAAAGGGTACCAATGATTATAAACCACAGGAGGTAAGACTTCGTGATTATCTTCAGAATAAGATTATCGATGTATATACTCATAGTGGCTTTGAACATATTATGACTCCCGTTATTGAAGATATAGAGAATCTTGATAAAAGTGAAGGTGGAGAGAATCTTAACCTTATCTTTAAGATTATGAAGAGAGGAGATAAGCTCTCAAAGGCAGTGGAAAAGGGTGATGTTAAAGATCTTGCTGATATGGGACTTAGATATGATCTTACACTTCCATTGTCAAGATATTATGCCAATAATAAGGCGGATCTTATACTTCCTTTTAAGACTATACAGGTTGACAGGGTTTACAGGGCAGAGAGACCACAGAAGGGCCGTCTCCGTGAATTTGTTCAGTGTGATATTGATATAATTGGTTCTAAGTCTTATAAATGTGAGATTGAGCTTATTGCTACAACTGCTAAGGCTCTTCTTGCAATTAATATTGGTGGTTTCAAGATTAAGGTTAATGACAGAAGAATACTTAAGGCCGTACTTACATCTATGGGATTTGTTGAGGACGAGCTTGATAGTGTATGTATTGTTTTTGATAAGCTTGATAAGATTGGTAAGGATGGAGTTTGTGCTGAGCTTGCTGATAAGGGCTTTGAGTCTGGTGCAATTGACAAATTTGCTAAATTTCTTGATAGAGAATGTATTTCGTTAGAAGATGTAAAGAAGCTTATAACTGAAGATGATATGCAGTATGTTTCACAGCTTGAAACAATTATTAATGAGTCCTTAGCTATTGCTGACGGAAAATATGATGTTGTATTTGATATTTCACTTGTAAGAGGACAGGGTTACTATACAGGAACAATATTTGAAGTAGAAAGCACAAGCTTTAAGGGTGCTATTGCCGGTGGTGGAAGATATGATAATCTTATTGGCAAGTTTACTAATGAGAATATACCTGCAGTAGGTTTCTCGATAGGATTTGAGCGTATTTTCTCTATTCTTAATGAAAAGGGATATAAGCCGGTGGATACTGAAAAGCATGTGGCATTATTCTATAATGCTGATGAATATTCAAAGGCATATGAACTTGCAGAAGAACTTAGAAAAGAATATAATGTTTCAATTCTTGAAAGACCTAAGAAGCTTGGAAAATATCTTGACAAGCTTGAAAAGAACAATTATTATGGATATCTTGTTTTTGGAGAGGGTACAGAGGTTAAGGCCTTTGCTAATAATTAATTAATCATTATAGATAATTTTAAAGCAGCTATGAAATCCTGCAAGTAATTGCTGGAAGCATAGCTGCTTTTTTGTGCCATATATTTGTGCCATATTATAGATGGTTTTTTAATGTGTGTGAGTGTTAATGTATTCTGCATGTATCTTGGAATATAAGATTTTCTGGCTTTTGTAGAGTCCGAAGCATCCTGAGAAAACATAGCTTACACCACTTGCAATAGCGAAAGCAAGCAGGTGATGCTGACCAAACATCTCCATTGCCAAAAGAATTGCAGCAATAGGGCAATTTACAACTCCACAAAAAAGGCTTGTGAGTCCAAGAGCAGAACCAAAGTCGGCATTAAGACCAAGTATAGGGGCAAACACACTTCCAAATGAAGCACCAATACAAAGAGCAGGAACTATTTCGCCACCTTTGAAGCCACAGCCCAGAGTAATTGCTGTCAACAGAAGTTTAATGATAAAAGTGTAGGAGTTCACATTGCCGTTAAAGGCATCTCGTATAATATTAAAACCTGCACCACTGTAATACTGTGTTTTTGTTATAAATATAAATAAACTTACTAACAATCCTCCCACTGCGATTTTGAGGTAAGGATTTTTAAAGAGCCTGTCGAAAATTTTGTGGGAATAAGTCAGTGACTGACATAAAAGTATTGCAATAAGACCGCAGGCTATTGCAAGAAGAAGAACCTTTCCACATAAAAAGATATCCATTGCCGGCTGCTTTAATACTGTAAAGGTTTCTCCCTTTATTCCAAATGAGCCTGCAATTCCAAGAGAAATTGTAGAGGCAATAATACATGGAACAAATGCACTGTATTGGAACATCCCGACACTGATTACTTCCATGCTGAATATAGTTGCTGTAATAGGAGTTCCAAACATTGCAGTAAATACTGCGCTCATACCACACATAGTCAGTATATTAATATCTTTTTCGGACATTTTAAGTTTCTTTCCTATAAATACACCAAGGCAGCCACCCATTTGAAGTGCAGCACCTTCTCGACCTGAAGAACCTCCAAAAAGGTGAGTAAGAACAGTTCCTATATATATAAGAGGAGCCATGGTTCCAGGAATCTGGTCATGGGAATGAATGGATTCAAGGACAAGATTTGTTCCTTTATCCTTATATACATTAAAAAGCTTGTATATAAATACAATGGCAATTCCTCCAAGGGGCAGAAACAATGGTATGTATGTGTAGGATGTTCTTATATCTGTTACATATTCAATGGATTTATAAAATAATGAACCCAAAACACCACATACTGAACCGGCAATTATTGCAATAACAAGCCAACGTACAAAGGTTAGTATATAATCCTTTCCTGTCTTTACATTCTGAACAATCTCTTCTTTTATTTCCTGATTTATCTCTTTTTTGTCTCTCTTATCTCTTTTTTCTCTCATTTGTCCCTGTCCAATCATTTTTGTAACAGTATAACATTACTAATCATTTACATCAACAGATTTCTTTTGCATGTGAAGTGATTGAAAAAATGTACTTGAATAACCTGAAAGATTACTATATACTAAATTTGTTGCGAGTTTATATAAGCAGGAAGCGAAGTATGCTTCAAATATTATTGATACGAATTTGCAATGCATATTAAGATTTTAGTTGGAGGCATATATGATTGAATTAAAAAATGTATCCTACAGTGTGAATGACGATAATAATAATGTTGATATTATTAATGACGTTTCTCTTACTATTGATGAAAGATTTGTTGCTATAACAGGACCTAATGGTGGTGGTAAGTCTACACTTGCAAAGCTTATTGCAGGAATAATCAAACCTACTAAGGGAAACATTTATTTAGATGGAAAAGATATTACAGATGCATCCATAACCGAACGTGCTAATCTTGGAATTTCTTATGCATTCCAGCAGCCTGTAAGATTTAAGGGTATTACTGTAATGGATCTTATTAAGCTTGCTGCCGGCAAGGATATATCTGTTAATGGAGCGTGTGATTATCTTTCACAGGTTGGTCTTTGTGCAAGAGACTATATTAACAGAGAGGTTAATGCAAGTTTATCCGGTGGAGAATTAAAGCGAATTGAAATTGCCATGGCTCTTGCCAGAAGTACAAAACTTACTGTGTTTGATGAGCCTGAAGCAGGAATAGATTTATGGAGCTTCCAGAATCTTATAGAAGTTTTTGAAAAAATGCATGAAAAGATAAATGGTTCCATTATTATCATTTCCCATCAGGAAAGAATACTTGATATAGCAGATAAGATTGTTGTTATATCTGATGGAAAAATTGCTGCCCAGGGAACTAAGGAAGAGATTCTTCCAGAGGTTCTTAAGGGAACAGGAAACTGTAAATTTTATGATAAAAAGGAATGTTAAAGGAGTTTAGAAGAAGATATGGATGATGTTCAGAAAAGATTATTGGAAGAAGTAGCTGATCTTCATAAAATTCCTGTGGGAGCTTATAATATTCGTGCCAATGGAAAGCTTGAGGGAAGGGCTACTACAGAAAATATTAATATAGTAACCAAGGAAGATAAACCGGGAATTGATATTTTTGTGAAAGATGGTACTGTGAATGAAAGCCTTCATATTCCGGTCATACTCAGTCAGTCAGGACTTGAAGATCTTGTATACAATGATTTTCATATAGGAGATAACTGTAATGTAACTATTATTGCCGGCTGTGGAATACACAATGGTGGTGATAAAAGCTCAAGACATGATGGAATTCACACATTTTATATAGGTGATAATTCCAAGGTGAAATATGTGGAGAAGCATTACGGAGAAGGAGATGGCAGTGGAGAGAATATTATGAATCCTACTACCATAATTAATCTTGGAAAAGACAGTTACATGGAGATGGAAACAGTACAGATAAAGGGTGTTGACTCAACAGTCCGTGATTCAAAAGCTGTTGTTGGCGATGGTTCAACTCTTATCATTAAAGAAAAAATAATGACTCATGGAAAGCAGAAGGCTGAGACTAATTTTAAAGTTGATCTTAATGGTATGGATTGTAGCTGTGATGTAATATCAAGATCAGTTGCAAAGGATGCTTCACACCAGAGATTTTGTTCAGAGATTAATGGTAATAATAAGTGCATGGGACATACAGAGTGTGATGCAATTATCATGGATGATGCAAGTGTAAGTGCCATTCCGGAAATCACTGCAAATTGTATAGATGCAAGTCTTATTCATGAAGCAGCAATAGGAAAAATTGCAGGAGAACAGCTCATTAAGCTTATGACACTTGGCCTTACAGAAAAAGAAGCAGAAGAGCAGATTGTAAATGGTTTCTTGAAATAATTGATTTTAAACAATAAAATATTTTATAGGTTATAATTAGGAGGTATCTATTATGTTAGATATGAAATTTGTCAGAGAGAATCCTGACGTGGTAAAACAGAACATTAAAAATAAATTTCAGGATGATAAGCTTCCACTTGTTGATGAAGTAATCGAGCTTGATAAGGAATCAAGAGCTGTAAAGCAGGAAGCAGACAGTCTCAGAGCTGAGAGAAATTCTCTTTCAAAAGAGATTGGAAAGCTTATGGGACAGGGTAAAAAGGAAGAAGCTGAAGAATGCAAGAAAAAAGTAAATGAAGAATCAGAGCATCTTGCAATGCTTGAGCAGAAGGAAAGTGAACTTCAGGAAAAAGTTACAAAAATTATGATGGTTATTCCTAACATAATTGACCCTAGCGTTCCAATTGGTAAGGATGACAGTGAAAATGTTGAGATAGAAAAGTTTGGTGATCCATTTGTGCCTGATTTTGAGATTCCATATCATACAGAGATTATGGAAAAGCTTAACGGAATTGACCTTGACTCAGCACGTAGAGTTGCCGGAAACGGATTCTATTATCTTATGGGTGATATTGCAAGACTTCACTCAGCAGTTATTTCATATGCACGTGACTTTATGATTGACAGAGGATTTACATATTGTATTCCTCCATACATGATACGAAGTAATGTTGTTACTGGTGTTATGAGTTTTGCTGAAATGGATGCTATGATGTATAAAATAGAAGGTGAGGACCTTTACCTTATTGGAACAAGTGAGCATTCAATGATTGGTAAGTTTATTGATACTATGATTAATGAGAATGAACTTCCTAAAACATTAACAAGTTACTCACCATGTTTTAGAAAGGAAAAGGGAGCTCATGGTATTGAAGAACGTGGAGTTTACAGAATACATCAGTTTGAAAAACAGGAAATGATAGTTGTATGTAAACCAGAAGAAAGTAAAATGTGGTTTGATAAATTATGGCAGAATACTGTAGATTTATTCAGAAGTCTTGATATTCCGGTAAGAACACTTGAGTGCTGTTCAGGAGATCTTGCTGACCTTAAAGTAAAGTCAATTGATGTTGAAGCATGGTCACCAAGACAGAAGAAGTATTTTGAGGTAGGTAGTTGTTCAAATCTTTCAGATGCTCAGGCAAGAAGACTTAAAATCAGATACAAATCAGCAGATGGAACTAAGAATTTTGCACATACTCTTAATAATACTGTTGTTGCACCACCAAGAATGCTTATTGCTTTCCTTGANNCCTGAAGTTTTAAGACCATATATGGGTGGTAAGGATATTATTAAATAAGTGAAATGTGATTTGAATATTTATACATTTTGATGTTATAAAAAATATATATAGGATCATTTAAAAGTGTTGTTTGTTCTTTGGTACCGGTGCTGTGATGATGGCAGGATTTTGATATCTTTTACAGCAGAAGGCCGGGTTGGTTATATTTGTA
>DEDL01000018.1:104781-113893 GCA_002349525.1 Lachnoclostridium sp. UBA2905
TGGCCTTGAACAGTACATGAAAAATGTGTCCTATATATATTTTTTTTGATAAAATTGTCAAAGAAAACATTGACTAAATCAAGGCGTATTGATATACTTATTTTATATATTTAATATAAACTTTATAAAAGTGGGCTGAAGTATATGGCAAATAAAATTGGAATCTTAGGTAAAAAATTATTACTTACAGTTGTCTTACCGGCAATTATTGTTTTAATAATTACAGGAGTTGTCTGTGTGCTTGTTTTATCGCAGAATAAGCTTGAAAGTATAAGACAGAGTATTAACGATGAGATTGTAAACAGTGATGCTAATGTTTACAATACATTAGAGACAATTAAGAACAATGTAAAATCAACTAAAGATCACAATATGATGTACAATTACATTAACAACTATAATAATGATGAGACTGGATATTATTATAAGCAGGTTTATCATATTCTTAATGCATATTGTACAGAATTTACGGGTGCGGGAATTTGTGCTTCCTGGATGGTTGATTTTAAAAATGGTATCAGTCTTTCGGGAGATGGAACAAAAGATTTTACTCCTAAGGATACAGCTACGTCAGAGGAGTTATTTGAACAGATTAAAACCTGTGGCGGTGAAGCATATTATTCAAGGGTTTATAATACGGAGCTTTGTAACGATGCTAATGCCGGTCAGAGAGTGTTGAGTATTGTTTGTCCTATCGTGGACTGGAAAAATGGTAATAGTGTCATTGGTGCATATGGTGTTGAGGTTCTTTTCAGTAAGCTTGATGGTGTAATGAAGACGGCTGAATTTAGTGATGTTATATCTATTATATGTGACAAGGAATATAATGCTGAATACTCAAAGGTTGCACATAATGATGAATATTATAGTAAACTTCAGAAGGTTGTTGATTCTGTTAAGGATGGTAAGACTTCATTTGTACGTTACAATGGCAAGAAGTATATGGCAGTTACAACGTATATGCCTAAGACACAGTTGAATGACGTTTGTCTTGTTAATTACGGAGAGATAGTTGGAAATATTAATGGAGTTGTAATTCCTATTATTATTTTCATTGCTGTAGCTTGTATAGTTATATCTGCTATTATGCTTAACTTCATATTCCGTTTTGTATCTAATCTGAATTCATTTACAGTTAATACATTAAAGATTATTGACGGCAATTATTCCAATAAGATGATTATTGACAGCAATGATGAATTTGGTCAGCTTGCACTTGCTTACAATGATACAATTGATCACCTTAAGTATGTTGCTGAACATGATGATATTACAGGAGTATATAATATATCATCCTTCTATACAAAAGCTGCAAAGATGATTGATATGAATAGGAATCCTTCAATTAAATGTGCTATTGTCAGACTTGATATAGACCATTTCCGTGTCATTAATGATATATATAACTGGCAGGTTGGTAATAATGTACTTAAGTATATTGCTGATTCTATTAAAACCTATGTTGACGAGAATACAGGGGTTATTGGAAGAATCTCCGGAGACGTATTTGTTGTATGTATGCAATACATTAATGAGACAGAAATTGAGGAAAAGATTAATAAGATTAAAGATCGTATTATGGAATATAATATTATGGTTAATCTCAATCCTCATTTTGGTATTTATCTTGAAGCAGAGAGTGATCTTCCTGTTCATCTTATGTGTGACAGAGCAGGAATTGCACTCAGTCTTATTAAGGGTAATCTTCTCCAGACAATATCATATTATGATAACACAGTAAGTAAGATGAATATGGATATTAAGTTTATTGAGACTAATACCCAGACTGCATTTGCTGAAAAGCAGTTCTTCATACAGCTCCAGCCAAAATACAATATGAAGACTAATAAGATTGTTGGAGCGGAAGCTCTTGTTAGATGGAAACATCCAGTTAAGGGAATTATCAAACCAGATACATTTATTCCAATATTTGAGAAGAATGGTAATATTATAAAGCTTGATGAATTTGTATGGGAAGAAACCTGTAGATGTATTAGTAAATGGCTTAAAATTGGACTTGACGTTTTCCCAATATCAGTTAATGTTTCAAGAATTCATATTTATAATAAGCACCTCGTTGAGGAATTGTGTGATCTTGTTGAAAAATATGATATTCCTACAAGACTTCTTCAGCTTGAGTTTACAGAGAGTGCTTTGTTAGACGATACCAAGGAACTTTATAATACCATTAATAAACTTAAAGAGAAAAACTTTACACTTCTTATGGATGATTTTGCATCAGGTTATTCTTCGCTGAATACACTTAAGGCTGCACCATTTGATATTGTAAAGCTTGATAAAGAATTTATCAGTGCTGTAGCAGAAAATCAGAGAGACAGAATGTTGGTTGCAAGTGCAATTTCAATGATTGACAAACAGCGTATGGAAATCGTTGTTGAAGGTGTTGAGACACGTGAGCAGGTTGGTATTTTATTACAGTCCGGATGCGATATAGCACAGGGTTATTTCTTCTCAAAACCAATAGATGTTGATACCTTTGAAAAATTGGCATTTGGTATTGAATAATAGACAAAAATAGTTCATAATGTATATATGATTCTTTTAAAGAACTAATATGTTTAAGGAGGATATTTTATGTCTATTCAGATTAAGAAAGTAACAGATCCGGCATTCAAAAAATATGGAAAGGTTATCAAGGATATTGATTGTTCAGAAATCATTGCAAAGATGAACGAAGTTACACCATGTCCAGATGATGTGGTATATGTTCCAGATGTACCTGAACTCGAAGCTCTTCCATGTTTCAAGGATTATTCTGAAAGTTTTTATGGGGAGATGCCAGTTGAAATTGGCTATTGCAATGGTCACAACAGTCTGCTTAATGCAGTAGAATTCCATCGTACATCAGAGTACAACATCGCATGTACTGATCTTATTCTTTTACTTGGTAGTTTACAGGATGTGAATGATGATTTTACATACGATACTGCTAATATCGAAGCTTTTCTTGTTCCGGCAGGTACTATGATTGAGTGTTATGCAACAACATTACACTATGCACCTTGTGGAGTAGATGGCCAAGGGTTCAGATGTGTAATTATACTTCCAAGAGAAACTAACTATGATCTTGAAGCTAATTGCGACAAGTACTCAGAGGACAAGCTTTTGGTTGCTCGCAATAAGTGGCTTATCGCTCATCCAGATGCAAAAATCGAGGGTGCCTTCAATGGTCTTAAGGGAGATAATATCTCAGTATTATAATATTAGCTGTATTGGCTGGTGATGTAATAGAGTAATTATAGTTATATAATTGAACATATATATTAAAAATTTTTAAGGGATTCATGTGTTGGTGAATCCCTTTTTAAATATTAAGGTAGGATAAAATGATTATAAAACATGTTTTTTAGGTCCTCATATAGGGGTATTGGATTATTGACAACAAAAAAACCATGATATATAATACTTCAGGAAAAAGTTAACACAACGTAATACAAATACAAATTCTGTGGAGGTCGACAAATGAGTAAAGCATATGACAGTATGTCAAAAGATGAATTAGAGAATGAATTAAAAGTAGTTCAGAAGAAGTATGATGAGTATAAGGCGCTTGGCTTAAAGCTTGATATGTCAAGAGGAAAGCCTGCACCAGCTCAGATAGAGCTTTCACTTCCTATGATGGATGTTCTTAATAGTTCATCAGATTATATGAGTATTGTTGATACACGTAATTATGGTATTGCAGATGGTATACCAGAAGCTAAGAAGCTTATTGCTGATATACTTGAAGTTGATCCATCTGAAGTTATTGTTTGTGGTAATTCAAGTCTTAATATCATGTTCGATGTTGTTTCAAAGGCTATGAACAAGGGAATTATGGGCGAGACTCCATGGGGTAAACAAAGTAAGGTTAAGTTCCTTTGTCCTGTACCTGGTTATGACAGACATTTTGCAATCCTTCAGTATTTTGGTATAGAGATGATAAATGTTCCTATGAAGGAAGACGGTCCTGATATGGACATGGTTGAAGAATATGTTAATAATGATTCAGAGGTTAAGGGTATCTGGTGCGTTCCTAAGTATGCTAACCCAACAGGTATTTCTTATTCAGATGAGGTAGTAAAAAGATTTGCTGCACTTAAGCCTGCTGCAAAAGATTTTAGAATTTTCTGGGATAATGCTTATTGTATACATGATTTCTATGAGGATAACCAGGATAAGATTCTTCCAATCCTTTCAGAATGTAAAAAACAGGGCAATGATGATTTAGTTTATATGTTCTGTTCAACATCAAAGGTTACATTCCCTGGAGCAGGTATTGCTGCACTTGCTACATCAGAAGCCAATGTTAAGGATTATATGAGCCAGCTTAAGTGGCAGACAATAGGATTTGATAAGATTAACATGTTACGTCATGCAAGATTCTTTGGTGATGTTAATGGTGTTAAAAAACATATGATGAAGCATGCTGCACTCATCAGACCAAAATTTGAGATTGTTCTTAAGACACTTGAAAAAGAACTTGGTGGACTTGGCATCGGAAAGTGGACTAACCCAATTGGTGGTTACTTTATCTCATTTGATTCACTTGATGGATGTGCAAAGGAAATTGTTAAAACTGCTAAGGAAGCAGGAGTTGTTATGACAGGTGCTGGTGCAACATATCCATATGGAAAGGATCCTAAGGATAGCAACATCAGAATTGCACCTACATATCCTACAGAGGAAGAGCTTCAGAAGGCATGTGACTTATTTGCTGTATGTGTTAAGCTTGTTTCTCTTAAAAAACTGCTTGCAAAATAATAGTATATAAGAATTATTTTAAAGTAAGGAGTAATTTTGAATAAGATTAATTATCAGAAAGAGTTGGATAAGCTCTTAGATGGAATAGATAAAGAGAATAATGATCTTAGGTTACTGCTGCATGGGTGCTGTGCACCATGCAGCAGTTATTGTCTTGTTTATTTGTCTGAGTATTTCGATATAACGGTTCTCTTTTACAACCCTAATATTGATACTGAAACAGAATATATAAAAAGAGAAGAAGAACTTAAAAGATTTATTTCGGAATCATCCTTTAAGCATAAGGTTGATGTAATATGTGCAGAATATAATTCCAAAGAATTTTATGACTGTGTACGTGGATTTGAACATTTTCCAGAGGGGCAGGACAGATGCTTTAAATGCTATGAGCTTAGAATGGAGCTTGCTGCAAAGCTTGCAAAAGAAAATAATTATGATTATTTTTGTACAACCCTGTCTATCAGTCCATTAAAAAATGCACAGAAAATCAATGAAATCGGTATGGAATTAAGTGAAAAATATGGCGTGAAGTGGTTGCCATCAGACTTTAAAAAGAAGAATGGTTTTAAACAGAGCGTACAATTATCGGAAGAACATAATTTGTACAGACAAAATTTTTGTGGATGTATTTTTTCTAAAAAAAAGGAAGAAGCAAAATAATGTTGTATTAATATAGATGTAGGTGAATTTTGACAGAAGTATTGCTTTGATAATGTATAGTTGTTTTAGGTATGTATAGCTGCTTTAGGCATGTATAGCTGCTTTAGGTATGTATTGCTGTTTTAGATGGGAGGCTTTTACATGGAAGAGAAAGAGATGAACATCAGACAAAAACTCGAACTTCGTGAGCATGACATATTGAGTCCTTTTGCGTCCTTTAGTGATGAATCAAAGGGAAGGGACAGGTATGAAAAACCCTGCGATCTAAGACCGGTATATCAAAGAGACAGAGACAGAATACTCCATTGCAAGGCTTTTAGAAGGCTTAAGCAAAAAACACAGGTTTTTTTGGCACCTCAGGGTGATCATTATAGAACACGATTAATACATACTTTGGAGGTTTCACAGAATGCAAGGACTATTGCCAAGGCACTGCGGCTTAACGAGGAACTGACAGAGGCAATTGCTCTGGGCCATGATCTTGGTCATACACCATATGGTCATTGTGGAGAGAGGGCATTAAACACATTGTGTCCCGAAGGATTTTCACATAATGAACAGGGAGTGCGTCTTGTAGAAATACTTGAAAATGGTGGTAAGGGTATGAATCTTACTTTTGAAGTAAGAGATGGAATACGTAATCATCAGACCAACAGTAATCCATCCACCCTGGAAGGGAAAATTGTTAGATTTTCTGATAAAATTGCCTATATTAATTCAGATATTGATGATGCAATTAGAGCTCATCTTTTGGCGGAAGGTGAACTGCCTGTTAAGTATACTGATATTCTTGGACATAGTACAAGGGAGAGGCTTAATTGTCTTATACATGATATTATACTTAACAGCGAAGATAAGAATGATATATGTATGTCAGAAGAAGTTCATGAGGCATTTATGGGTCTAAGGGCATTTCTTTTTGAAACTCTTTACACTAATCCTTTGGCAAAGAATGAAGAAAAGAAGGCAACCCATGTTATTATAGAATTATTTGAATATTATCTGAAAAATATTGATGAGATGCCTGAGGAATTTGTAAAGCTTATAGATAATGGAACTACTAAGGAGAGGGCTGTATGTGATTATATCGCATGCATGTCTGACAGATTTGCTACTAATACATTCAAAAATCTTACAATACCAAAGACATGGAATGTATTATAAACAATGATCATTTACATTATTGTATTACTATATTTTGCTATTGCATAACTATATTTTATTATTGTATAACTATATTTAAAAATGGGGGAGGAAGAATAACATGTATTATCCAGATGAACTTGTTGAAGAGATAAGAACAAGAACTGATATTGTTAATCTTATATCCCCATATGTTCATTTGAAGAAAAATGGAAGCAATTATGTTGGCCTGTGTCCATTTCATAGTGAAAAAACTCCATCATTTTCCGTAAGTCCATCAAAACAGATGTACTATTGCTTTGGATGCGGTGCCGGAGGTAATGCCTACACATTTGTTATGGAATATGACAATGTGGAATTTAAGGAAGCAGTAGAAATACTTGCTGACAAGGCTGGAGTCAGCCTTCCTACTGCGACATATAGTGAGGAAGCAAAGGCAGCATCAAATCGTAAGAAAAGAATGATTGATATTCATTCAGATGCGGCAACCTATTACTACAGTATACTTAAGTCTCCAATGGGGACTACAGGCTATGGATATTTTAAGGATAGAGGTCTTACTGATGAGACTATATTAAGATTTGGACTGGGTTATACTGGGAAAAGTAATGGATTATACAGATATTTGAAACAAAAAGGCTATGGCGATGAGGAATTAAATTTCAGTGGACTATTTACATTTGATGAAAGATACGGGGCCAGGGAAAAATTCTGGAACAGGGTCATGTTTCCAATTATGGACGCCAATAACAGGGTTATAGCCTTTGGAGGAAGAGTTTTAGGTGATGCACTTCCCAAATATCTTAATTCACCGGAAACACAGATATTCGATAAGAGCCGCAATCTTTATGGACTTAATTATGCCAGACATTCTAAAGCAAAATATTTTCTTCTTTGTGAAGGATATATGGATGTAATTGCACTTCATCAGGCTGGCTTTGACAGTGCTGTGGCTTCACTTGGTACATCCCTTACAGGAATGCAGGCTAATTTGATTAAAAGATATGTAAACAGGGTTATAATAACATATGACAGCGATGGAGCAGGTATGAAGGCGGCTTTAAGGGCAATTCCTATTTTAAAGGGTGCTGGACTGTCTGTTAAGGTCCTTGACATGAAACCATATAAAGATCCGGATGAGTTTATAAAAAATCTGGGCAGGGAAGAATATGAAAAGAGAATAGAAAAAGCTGTTAATGGATTTGAATTTGAAATTTCTGTGTTAGAGAAACAGTTTGATTTCAGTGATCCGGAACAGAAAACAGATTTTTATCTGGAAATGGCAAAGAAGCTGCTTACTTTTGAGGATGAACTTGAAAGAGACAATTATATTCAGGCAATGGCCGCAAAATATAATATAAGGACAGAGGATCTTAAGAAATTTGTTGCAAAGCAGAGTGCTTCAATGGCTGGAATACCTGTTGCAGTTAATAAAAAGACATATAATCAGTCAGACAACAAAAAGAAGGAGGATGGACAGATACAGGCTCAGGCTTTGTTACTTACCTGGATGGCTAATGAACCTTCGCTTATCGATTTGCTTGGTGAATTTTTGACTGAAGAAGATTTTTTTGAAGAACCATATAGAATGACTGCACATTATGTATATACAGATTATGCAGAATCAAAAACAATTAACCCGGCTAAGATTATTAATATGTTTACCGATGTTGATGAGCAAAAGACAGTGGCTGGAATATTTAACAGACACCTTGCTGAGGAAAATCTTAGCAGGCAGGAAAAAGAAAAAGTATTAAATGAACTGGTAAAAAGAATTAAAAAACAAAATGTGGACCGTCTTGCAAAAAGTGCTACTACACCTGAAGAGTTGCAAAAACTCATGAAAATGATGATTGAGATGCAAAAAATGCATATTTCATTGTAAGAAGGCCGCTATATGATAATATTTTGACAGGAGGAAATTGTAAATGGACGAAAATATCGCTAAATTTACAGAGAAAATGAATGAGTTACTTGAAATTGCCAAGAAAGAGAAGAATGTTCTTATGCAGGATGAGATCAACAATCATTTTAAAGATATGGATCTTTCGGCAGATAAGATCAATTCAATTTATGAATTCTTAGAAGGCAATGATGTTGAAGTGCTTCGTATGACAGATGACACGGATACTGCAGATGACCTTTTACTTGATATTGAGAGAGATGACGAGGAAGAGGAAATTGAAAATATTGATTTATCAGTGCCTGATGGAGTAAGCATTGAAGATCCTGTCAGAATGTACCTTAAGGAAATTGGTAAGGTGCCACTTCTTACAGCAGAAGAAGAAGTTAATCTTGCAAAGAGAATGGAAGATGGAGATGCAGAAGCTAAGAAACGTCTTGCAGAGGCAAACTTACGTCTTGTTGTAAGTATTGCAAAAAGATACGTTGGACGCGGAATGCTTTTCCTTGATCTTATTCAGGAAGGAAACCTTGGTCTTATTAAAGCTGTTGAAAAGTTTGATTATAAGAAGGGTTATAAATTCAGTACTTATGCTACATGGTGGATTCGTCAGGCCATTACAAGAGCTATTGCAGATCAGGC
>DEDL01000018.1:113950-114078 GCA_002349525.1 Lachnoclostridium sp. UBA2905
GTACAGCGCCAGCTTTTACAGGAGCTTGGAAGAGAGCCATATCCTGAAGAAATAGCTAAAGAAATGAATCTTCCAGTGGAAAGAGTAAGAGAAATACAGAAAATTTCACAGGAGCCTGTTTCTCTTGA
>DEDL01000018.1:114296-114513 GCA_002349525.1 Lachnoclostridium sp. UBA2905
ATCAGACAGATTGAAGCAAAGGCATTAAGAAAGCTTCGTCATCCTAGCAGAAGCCGTAAGCTGAAAGACTTTATTGACTAATATTTTATTAAGAGGATTTGATATGCAGCTTTCAAAAAGGCTTGAGTGTGCAGCGTCATTTGTTAAAAAGGGGTCCGTTGTTGCAGACATTGGATGCGACCATGCCTATATGTCCATATATCTTGTTAAAAACAAT
>DEDL01000018.1:114638-116941 GCA_002349525.1 Lachnoclostridium sp. UBA2905
CTGATGGACTGAAGAACTTTGACCATTCTATACACCTTGATACTGTTTTAATATGTGGAATGGGTGGTAGTCTGATATGTGATATTTTGAAGGATGAATACATAACAGATAATAAAGTAAATGAACTGGTTCTTTCGCCACAGTCAGATGTTTTCAGGGTCAGGCATTTTCTTCATGATAATGGTTATACTATAGATGATGAAAAAATGATTTTTGAAGACGGAAAATATTATACTATTATTCATGGAATCAAAGGGAATGAAAAGTATGATAATGAGTATGAGTATATATATGGACAAAAGCTGATTCAGAATAAGGATACTGTTCTGAAAAGTTTTTTAGATGGAAAATTGTCAAAGAACAGACAGATATTAAAGAGATTTGAAAATGAGCCTGTAAAGACAGATATTATTGCAGGAAGAACAAGAGAAATAACTGATGAGATCAAGGTAATTGAGTCTTGTCTTAATTTGTTTAACTAAAAGGGCTAGTGATACATTTAAGGTTATAGTTGATTGGGGGGCTAGTTATGACAGAAAATGTTACAGTTAATTATAATGATACAGGTAAGGTTTATCCAGCTAATATGTTAATAAAAGATATTGCATCTGAACACAAGGATGACTATAAGTATGATATAATTGCTGCCATAAGAGATGGCAAGGTGACTGAGCTTAATAAGAAAATTAAGAGGGATTGCACTTTGTCATTTGTAGATACTTCATCAGAAATCGGACATAATGTATATGTCAGAGGTGTAACAATGATTATGTTAAAAGCAGTTTATGACATAATCGAATTTAAAAAGATAAATAAAGTTTCTGTGGAATCTACAATTAACAATGGTTTTTATTGCGAATTTGATGGAGATGTAGTATTATCAGATGAGCTTATAAAACAGATTGAAGAGAAAATGCATGAATATGTTGAACGTGATATTTTATTTAATAAAACTGTCATGTCAACAGATGATGCAATAGCATTATTTGACAGATACAGAATGTATGATAAGGAAAAGCTTTTTAGATTCAGACGTTCATCAGTTGTTAACGTTTATGAGCTTGATGGATTTTATGATTATTATTATGGTGCTATGCCACCTTCAACAGGAGTACTTAAATATTTCAGCCTTGAAAAATATGGCAGTGGTATTGTGCTTGTGCTACCTGTTAAGGAAAAACCTGATGAGATAAAACCTTTTGTGCCATCACCAAAGTTTTATTCGGTGATTAAGGAATCAGACGAATGGGGTAAATCTTTAAATGTAGGTACTGTTGGAGACCTGAATGAAGCTATTTCACAGGGAAGGATTAATGACATAATAATGATCCATGAGGCACTTCACGAAAAGAGAATCGGTGATATTGCTGCTGATATTGTCAAAAGAAATAATGTTAAATTTGTTATGATAGCCGGTCCATCTTCTTCAGGAAAGACAACATTTTCACACAGACTTTCTATTCAGCTTTCGACAATGGGATATAATCCACATCCAATTCCGGTTGATGATTATTTTCTTAACAGAGTTAACACTCCTCTTAATGAGGATGGAAGCTACAATTATGAATGTCTTGAAGCAATAGATGTTGAACAGTTTAATAAGGATATGACTGCTCTTCTTAGGGGTGAAGAGGTTGAACTTCCAACCTATAATTTTATAACAGGTCAGAGAGAATATCAGGGCAAGAAGAAAAAACTTGGCGATAATGATATTCTTGTTATTGAAGGAATACATGGACTGAATGATAAAATGTCTTATTCCCTTCCTAAGGAAAGTAAGTATAAAATATATATAAGTGCTTTGACACAGTTAAATATTGATGAGCACAACCACATTCCGACAGCTGATGGAAGACTTCTTAGAAGAATTGTCAGGGATGCAAGAACCAGGGGTTCTGATGCAACAAAGACAATTGCAATGTGGCAGTCTGTAAGAAGAGGAGAAAGCCAGTACATATTCCCATTTAAGGAAGAAGCAGATGCAATGTTTAATTCTGCTTTGGTTTATGAATTTGCTATATTAAAGCAGTATGCTGAACCTCTTTTATTCCAGGTTGACAGGAAATCCAAGGAATATGTTGAAGCCAAGAGACTTCTTAAGTTTTTGGACTATTTTCTTGGAGTCAGCAGTGAGAATATTGCTTATAACTCAATTTTAAGAGAGTTTATTGGAAAGAGTGTTTTTCCGGTATAAGCAGTATAATATTGTTACATTATGAGTAGCGCAGGTGATCGCGGCTACAAAGCCGAAAGGCTGTAGGTGAGGAAAGTCCGAGCTTCAAAGGGCAGGATGCCGGATAACT
>DEDL01000018.1:116987-194673 GCA_002349525.1 Lachnoclostridium sp. UBA2905
GGTAAGGGTGGAAAGGCGGGGTAAGAGCCCACCGCTTTGGTGGTAACATCAAAGGCATATGTAAACCCCATCCGAAGCAAGACCGAATAGAAAGCAATACGGCGGCCCGTCGTGCTTTCGGGTAGGTCGCTTGAACCTGGTGGCAACATCAGGTCTAGATAGATGATCATCCAACGACATAACTCGGCTTATCGCGCTACTCATTTGTATATATCTTTGTATATATATATTGTATATATATTATTGTATATATTTTTGTGTATATGTATTGTATATGATTTATTGTATAGCTTGCGTATATATTTTGTGTGTATAATTTGTGTAATAACGTATTAATTTTAAATATATTTTGAGTGTTTATAGGAGAAGCTTATATGCATGACAGATTGAAAAAACAGATGGATTTCATATTGGAAATTGATAAATTGAAGGATATAAAGAGGCAGACCTATCTATCAAATGGCAAAGTTAAGGAAAATGATGCTGAACATTCATGGCATCTTGCCATGATGGCTCTGCTTCTTTCTGAATATTCCAACGAAGATATTGATGTTTTAAGAACTATGGCAATGGTTCTTATACACGATATTATTGAAATAGATGCCGGGGATACTTATGCTTATGATGAGGCCGGCAACCAGACTAAAAGTGAAAGAGAAATGAAGGCTGCCAGGAGATTATTTAACATTCTTCCAGAGGATCAGGCAAAATACATGTTTGATTTATGGAGAGAATTTGAAGATAAGAATACTCCAGAATCATTATTTGCAAACTGCCTTGATAAGGTTCAGCCAACTATGTTAAATGATGCGTCAGGAGGAAAGTCCTGGGAAGAACATGGAGTTGCAATTTCAAAGATTTTTAAGCGTAATTCAGAATCAGCCAGGGGCTCAGAGAAACTTTGGAATTATGCTAAATATAATTATCTTTGGCCAAATGTTATGGAGGGTAAAATATATAATGATCTTGAAGAGCTTGATATGTCAAGATATTTTCTTGCCATGGATAGAATTCAGGGTATATTAAATGAAACAGATACCATTCCTGAAAAATATGCGGATTATTTTTCGAAACTTGCCGAAATGTTTATGGCATACAAAAAATGCAATGATTTTATAATTGAAAATAACAGAAAATATAATACAGGAATACTTGGCTGGTATAAGGAGATAGCTGTTAATACCCTTGAAGCCTGTAATTATTCTGTTAATTGTTTCAGATACGATAAAATATATTATGAAAAATCCTTTGCAAATCCAGATTATATTGAGTGTTTTTTTGATGGTAATACCGGGCAGATGCTTTGCTTTATAGCATCCTTGGTAAGTGAACTTGGAAGATACTGTTTTGAGCAGAGATACTTTGATATAACTATTACTGCTGAACTGTTTTTGGAAATATATGATATTATTAAAAATGAGCCTGAAAACTCACATGAGGGAAGTATAAAATCAGCAATTTATTATCATATATACGATTATATGGAAGACAGAACAAGAGTAAGGGTAAGAAACAGTCTTGATAAGAACTATACATTTTTCTCTGATATTGTTACTAAAACAGATATTAATGATGAACGTATTTTGTACCTTTATGGCGAAAATATTTCTTACAATGAGAGAGAATCATTCAAATTCATCAATGCTCTGCCTGAAGAAAAAATTGATAAAATAGTTGATGCGTATGTTGATGGTTATATTAAGGGATTTGAACTTGCAGGAATTGATCTTTCAAAGAAGGAAACAGTACAGATAAGATACCCTGTGGGAATGGAGAGAATCATAAAAAAAGCTATTGCCAAATTTGCACAGCATGGCCTCAGGCCTTTGATAAGCAGAGGTGCTAATCAGACAGAAGCAATAGATACTAATCCACAGTTTGCCTATGATCACAGATTTGATAATTCAATTTACTATAATAAGGCCGTTAAGGACAGGTCCTTAAGTGTTCTTAAGAAGGTATATGATGAGTATGCAAAGGATGCCGATGTGTATGCCGGTCCTGCTGTATTTGAATATTTTGGTGAGAATATTTTTAATCCGCTTTCAAAGGAAAATGCATGCGTGTTAAGTGAAGAACAACAAAATCTTAAGGTTGAATATCAGATAAGTGCCAATGCTCTTGTTAACAATTATATTAAAAGAGATGCATTCAGTTTTACAATAATTGCTTTCCCTGTACCGGAGATAGGAAGTATATATCCAGAGATTTTTGAAGAATGTATCCTTATTAATACACTTGATACTGATATGTTTTCAGATATACAGCAGTGTATTATAAATGTCCTTGATCAATCTACTGAAGTTAGAATTGAAGGCAATAATGGCAATGAGACTAACCTTAGAATTAAGCTTACAGCCCTTAATGATCCTTCAAAAGAAAGCTTATTTCACAATTGTCTTGCTGACTGTAACATACCTGTTGGTGAGGTTTATACCTCTCCTAAGCTTGAGGGAACAAATGGTCTTTTAAATGTAAAGAAGGTTTATATTAATGGACTTGAGTACCGTAACCTTAAAATAGAATTTAATGATGGTTTAACTGGCAGCTATTCATGTGATAACTATGATGATGATAAAAAAAATACTGACTATGTAAGAGATAATCTTATGAAACAGCACAAGTTCCTTCCTATGGGAGAACTTGCTATTGGAACAAATACAGCAGCATTTAAAATGGCCAGGGATTACAATATAGCAGACAAACTGCCAATCCTTATTGCCGAAAAAACCGGTCCTCATATTGCAATTGGTGATACATGCTTTAGTATGAGTGAGGAAATTCCTGAGTATAATCCTGATGGCAAAGAAGTAATAGCCAGAGATAACAGCATATCACTTAAGAGAAAAGAAAATATAAATGAGGCTTATTTTGGATGTCATACAGATATTACAATTCCATATGATGAAATAGGCGGAATATATGCTGTTAAGGAAAATGGCGAAGAAGTTGCAATTATTGAAAATGGCCGTTTTGTATTAGCTGGAACAGAAAAACTTAATGAAATGATGTAAAATATTAAAGATAAAGGAGTTAATGAAAATGTCAAAAGTAAGTATTGTTATGGGCAGTGATTCAGATCTTTCAATTATGAGTCAGGCTGCAAAGGTTCTTGAGGAGTTTGGAGTTGAGTATGAGATGAAAATAATATCTGCTCACAGAATGCCGGATATATTTGTTGATTATGCAAAAACGGCAAAAGACAGGGGAGTTGATATTATTATTGCAGGTGCTGGTGGTGCAGCTCACCTTCCAGGTATGTGTGCAGCATTATTCCCACTTCCTGTTATTGGAGTTCCAATCCATACAAAATCATTAGGAGGAGTTGATTCATTATATTCAATCGTTCAGATGCCATCAGGTATTCCTGTAGCAACTGTAGCAATTAATGGAGCTAAAAATGCAGGACTTCTCGCTCTTAAGATGTTAGCAATAAATGACAGCACACTGCTTTCCAAGCTGAATAAATATTCAGAGGGAATGAAAGACAGTGTATCTGCCAAATGTGAGAAGCTTGAAAAAACAGGATACGAAAACTATCTTAATGAGATGTAATTTATAATCCCCATAATTTAAAATATTTACAGATGATGGCTTCAAAGCAATCCATAAAGGATGATTTTGGAGCCTCATTTTTTGCTATAAGACTGATACTTCCTATAATATTTCCACCATAATCATAATCAATCTGTCCTATAATATCTCCCTGTTTTACAGGTGCATTCAGGCTTTCAGGTAATTTTACATTACGTTTTATAAGTGATGTATCTTCGCCGTTTGTAAAAATGTGCTTAAAGGACTCTTTGGGCCAAATATTTATTTCCTTAGTCAGACTTCCTTTAACTGGTATAGGCTGAAGGGCAAGGTCTTTATATTCATCAATATATTTTTCTGTATTTGTAAATCCATAATCAAGAAGGGAGGCGGCCAGGGAAAATCTTGCCTTTGGATCCGGTGCCCCCATTACAACAGCTATTATATCTGTATTATTGCGTCTTGCAGTGGCTGAAAGACAGTATCTGGCTTTTTTTGTAGACCCTGTTTTCAGACCGGTAATGCCATTATAGGTTCTTACAAGTTTATTTGTATTAGTAAGTCCGAATTCTGATTTTACACCCTTATGATTGGTATGGGTTATTGTATCCATCCATACTGTAGAATATTTTTCGATTTCAGGATGCTTTGTTATTAGCTCTCTGGACATAATAGCTACGTCAAGAGCACTTGTATAATGTCCTGATTTGATACTGTCATCTAAACCATTACAGTTCATAAAATGAGTATGCTTCATATTTAAGGAGGCTGCTTTTTCATTCATCATATCAACAAAGGTCTGTTCATTTCCAGCAATATGCTCTGCCATTGCAACGCAGGCATCATTGGCGCTTGCTATGGATATGCATTTTATCATTGTATCAACACTCTGTTTTTCACCAGCTTCTAAAAAGACCTGGGAACCACCCATGGATGCTGCGTATTCGCTTACACTAACCTCATCATTTAATGATAATTTACCAGAATCTATGGCTTCAAATATAAGAATTAATGTCATAATTTTTGTTATGCTTGCAGGAATAAGTTCTTTGTCCTTGTCTTTTTCATATATGATTGTGCCTGTACTACCTTCCATAAGGACTGCTGCGTCGGCGGATATGTCAGTAAGCGCCTTTGCATGTGCTATACCAGATACATAAGAAAATGATAAAAAGGACATAAGTAAGGTGAAAATAAGTAATTGTGAAATAAATGATGTGACGAAGGCTTTGATTTTATTGTTCATAATTTTCCCTTAAATGTTATTTATATAATTGTAGTTTAAATAACCATTATTTATTACAAAAAAATTCTTGCGAGAGGAATTATATTTAAACGTCTGTCATATTAATTTAAAAGACGTTAAATATTGAAAGGGGCATGTTATGGAAAATAAGAATGTGTATAGTGACATTACTATAAGAACAGGCGGAGAAATATATATAGGGGTTGTTGGACCGGTAAGAACAGGAAAGTCAACATTTATAAAAAAGTTCATGACTAATATGATCATTCCCGGAATGGAAGAGGGAGAGGCAAAAGAACAGGCAAAGGATGAGATGCCACAGTCAGGAACAGGCAGTCTTATTATGACTACAGAGCCAAAATTTATTCCAAAGGAAGCAGCCATAGTAAAAATTGATGATGAGACAAAGGTAAAGGTCAGACTTATTGACTGCGTTGGTTTTATTGCAGATGGTGCAAGGGGATATATGGAGGATGAAAATGAACGTCTTGTTAATACCCCCTGGAGCAGTGATAAAATTCCATTTTCAAAGGCAGCTGAGATTGGAACAAAAAAAGTTATCAATGAACATTCGACTATAGGAATAGTGGTTACATCTGATGGAAGTTTTGGAGATATAAAAAGAGATGCATTTGAAGAGGCAGAACAAAAAGCAGTAAATGAACTTAAGAAGTCAGGTAAACCATACATAATAGTACTTAATACTGTAAGACCATTTAATACGGAAACAGCAGGTCTTGCGAAAAAAATGACTGATACATACAATGTCAGGGTAATGCCTGTTAATCTGGAAAGCATGACAGTAAATGATATTAATAATATTATGTCAGAGGTTTTAATGGAATTTCCGGTTGACAGAATTGATTACAATGTTCCTACATGGATAAACATGTTAGATACAGAACATGTAATCAAGAAAGAGCTGATAGGTATACTTAGAAAAAATCTTTCAGGTATTAATACCCTCAGGGATATTAAAAACTATGAATTCAAGGAAGAAAGTACATATATCAGGGATTACAGAGTTGATAATATTGATGTTAGACAGGGTATTGTAAATGTAACACTTTCTTTTGATGAAAATTATTATTATAGTATCATTTCAGAATTGACAGGGCTTGATATAAAAGATGAATATAGTCTTATTAGTAAGTTAAAGGAATTATCATCAAAGAAATCTGAAATAGAATTTTTGACCGAGGCTTATGAAAGTGTTAAGAATACAGGCTATGGTGTGGTTAATCCTAAGGAAGGGGATATTAATCTTGTTGAACCTGAAGTAATCCGTCAGGGCAATAAGTATGGAGTCAGAATAAAGGCGGTAACTCCTTCAATCCATATGATAAGCGCCAACATTGAAACAGAAATTGCACCAATTGTTGGAACAAAGGAGCAGGCTGGTGATCTTCTTGATTATATGATTGCCAACAGTGAAAATGGTGAAGAAGGCATATGGAATACTAATATTTTTGGTAAAACCGTAAAAGAACTTGTTGATGATGGAATTGAAGGTAAAATAAATAAGCTTACAAAAGAAAGTGAGCAGAAGTTAAAAGAGGCAATTGAAAAAGTAATTAATGACAGTAATGGTGGACTTATCTGTCTGATTATTTAATATTATTTATTGAACATTCTATCTAGGTAGAATACATTTTGTGAAAAAATTATAATAATTATCATAAAAAGCTATAATATCTATCCGTTTTTGTAACATTTTTGTAATGGCTATGTTGACAAAGGGGAATTGCATTGCTATACTAGGAAACAAAGTTTAATAATTTTGTAACAATTATCGGGCCAGACACATGTGTCTGCCGGATGGTGTGTGTGCGATGTTTCTTTAAGGAGGATATTATGAGTCGCTTTTTTGGAGCTAAAAGGTTAAACAGAATATATAAATTTGGAATTTTAGGAGTTGCAGGTGTTCTTGCCATGACAATTGGTGTTAAGGCAATCGAGGCAGGAAGGGTTGCAACAGAAGAACCTATTGCAGGTATTAATACTTCACTTGATAAGCTTGTTGTTGCAGAGGCACAGACAGGTGCAGCAGGTTCTATTGCATCTTCTTATTTGCAGACAGCACAGGCTGTAACAGATGCGGCCATTTCATATGATGAGCAGGTAAGTGATGTTGTAACTGATCAGGTTAATGATGAACTTGCAGAAGCACCGGATGAGCATGTTAAGCTCAATCTTAATTATGACAGACTTGGAATTGCAAAGGTTGACACTTACCTTAATGTAAGAAAAAAACCATCAGAAAGCAGTAAGGTTGTTGGTAAGCTTACAAAGCATGCCGGATGCCATATCTATAAGATTAAAAAGGGATGGGCAAAGATCGTATCTGGAAAAGTTAAGGGTTATGTTAAGGCAAGTTATCTTGTTACAGATGAAAAAGCTGAGAAAATGGCTATGAAGGTTGGAACAAAGATGGCTACTGTTTTATCAGAGGGTCTTCGTGTACGTGCCCTTCCTTCAACAGATTCAGCAATATATGATGTACTTGGACAGGATGAAGATTTCGAGATATACCGCGAGAATCTTTCAAAGGAATGGCTTGATAAGTTTATAAGCAAGCATATTAAGAAAAAACAGCTTAAGGGTCTTGATTATGATGCAATGTGTTCAGATTTAAGTAACTGGATATGTGTATCAATTGATGATGGATATGCATTTGTAGCCAAGGAATTTGTAGAGATTTCATTTAAGCTTAATCGTGCTGTTAAGATTGGTGATATTGCAACAGATGGTTCTGATGGAGTTTCTTCAACAAGAGCATCTATTGTAGAGTATGCAAAACAGTTCCTTGGAAACAGATATGTTTATGGTGGTACAAGCCTTACAGGTGGTATCGACTGTTCAGGATTCACAATGAGAATTTATCAGCATTTTGGTTATAGTATTCCAAGAGATTCAAGAAGTCAGGCATCAGCTCTTGGAAGTGTTAGTGGTAAAGATGTAAGACCGGGAGACTTATTCTTCTACTCTAATGGATCAAGAATCAACCATGTTGCCATGTATATCGGAAGTGGAATGATTATTCATGCCAGCAACCCAAGAACAGGTATCAAGATTTCTAATGCTTATTATCGTTCACCTGTTAAGATAGCAAGGGTTGTCAGAGATTAATATTTATTTTGCTTGATTAATTTATAAAAGACTGTTACATTTTATGTAATGGTCTTTTTGTTTGTGGGGGGAGAAAGGAAAGATAATGAAGATTGAAGTGTTGCTTACAGTTGCCGCAATCGTAATATTTTTTGTGGTAAAGGCTGTATATGATTATTTTTATGATAAAAAAAGGCTTGAAACCTATCTGGCAGAAAGCTTTGGATGTCTTCCGGATTGTGAATACAGGGTCGGAAAGCTCGACTCAATTAAGGCCTTTTATAATATGGATTCTTCTGATGGAGACCTTGATGATATTACATGGAATGATCTTGAAATGGATGAACTATATAAAATTCTTAATCACACAAGGTCAGCAATGGGTGAGGAAGTCTTATACAAGCTCCTTAGAAAACCTGTTTTTAATAAGGATATACTTGACAAAAGAAATAAACTGATTGATTATTTCCTTGAAAATGAAAGTGACCGAATTGCTATAGAAAAAAAGCTTTCACGCATTGGAAAGGATTCAAAACTTTCTTTTTATGAATATTTTATGTTACTTGATAATGTGAAAAAGGAAACACCGGTAATTCATTATATAATCAATCTTATCTGGCTTGTGTGTATTGCAGGTCTTTTGTTTAATTATTCCATATTTGCAGGAGTACTTATATTTAATATTCTGTTTTCAATTGGTTCTTATTATAGAAGAAAAGCCCATATTGAAATGTATTACCATGTATTTAATCAGGTTATTAAAATGCTATACTGTGCTGAGAATATAGGAAAAAGTAATATTGACATAATAAAGGAGCAGACATCTGTAATAAATGCCTGTATAAAAAAATATAAGGGCTTCAAAAGGAATTCATCCCTTGTGCTTAAGGCGAATGGAGGTAATCTTTCTGATATTGTATTTGATTATTTCAGGATGCTTACCCATGTGGACCTGATAAAATTTGATTCCATGCACAGATTTATTATGGAAAATCAGGATACGCTTCTTAAAATACATGAAGAAATTGGATATATTGATTTTGTTATTGCCATTGCTTCATTTAGAAAAATGAATGAGAAAAAAGGCTTGTGCATCCCAGAGTTTACTAAGGAAAAGAGAATTCTTCGGTTCAGTGATGGCTACCATCCTTTTATTGAAGAACCTGTATATAACAGTTTTGATACCAGTAATTGTGTACTGCTTACAGGATCAAATGCATCGGGAAAGTCAACATTCCTTAAAATGACTGCTATTAATGCGATTCTTGCCCAGACTATTGTTACCGTATGTGCCAAAAAGTACATTTCATCCTTTTATCATGTTATGACCTCCATGGCACTTACTGATAATATTTTTGGCAGTAAAAGCTATTTTATAGTTGAGATAATGTCACTTAAAAGGATAGTTGATGCATCACAAAATGAAGATGTTTTATCCTGTATTGATGAGGTACTAAGGGGAACAAATACTATTGAAAGAATAGCAGCATCAAGCGAGATTTTAAGAGCATTATCATATACCAATACACTTTGTTTTGCAGCCACACATGATATTGAACTGGCACATATACTTGAGAACTGCTATAACAATTATCATTTTGAGGAAAGCGTAACTGAAGATGATGTAGTATTTGATTATAAGATTCATGATGGCTATTCGAAAACCAGAAATGCTATAAAACTTCTTTCAGTACTTGGTTTTGACAGTAATATAGTAAATGGTGCTAAAAACATGGCTGCATCATTTGAAAAAAACGGATTATGGGACATATATGGATAATACTTGAATAATACATGTATATTCTGGCAATAATCATAATATTCACAGGACTAATTTTTGTATTTAATCTTAAACCGGAGGATATTATGAAAAGGAAAAATATTACCACAGTAATAATTACGTGTTTTGCAATATGTTTTATTCTCATATTGATTGCTGTAGTATATCTTGTAAAATTTGGTAAAGAAAGTACAGATTATGTTAAGCAGAAAAATGTTTCGTTTGTTACTGAAAAACCAATAAGTACGGATAATATCTATAGCAATATGGAAACAGGTAAAGCCGGTATTTATCATGAGGAATATCCCGGGAGTTATTACGTGCAGTCCCTTGAAGGTGAGATTGTTGTATATTATGACGATAAGGAGACTGTATATGATTATACCGGAATCAATACGGACTCATTTGGGGAAAATGAGCGCGAGAAACTTAAGAAGGGCTTTTTTATTGAGGATGAGGAAAGCCTGTATGCATTACTTGAAAGCTATTCCAGCTGATCATAAAGGAGCAGATAATTGGATAAATATGATGTGATAATATGCGGAGCTGGTGCAGCCGGTCTTATGGCAGCATTAGTATTAAAAAGAAAAACACATAATAATGTCAGTATTCTTATACTTGAGCATAAAGATAAACCAGGTAAAAAATTGTTGGTTACTGGTAATGGAAGATGTAATTTTGCCAATGACTGCATTGACGAAAAAAGCTTCAGGGGTGAACATCCGGAATTCGGCTACAATGTGGTTGAAAAATTTGATAAAAAGGCAATGTTTGATCTCTTTTATGATGAGGGAGTTCTTACAACCTCTATTAATGGATATTATTATCCAAGATCCCTGCAGGCACAGACTGTTCTTAATATGTTTTTGAAGAACGATAAAAACATTGATAAGTGTATTCACTGCAATGAAAATGTTACAGATATTTCAAAAAAAGGCAGTTCATTTCGTATTAAGACAGATAAGGGGGAATATGAGGCAGCCTATGTAGTTATGGCATGTGGCGGAAAGGCATTTTCAGTACATGGTTCTGATGGGTCCGGCTATGACTTATGTAAGAAGCTTGGACACCATATTACAAGGCTAAGACCGTCTCTTATTGGATTGAAATGTAATGGACTTGATTTCAAGACCTGTCAGGGAGTAAGGGCAAAGGGTCGCCTTACATTAAAAAGCAATAATAAAAAGGTTATAAGTGAATATGGTGAAATTCAGTTTGCTGAATATGGCTTATCCGGTATTCCTGTATTTCAGATAAGCAGGTATGCATCCTTTTGTCTGGCTGATAAGCATAAAACGGAGATAGTAATAGATCTTGCAAGTGAATATGAGTATGAACAGGTAGAACATATTATGTGGAATCTTGTACATAAAAAGAAAAAGAAACTTCCTGAGGTTTTGAATGCTTTTGTGCCGGTAAAACTTGCAATGGCAATATTAAAAAAAGAAAATATTAATCCTGATACTGCTAAAGCAGACAGAAATATAATACAGACCCTTGCAGGAAATTTAAAAGCTCTTAATGTTAATGTAATTGCAGATATGGGTTTTGAAAAGGCGCAGGTTACTGCCGGAGGCGTTGATACAAATGATGTTAAAAATGATACTTTGGAATCGAAAATAAACAGTAATTTTTATATTATAGGTGAATTGCTTGATGTTGATGGAAACTGTGGAGGATATAACCTTCATTTTGCCTTTGCATCAGCATTTCTTGCAGCATCAGATATATGTAGAAAGGTTAAGAGTAAAAATGATAATAAATCAGGTCAAAATACAGATAGAAAATATAAAAACACCAAACAGACAGGGAAGGGTATCCAAAGAAGAAATAGATCTCATTATTAATAAGATAGGTAAGAAGTACGGAATTAAAAAATCAGAAATCCGTAAAATAAAGGTCCTAAAAAAATCTCTTGATGCAAGAAAAAGACATCAGATTTGTTTTACATATAATGTGGCTCTTAATCTTAAAGGTGAAAATACTGATGACACTCTTGTGAAGCTTAAATATGATCCGGAGAATCAGATGAGAAATCTCTCACAGGATTCTAAGACTAATATTATAATAACCGGTGCCGGCCCTGCAGGACTGTTTTGTGGATATATACTTTCCGTATGTGGTTTTAAACCCATTATTATTGAACAGGGAGCCTGTATAGAAGACAGGGTTTTGCAGGTTGAGCAGTTCTGGAAAGATCATAATCTCTTAAATGAATTTTCTAATGTTAGTTTTGGTGAAGGAGGAGCTGGAACATTTTCTGATGGAAAATTAAATACCACAATTAAAGATAAAAATGGATTTATAGGTTATGTTAAGAAGGTGTTTGCCAGGTACGGTGCACCTGAAGAAATAGAGTATCTTGATAAACCGCATATAGGTACAGATGAACTTAGAAATGTTATTATTAATATAAGAAAAGCTATAGAAAATAATGGTGGTAAGGTTTATTTTAATACTTTTTTGAAGGATATTAATGTATCTGACAAGGGGATTGAAAGCATTAATACGCTTAATGTAATAACAAAAGAAGAGGAAACAATGCAATGTGACAGGCTCGTTCTTGCCACCGGACACAGTGCAAGAAAAACCTATGCCATGCTTAAGGAATATCTTGATATGGAAAAAAAGCCATTTGCAGTTGGATTCAGGGTATCTCATCCTCAGAAAACCATTGACAAATCACAGTATGGTAAGGAATATTTTAAATTACCGGCAGCTGATTATAAGTTAAGATATCATGCATCAAATGGAAGGTCAGTATTTTCATTTTGCATGTGTCCCGGAGGATATGTTGTTAATTCTTCTACTGATAAGGGTGAAATGGTTGTTAACGGCATGAGTAATCATGGAAGAGACTCTCTTAATGCCAATAGTGCTATTGTTGTTAACGTTACACCAGAGGACTTTCCGGAGGATGATGTACTAGCCGGAGTCAGGTTCCAAAAAAAGTATGAAAAACTTGCCTATCAGGCAGGAAATGGATGTATGCCTGTGCAGTTTTTAGGTGATTACAAAAAGGATAGTAAATCAGAAAATATATATGATGATGCTGTTGTAGTAAAGGGAGAGTACACGGAGGCTAACCTGAGAAATATTTATCCTGAATATATTGAGGATGCATTTATCGAAGGTATGGATTATTTTAATAACATTATTGAAGGCTTTGGTGGTGATAATGTACCCCTTATTGGCGTTGAGACGAGAACGTCGGCACCTGTAAGAATAATAAGGGATGAAAGCTATCAGAGTAATGTATCTGGTATATATCCCTGTGGAGAGGGTGCAGGTTATGCCGGAGGAATTGTTTCAGCTGCAGTTGACGGAATAAGAGTTGCTAATGCAATAATTGACAATTTTGTAAGATAGTGGGTATAATATTTGAAGATTACAGGAAGAGGACTTATATATTATGAATAAATATCGTGAACTTATAAAAGATAAAAAGAGAATTGTTATTAAAATCGGAACAACAACTATTACACACAATAATACAGGTGAGCTGGATCTTATGAAGCTCGAAAAGCTTATAAGGATTCTTACAAATATTAGAAATCAGGGGAAGGAAGTTGTTCTTGTATCTTCAGGTGCAATTGCAGTGGGACGTCAGGCAATAGGTCTTCAGGAGAGACCAAAGGAACGTTCAGTTAAGCAGGCATGTGCGGCAATTGGACAGTCAAGACTTATGATGGTATATCAGAAGCTTTTTTCAGAATATAATCAGATGACAGCACAGGTTCTTATGACAAAGTATACAATTGAGAATGAAACATCAAGACAGAATGCCCATGCTACATTTATGGAGCTTCTTAATATGGGTGTTATACCTATTGTTAATGAAAATGATACTGTTGCAACAGACGAGCTTGATTTTGGCGATAATGACACCTTGTCCGCCCTTGTTGTACAGTTAATTCAGGCTGATCTTCTGATTCTTTTGTCAGATATCGATGGTCTTTATTCTGATGATCCACACAATAATCCTGATGCAAAATTTATCTCTTATGTTGACAAGCTTGATGATAAGCTGTTAAGCATGGCTAAGGGACCAAGCTCAGGTGCCGGTACAGGAGGAATGGAAAGTAAGCTTTCAGCAGCAACAATTTCTGCAGAAGCCGGAGCTGATATGATTATAGCTAATGGAGAAGACATATTTGTTATTGAAAGACTGATTGCCGGTGAAGAAATTGGTACTTATTTCCATATTGGCAGGTAATTGAGAAATATAAAAATAGTGGAAAGCAGGTAACATTAATGAATGATAATGATATAAAGAGAATTAATGAATTATTTCATAAGTCAAAGTCAGTGGGACTCACAGAAGAAGAAAAAATTGAACAGGCCACTCTTAGAAAGGCATATATTGAAAGTATCAAGAAAAATGTCCGTTCTTCTTTAAGCAACGTTTCAGTTGTTGAAAAGGATGGTTCCATTACTAACATGAAGGATATAATCAATAAGAAAAAATAATATGACCAAATTTGAAATTCGCAAATATATGAAAGAAAAAAGGGAGCATTTATCAGAGGAACTTATAAAGTTAAGTTCAGAAAAAATGGCTGAAAATATTATTAAAAGTCATATTCTTGATGATAGTATTGCAAATGTACTATTATTTGCTCCTTATAAAAATGAACCTGATATGTATATTATTCATCAGGTGCTTAAAGAGAAAATGCCTGATATAGCATATGGATATCCAAGAGTAAGGTCTGATAAAAAGGGTATGGACTTTTTCAGGGTAGATGATATATCTGAACTTGAAGCCGGTTATATGGGTATTCTGGAGCCGGAGGCTGATGAGAGTAAGCTTATTGATATAAGATGTGCTGTAAAGCAGAATCAAAAAACCATTATTTTTTTTCCGGGACTTTGCTTTGATGACAAAGGCAACAGAATAGGATATGGCGGGGGATTTTATGACAGATTCTGTGATATATACAAAGATTTAAGTGATAAAGTAATTAAAGCCGGCATATGTTATGATTTTCAGGTGATAGATTCAATTGAAAATATCAGAGAGGAACATGATGTCAGGATGAATATAATAATAACTGAAAAGAGGGGTATTTATGAATCTGAATGAAATTGGAGCAAAAGCAAAAAAAGCATCTTACCTTATGGCAGGCCTTGGAATAAGCTCAAAAAATGAAGGACTTATGGCCGTATGTGATGCCCTTACTGATGAAAAGAATATAGATCGTATGCTTTTAGCAAATGATACTGATATTAAAAATGCTGTAGCTGCCAACATGAAGGAGTCTCTTGTTGACAGATTAAGACTTACAAAGGACAGAATACATGGTATGGCTGAGGGTATCAGACAGATTATTAGTCTTGATGATCCTGTTGGCGAGGTTATTAATATGAAGCCTCGTCCAAATGGTCTCCTTATTGGTAAAAAAAGAGTTCCTTTAGGAGTAATTGGAATTATATATGAATCCAGACCTAATGTTACAGCAGATGCATTTGGTCTTTGCTTTAAAACAGGAAACAGTGTTATTTTACGTGGTGGAAGTGATGCTATCAATTCCAATAAAGCAATTGTATCAATTATAAGAGAAACACTTTCCTCTAAAGGTCTTCCAGAGGATTCAATATTATTAATTGAAGATACAAGCAGGGAAACTGTAACCCGGTTTATGAAGCTTGATGAATATGTTGATGTCCTTATTCCACGTGGCGGAGCCGGACTTATTAAGTCAGTTGTTAATAACGCAACAATCCCGGTAATTGAAACAGGTACGGGAAACTGTCACATATATGTAGATGAATCTGCTGATATTGATATGGCTGTCAGAATAATTGAAAATGCAAAAACACAGAGACTTGGTGTATGTAATGCCTGCGAATCTCTTGTTATACATAGCAGTATCCTTGAACAGGTTCTTCCGCTTATTGAGGAAAATCTTAAGTCACATGGTGTGGAGCTTAGAATGGATGAGAGAGCATTATTTGTGTGTCCTGATAATGCAAGTGCTACTGAAGAAGACTACAGTACAGAGTACCTTGATGCCATTATATCTGTGAAGACAGTTGATTCAATAGATGAGGCTGTTGAGCATATCAACCGTAATAATACAGGTCATTCTGAGTCGATTATTACAAATGATTATAATAATTCAAGATATTTTCTTGATAAGATTGATGCAGCTGCTGTATATGTCAATGCGTCAACAAGATTTACTGATGGTTTTGAATTTGGCTTTGGGGCTGAAATCGGTATCAGTACATCAAAGCTTCATGCCAGAGGACCAATGGGCTTAGAAGCACTGACTACTATCAAATATGTTATATACGGAGACGGTCAGATCCGTGAATGATTGACAAATAATTTGTAATTAACTATAATAATAGTTTATAAGAATATGTCGTAAGTTTAGGAGGAAAAGTCATGCAACAGTATGGACTTAATGAATTAAGAGAAATGTTTTTGTCTTTTTTTGAGAAAAAGGGACATTTAAGAATGAACAGTTTTTCACTAATACCACATAATGATAAAAGTTTATTACTCATCAACTCTGGAATGGCTCCACTTAAGCCTTATTTTACAGGTCAGGAGATCCCACCAAGAAGAAGAGTTACAACTTGCCAGAAGTGTATTCGTACAGGTGATATAGAGAATGTAGGTAAGACTGCACGTCATGGTACATTCTTTGAGATGCTTGGAAACTTCTCATTTGGTGATTATTTCAAAAATGAAGCCATTGAATGGTCATGGGAATTTTTGACAGAGGTAGTTGGTATCCCTGCTGACAGACTTTATCCTTCAGTATATGTAGATGATGATGAAGCATTTGATATATGGAATAAGAAAATCGGTATTTCTAAAGACCGTATTTTTAAATTTGGTAAGGAAGATAATTTCTGGGAGCATGGTTCAGGTCCTTGTGGTCCATGTTCAGAAATCTATTATGATCGTGGAGAAAAGTATGGCTGTGGTAAACCAGGCTGTACAGTAGGCTGCGAGTGTGACAGATATATTGAAGTATGGAACAATGTATTTTCACAGTTTAATAATGATGGTGAGGGTCATTATACAGATCTTATCCAGAAGAATATTGATACAGGAATGGGATTAGAGCGTCTTGCTACAGTTGTTCAGGATGTTGATTCAATTTTTGATGTTGATACAATAAAGGCTATCAGAGATAAGGTCTGTGATATTGCTGGTGTGAAGTATATGGATAATCACAAGACTGATGTTTCTATCAGACTTATAACAGACCATATCCGTTCAGTAACATTCATGATTTCTGATGGTATTATGCCTTCAAATGAGGGAAGAGGATACGTTCTTAGAAGACTCTTAAGAAGAGCTGCAAGACACGGAAGACTTCTTGGAATTAAGAATAGGTTCCTTACAGATGTATGTGAAGTTGTTATTCGTGAATCCAAGAGTGGATATCCTGAACTCATTGAAAAGAAGGATTATATCTTCAAGGTAATCAATACTGAAGAGGATAATTTCAATAAAACAATTGACCAGGGCTTAAGCATTCTTTCAGATATGACTGCAGAGCTTGAGAAATCAGGCAAAAAGGTTCTTTCAGGAGATAATGCATTTAAGCTTTATGACACATATGGATTCCCTGTAGATCTTACCAGGGAAATTCTTGAAGAAAAAGGCTTTGAGGTTGATGAGGAAGGCTTTACAAAGGCTATGGATATCCAGAGACAGACAGCTCGTGATGCAAGAGAAGTAAGTAACTTCATGGGAGCAGATGTTACTGTATATAATTCAATAGATGCCGGAATAGTATCAGAGTTTGATGGCTATGACAAGTATGAAAGAGATGGTAAGGTTCTTTGCCTTACAACTAATACTGAAATCTGTGATGAATTACATGAAGGTGAAAACGGAACAATTATCGTTGATAAAACACCATTTTATGCTACCATGGGTGGACAGTGTGCTGATACTGGTATTATAAGTCTTGGAGATGCAAGATTTGTTGTAGAAGATACAATTAAGATAAATGGTGACAAGATCGGTCATCTTGGTAGGGTTGAAAGCGGTTCATTTAAGGTTGGAGATACTGTTACTCTTACAATAGATGCTAAAAACAGAGATCTTACATGCAAGAACCACAGTGCAACACATCTTCTTCAGAAGGCTCTTAGAATGGTACTTGGAAATCATGTTCAGCAGGCAGGTTCCATGAATGATGCTGAGAAGCTTCGATTTGACTTTACTCATTTTTCACCTGTTTCAGCTGAAGAGCTTGAGAAGGTTGAGAATATTGTTAATGATATGATAGAGAAGAATCTTCCTGTTAATACTGAGGTTATGTCAATTGACGAAGCTAAAAAGACTGGTGCAATGGCTCTCTTTGGTGAGAAGTATGGCGAAAGCGTACGAGTTGTTAAAATGGGAGATTTCAGTGTTGAGTTATGTGGTGGTACCCATGTTAAGGAAACAGGCTCAATCCGTGCCTTCAAGATTATATCTGAAGGTGGAGTTGCTGCCGGAGTAAGAAGAATTGAGGCCCTTACTGATAAGGCTGTATTTGAATATTATAAGGCTGTTGAAGAAAACCTTAAGCATGTTGCCAAAGCTCTTAAATCAGAGCCTGACAACCTTGTTAAAAAGGTTGAAGCACTTAATGAAGAGATCAGAACACTTCGCTCAACTAATGAAAGTCTGAACAAAAAGCTTATTAACAGCTCATTAGATAATACACTTGCTGGCAAAAAAGATGTTGATGGAATTGCATTTATCCCAGTTAAGCTTGAAGGCCAGGATATGAATGCAATCAGAAGCTTAGGTGATTCAATTAAGGAAAAAGAAGGAACATGTGTTATTGTAATTGCTTCAGTTAATGAAGGAAAGGTTAACCTTCTTGCAATGGCATCAGATGATGCTGTTAAGAAGGGTGCCCATGCCGGAAACCTTATTAAGGAAATCTCCAAGTTAGTTGGTGGTGGCGGCGGTGGTCGTCCTAATATGGCGCAGGCAGGAGGCAAGAATCCTGATGGTGTTGATGCATGCTTAGAGACTGCATTGAAGGTTCTTGAATCACAGCTTGCATAAGCGCATATGTGAAACAAGTATAAAGATATTATTAATTATTACCTGATAGGAAAATTTTCATTGACGAATAGAAATTTTGTGTTATAATATTTGTTGTGCAAAATAAACCCAAACAGTTGTATTGAGCACAATCTACAACTGGAGGGAGGTTAGGTGTGAGACTATGTCAAATGTAATTGTAAAAGAGAATGAGACATTGGATAGCGCTTTACGTCGCTTTAAAAGAAATTGTGCAAAAGCTGGTATCCAGCAGGAAATTCGTAAAAGAGAACATTACGAAAAGCCAAGCGTAAGACGTAAAAAGAAATCCGAAGCAGCTCGTAAACGTAAGTATAAATAATAATAATTATTGTGCTGTTGGACCTGATATATCTGATATATCAGGTCTTTTTTCGTACCCTTAAACATATAATTCAAAGATGAAAAGTATATATAGGTCCTTTATGAAAAAGAAAAATAAATCGTATATAGCTAATCATCTGGGGATAAGTAATAATGTGGCACGGGAATATCCTGTTATAAAAGCATATGGCAATAAACATGTTTTCATAGAAAATTATAAAAACATTATTGAGTATACAGATGAATTGATTAAGGTTCAGAGCAAAGAGTATCGCATAGAGATTACGGGATCTGATCTTAACATCATTTTTTACCTTGAAAAGGATATGAGAATAGATGGTCTTATTAGAAGCATTCTAATTGGATGAAAAAGATTTATGTGTTCGTCAGATGGAATGACTAAGGGTGGTGAAAATGATGCTTATAAAAATATACCGGTGGTTATGTGGATACTTAATAATACGTGTTGAGGGAGGTTCTCCGGAAAGATTTATAAATCTTTGTAAATTTCATGCTGTAACCCTATGGAATATGTGGGTTGAAGATAAGACATATTATTTTTGTATATCGATTAAAGATTTTAAAGGAATAAATGATATAGCTTTTAAAAGCAGAACATATCCAAGGATATACGTTAGATGTGGACTGCCCTTTTATATAAAAAGGATTCTTGTGGAAAAAACACTTTTGCCTTGCTTTATATTATTTATTTTTACCTTGTATCTTATGACATCATTTGTATGGGATATTTCAATAACGGGTAATCTAAGACACACCAGGGAAGAAATTGAGGAATATTTGGGAGAATGCGGGGTTAAAAGAGGAGTATTATCTAATAAACTTAATCTTAATAAGACAGAAGAAAGTATACGCACAAAATTTAAGGATATTGGATGGGTTTCTGCATCCCTAAAGGGATGTAATATACATGTGAAGCTTTTAGAATCAGATGTAGTACAGAATGACAGTAATGATGCGTCCTATTTTTCTCATATTACAGCATCATGTGATGGCAGGGTAGATAGTATCATAACAAGAAAAGGAATTCCCCTTGTAAAAAAAGGTGATACTGTTAAAAAGGGTGATATTCTTATAAAAGGCATAAGTGAGATAAAAGATGATTCTGGTAATATAATAGCAAGAAGACCTCTTTTTGCAGATGGAGATGTATCAATAATAGCAAATGTAGATTACAAAGCTTCATTTAATCTTGAATATGAGAAAAAGATTTACACCAGAAAAAAACAGACGGATTATATTCTGGCATGGAAAAACACCAGAATGGAATTAAAAAATCCATTAAATAAATTGGAAAGTTATAAAAATTATGATATAATAACAGAGAATGTTTGCAATGGATTAATAAGTAAAATTGACAGATATGAATATGACGTGATAAAGTGCAGATATTCTGAAAATGAAGCTCTTAAAAAAACAGAAAACATACTTAATCAATATATATGTGATAAGAATGAAGAGAATATTAAGCTTATAAACAGTGATGTAAAAGCGAAAATTTCAGATAAAGAGTGTATAGCATTTGGAACACTTACGTTTAAGGTGTTATCAATGGACAGAATTGCTGTGACAAGCGAAGAATGGAGCGTGACTAAGGTATATGACGGAGATGGTAATTGATATTCCGGCAAGTAGAGAGAATGATTTATTTGGAGAATATGACACATATATTTCAATGATTGAAAAGGCATTTGGAATAACATTTCTCAATAGGAATGGTGAATGTAAGATTGTTGGTGGAAAGACGAATGTGGAAAGAGGCGCCAGAGTCCTGAAACAGCTTATTGATCTTATCAACAATAAGGGAAAGGTGACAGACCAGACTGTAGCTTATGCTATATCATTAGAGCTTGACAATGATGATGCATCAATTGCTGATATTGATTCAAACATTATATGTACAACTATTTCCGGAACTCCTATTAAACCTAAAACTGCAGGTCAGGAGAATTATATAAAACAGATGAAGGACCGGATGATTGTGTTTGGAGTTGGTCCTGCAGGAACCGGAAAAACCTATCTTGCCATGGCCATGGCAATTAAGGCATTTAAGAATAATGAGGTTAATAAAATTATTCTTACAAGACCGGCAATTGAAGCAGGTGAGAAGCTTGGTTTTCTTCCAGGTGATCTTCAAAGTAAGGTTGATCCATATTTAAGACCTTTATATGATGCCCTGTATCAGATTATGGGCCCTGAAAGTTTTATGCGTAATATGGAAAAGGGTGCCATTGAGGTTGCTCCTTTAGCCTATATGAGAGGACGTACCCTTGATAATGCCTACATTATTCTTGATGAGGCACAGAATACAACTCCTGCGCAGATGAAGATGTTTCTTACGAGAATCGGTTATGGGTCCAAGGTAGTTATAACCGGAGACCTTACCCAGAAGGATTTACCTGTTAATGCTGTATCAGGACTTGAGCACAGTATGAAAATTTTAAGCAGGGTTGAAGAGATAGGATTTTGCAGGCTGACTTCTAAAGACGTTGTAAGGCATCCACTTGTTCAGAAAATTGTTAAGGCATATGATGATTATGAACAAAAAGCCAATGCAAGAGCAGCAAGGAGAAAGCAGACTTCAAAAAATGATAAAAGAGAAAAGAGTTGATTAATACGGTTTTTTATGAAAATGAAACTGAAAAGGAATTTGAAGGGATCAATGCAGAAGAATTGTGTGAAACCCTTCTTAATGAGGCATTGTCATACCTTAAATGTGAGTATGACTGTGAATGCAACCTTTTGATTACTGATCTTATCGGAATACATGATATGAACAGGGAGATAAGAGGGATTGACAGGCCTACAGATGTTTTGTCATTCCCTATGATAGATTTTACTTCGCCATGTGATTATGACTGTATAGATGAGGAAGATGTATCTATTTTTAATCCTGAAAGCGGAAGGCTAATGTTAGGTGACATTGTTATATGCTATGACAAAGTTATTGAACAGGCAGCCTGGTATGGTCATTCAGTAAAAAGGGAATTTTCATTTCTGATTTTGCACAGTATTCTTCATTTGTTTGGATATGATCACATGACAGATGAAGAAAGAATTGTTATGGAAGGTATTCAAAGGGATATTCTTAACAATCTTAATATTACAAGAGATTGATGGAATACCACGTTTATACTATGGGGGTACTATATGAAAAAAGGGTTTAGTAAAAGATTTATGTATGTCTTCGTAATGAGTATTATGCTTACTGCTTTTCTTACGGGATGTTCTTCAAATGATAAGAATGAAAGTGAGAAAACTGCTACAGAAACAGTGGCGCCGGCTGCAGATAATAATACTGCAGATAATGGTGGGAATGATGTTTTAACAACGGATAATCAGATTGAGCAGGTTGAAACTGCATCCCCTGTTCCTGAAGGAATGGTAAAGAGTACACTTACAGGAAAATATGTTGATGAGAAAATTGCTAAGAAAAGACCATATGCTGTTATGATTAATAATATTGAATATGCAGCAAGATTCCATAGTGGTTTATCAAAGGCTTCAATAATATATGAAGCCAAGGTAGAGGGTGGTATCACCAGACTGATGGCCTTATTTGAGGATGTATCAAAGCTTAAGAAGATTGGTTCCATAAGAAGCGCCAGACATTATTTTGTAAGTGTTGCATCAGAGTACGATGCTATATTTGTTCATTTTGGACATACTAAATTTGCATTAAAAAAGATAGACAAGCTTGGTGTGGATAATTTAAGCGGTTTGTCCGGATATGGTGGAATGGTATTCTACAGGGACAAGAACATTAAGGCACCACATAATGCTTTTACAAGTAAAAAGGGACTTGAAGCAGGACTTAAACGTCTTAAATACAGGAAGAACCATAAAAAGGATTACCAAGGGCATTTCCAGTTTTATGACCAGGATACAGATCTTGCAGAGGGAAAAGATGCTAATAAGGTTTCAATAAAATTTTCAGGATATGCTAATCCATATTTTAAGTATAATGCAGAAAAAAAGCTTTATTACAGATATCAGTATGGTAAAAAACATATGGATACAGCTAATAATAAGCAGCTGTCATTTAAAAATATTATCATACAGTTTGTTGATGATGAACCTATTGTAAAGGGACATCCTAAGGATTACAGAACAATTAATTTTGAAAAGGCTTCCGGAAAGGGAAGATATATTACAAATGGTAAATCCATTAAAATCAGGTGGGAAAAAAACGAAAAAACAGGCTATATGAAATATTTTAATGAAGATGGTTCAGAACTTGTTATCAATCCGGGCAAAACTTATGTTGCGCTTTATCCGGATGAAGGTTCTGCTCTTAAAATTTCTGCCGGAATATAATTGTAGAAAAGAGATGTATTATGTCTGGAAAAAATGGAAAACAGGATAATTACATAAAACAGGGAACTATTTTGGCTGCAGCGTCACTTATAGTACGTATCATAGGAATGCTTTATCGTTTCCCTATGTCCAATATTATTGGTGAAGAAGGAAATGGATTATATTCAGTAGCCTTTGAAATATATGATATTATGCTTATAATATCCTCATACAGCCTTCCTCTTGCTATATCAAAGATTATATCTGCCAAAAGCAGTAAAAAAGAATACAAGGGTATTTTAAGGACATTTCGCTGTGCCTTTACATTTGCTTTTATAGCAGGTGCTATTGCTGGTCTCGTATTATTTTTTGGAGCACCATTATTTGAGAAAACACTTGCAGGAGGAAAGTATACGGGACTTGCCCTCCCATTAAGAGTTCTTGCTCCTACAGTATTTCTTGTGGCACTTATGGGTGCATTAAGAGGTCTCTACCAGGGAAAAGGGACTATGATGCCAACTGCAGTTTCGCAGATTATAGAACAGATTGTTAATGCAGGTGTGAGTATATATGCTGCATATGCACTTGTTAAGGCCCATGAGACAGCGGCTGATGTGGCTGGATGGGGTGCAGCAGGTGGAACAATGGGAACACTTTTTGGAGCCCTGTTCGGATTTGTAACGCTGGGACTTATATATTTCCTATTTAGACCTGTTATAGTAACACAGGCAAAAAGAGACAGACATAAGAGAATTGAAAGTCAGGGTGAGATATATAAGCTTATAATTCTGACATCTGTGCCTATTATTTTAAGCCAGACAGTATATCAGATAAGCGGAATAATAGATTATTCAATATTTGGAGGTATACAGTCTTCAAGGGGATTTAGTGATGTGGCTATTAAAACGGCAACAGGACTTTATAGTACTAAATACAGACTTTTAATAAGTGTTCCAATAGCAATTGCTACAGCAATGTCATCATCAATTCTGCCAAGTGTTGCATCATCCTTTGCCATAAATGATGAAGAGAGTATGAGCAGGAAAATAAGTCTTGGAATCAAATTTAACATGCTTATTGCTTTTCCTTGTTTTGCAGGACTTGCAGTATTAGCAAAACCAGTACTTATGATTCTTTATCCTTCACAGGATTATGTTACAGGTGGTTATCTGTTAGCAATTGGAAGTATTGCAGTTGTATTTTATGCGATTTCTAATATTTCAGGAGCAGTTCTCCAGGGAATAGACAGAATGAGACTGCCGGTAATTCATTCGGCGATTGCACTTGTAGTACATGTTATTGTGGTATTTTTACTTCTCAAATTTACCAGCCTCGGAATAATATCACTTGTAATTGGTAACGTTATATTCCCTGTAATTGTCAGTATTCTTAACATAAGATCAATTATGTTATATACAAGCTATAGACAGGAATATATAAGGACATTTGGAGTTCCACTTATATCCTCATTTATAATGGCTGCAATTACACTTGGATTGTATAAGCTTATATATGCATTATTCCCACATAACACAATAGTTGTTATCTTTGTGATTCCTGTGGCTGTTGTAGTATATTTTGCAATGTACTTCATTTTAAGAGGTGCAACAAAGGAAGAGGTTTATGAATTCCCAATGGGAGTAAGAATTGTAAGGCTTGCTTCAAGGTTTGGAGTTATGTAAGAAATAATTGTAAAGCAGACAGATGTATTAGATGTATATGAAAGGCATAATGTAAGTTTGGTTCAATTCACTACAGATTGAATGAATCATAATACTTACATTATGCCTTTTGGTTAGTTTATGCTTTTCATCTGGTTTGAGAAATTTCTTATTTTAATGAATTCATTAAACTAAAGAATTAAGATGTTCATCAATTAATGCATCGATCATAGCAGCTGGTGCTTCAGGAAAATCTTTTAAAACATCCTGTTTAATTGCTTCAAAATATCTGAAATAGTTAATCTCATCTGAAGAAGAATTATCCTTGAGCTGATAAATATAAGACTCAGTTATATTCATATCAAGCCATTCATCAAGCTCTTTTTCAAGAGTTTCTTCAGTGGCAGCATTCTGCTCAATTGATTTGGAATTAATATACATAATGATTCCGCCAATTAGAAATGCAATGAATACAAAAAGCATTACAATCTGACTAAATAATGCCGGAATAAGATCTATGAATCCAAGTAAATTCACTATTGCAAATATTGAACCAAAGAAACCAAAGAATATACATGTATAAGCACTAAACTTGTAATCCTTTGCCCTGTCTGACTGTCTGACATATGTGTTTACTGGTGATTTTGAACCATAGCTTTCGTATACAGTTTCATCATCAAACATATCAGATATTTGTTCATTATCAGTAGAAAATGATGTTTTTTCAGAGTCCTCGGCCTTCTGGTAATACTCTTCGGGAATATTAGATGCATCCAGCTCTTCAGATACAGGAAGTTCTTCATCGGACGAATCATCCTCTGAAGATGTATCAGCTTCAATGCTTTCCATATAAGCATTTTTTGCTCTTTCTTCTAATTCAAGTTCGCTTTCAGTTAAAGCAAATCCCTTATATAATTTGTGAGCCTGTTTGTAATCCTTGTTGTTAACATATAATGACCATACGAATTCATTCTCATCAGGTTTAATTGAGTATGAATGTATGCCGGAATAATCAAGGTATTTAACAAATTTTTCAAGGTAATCTTTTTTCTCACTTTGAAGTAGAAGAAGTGGTTCGCTTGAATCATTATATTCTTCAAGACTTTCTACCAAAGGAGATCCACAGTCAACACATTCAGTAATTCCTTCACGGTATTCGTTCTTACATTTTGGACACCATGGCATATATATACACCCCCGTCAAAATATAGTTAGTGTTTGTAATTATTCAGGTTTAAAAAGGTGGAATGCTTTCTTTCCACGTTTAACCAGTAATGCACCATCAGAATTAAGATCTGATGTTTTAAATACTGCTGCAAAATCAGTTACTTTAACATCATTGACAGTAACACCACCCTGTGTAATGTTTCTTCTTGCATCACCACGGCTTGCACAAAGCTTTGAGTCGCAGAGAAGAGTTATAAGATCAATTCCCTCATCAAACTGTGATGCAGGGTATGTTGTTGTTGGAATATCATTAGTGTTCATAGCACCACCAAATAATGATTTGGATGCTTCAAGGGCCTTTTTGGCTTCTTCTTCACCATGGACAATTTTAGTTACTTCGTAAGCAAGAATTTCTTTGGCTTCATTAATCTTTGAACCTTCAAGGGCACCAAGACGTCTAACTTCATCCATTGGAAGGAATGTAAGAAGTCCAAGACATTCTTCAACCTTAACATCTTCAATATTTCTCCAGTACTGGAAGAATTCATATGGACTTGTTTTTTCAGGGTCAAGCCATACAGCTCCCTTCATGGTTTTACCCATTTTAATTCCTTCGCTTGTTGTTAAGAGTTTGAATGTAAGACCAAAGGCAGGTTTATTCTCCTTCTTTCTGATAAGGTCAACTCCACCAAGTATGTTTGACCACTGGTCATTACCACCAAGCTCAAGATTACATCCATAAAGCTGGTTAAGCTTAAGGAAGTCGTATGACTGCATAAGCATATAGTTAAACTCGAAGAAGGTAAGACCTTTTTCCATACGCTGTTTATAGCATTCTGCTGTAAGCATTCTGTTTACTGAGAAATGAACACCGATTTCTCTTAAAAATTCAACATAATTAATGTCTAAAAGCCAGTCTGCATTGTTGGCAATAATAGCTTTATCGTTGTCAAATGATATGAATCTTGAAAGCTGCTCGGCAAATCTTTTTGCATTATAATCAATTTTCTCTTTTGTCATGATTGTTCTCATATCTGATTTTCCTGATGGGTCACCTATCATTGTTGTTCCACCACCAAGAAGTGCGATAGGACGATGTCCGGCTCTCTGCATATGCATCATAGCCATAATTGTAAGAAAATGACCAGCTGTAAGACTGTCAGCAGTAGCATCAAAGCCTATATAAAATGTACATGACTCCTTTCCAAGCATTTCTCTGATTTCATCCGGATGTGTTGCCTGTTCGATGAAGCCACGTTCCATGAGTATGTCGTATACGTTTTCTGACATGTTATTAACCTCCGTCTCTTATTGTTTTATCTTTGCAATTAACCTTTACTCTATCATAATTTTGTGATTAATTCAAGAAAGTTAGGGAAAAACTTATTCAAAAACATAAGGAAATATGTTATTATTATGAAACAAATGACAATTAGTTCGTTAGATTAAATTTGACTTTGGATAGTATTATCCGGAAATGGAGGAATATAATTTGAGCAAAAAGTTAGCTCTTAGTAAAGAAATTTTAATGTCGGTTGAAAAACCTGCAAGATATATTGGTGATGAGATTAACAGTGTTGTTAAAAATCCAGAGGATATGGATGTAAGATTTTGTATGTGTTTTCCAGATGTATATGAGATAGGAATGTCACATCTTGGAATTCAGATACTCTATGATATGTTTAACAGAAGAGAAGACACCTACTGTGAAAGAGTATATTCCCCTTGGGCTGATATGGACAAGATAATGAGAGAAAAGGATATTCCATTATTTTCCCTTGAAACCCAGACACCTATTAAGGAATTTGATTTCCTTGGTATTACTCTTCAGTATGAAATGTGCTACTCCAATGTATTACAGATACTTGACCTGTCTCATATACCACTTATGTCAAAGGACAGAAGCAATGATGACCCTATTGTTATAGGTGGAGGACCATGTTCATATAATCCTGAACCAATAGCTGACTTTTTTGATATATTCTACATTGGTGAAGGTGAAACAGTTTATGACCAGCTTTTGGATCTTTATAAGGACATGAGAAAGAATGGTTATGACAGAAAAGATTTCCTTAGTAAGGCTGCATGCATAGAGGGTCTTTATGTACCATCACTTTATGAGGTGACCTACAATGATGATGGCACTATGGCATCATTTGAAGCGACAATTCCGGGAATTCCAATGAAAATTAAAAAACAGGTTGCAACAGACCTTGCTGAATATTATCCTGAAAAACCACTGGTTCCATATATTAAGGCAACTCAGGACAGAGCTGTTTTAGAGATTATGAGAGGCTGTGTAAGAGGCTGCAGATTCTGTCAGGCGGGAATGCTTTACAGACCTCTTAGAAACAGGGATGTTAATTTTCTTAAGGAACTTGCCAGGAAAATGATACAGTCAACCGGATATGAGGAAATATCACTTAGTTCATTAAGTTCAAGTGATTATAAGCATCTTCCGGAGCTTGTTTATTTTCTCATAGAAGAATTTAAGGATAAAAAGGTTAATATATCCCTGCCTTCACTTAGAATAGATGCATTTTCACTAGATGTTATGAGTAAGGTTCAGGATGTGAGGAAGAGCAGCCTTACATTTGCACCTGAAGCCGGTTCTCAGCGTATGAGAAATGTTATTAATAAGGGACTGACAGAGGATGTTATTCTTAAGGGAGCAAAGGAAGCATTTGATGGTGGATGGAACAGGGTTAAGTTATATTTCATGTTAGGTCTTCCATCAGAAACTGATGAGGATATTGCGGCAATAGCTGAGCTTGCCAATAAAATTGCAGTGGAATACTACACTATTCCAAAGGAAGTCCGTAACGGAAAGGTTAATATTGTAGTAAGTACCTCTCTGTTTGTTCCTAAGCCTTTTACACCTTTCCAGTGGGAAGCCATGAATGAAGCCCAGGTCTTTACCTATAAAAAGGGATTTCTTATGAGCAAAATAAGGGAGCAGCTTAACCAGAAGAGCATTAAGTATAACAGTCATGATTCAGAGTTGTCAGTACTTGAGGGAGTACTTGCAAGAGGTGACAGAAAATTATGCAAGGTCATATACGATGCCTATAAAAAGGGATGTATGTTTGATGCATGGTCAGAATTTTTTGATGCAGCAAAATGGGATGAGGCTTTTAAGGAGAATGATATTGATCCTCTTTTCTATACACATAGAAAACGTGATATTTCTGAACTGCTGCCTTGGGATTTTATAGATATAGGTGTTACTAAAAAGCATCTTATCAGAGAGTATGAAAAGTCCATGAAGGGCGAAGTTACAGACAACTGTTTTGTAAACTGCTGTGGCTGTGGAGCTGCCGTATACCTTAAAGGAGGATGTAAATTCGAATGAAGATAAGAATCAGATTTGTAAAAAAAGGATCAATGCAGTATATTGGACATCTTGATCTTATGAGATATTTTCAGAAGCTTTTCAGAAGAAGTGGATTTGATGTGTCATATTCAAAGGGCTTTAATCCACATCAGCTTATGTCCTTTGCCTCACCTTTAGGTCTTGGAATTACAACTGTTGCAGATTATCTTGATGTTTCACTGGAATCATTTAAGGTAACAGGTCTGACTGGCAATGAGCTTTCAGGGGAAGTATTATCAGTTGAAGAATGGATAAAAAGAATTAACAGCCATTCCAATGATATGGTACTTGTAACAGGAATATATATTCTTGAAGATACTGCCAAAACATCTATGTCACTTCTTACTGCTGCATCTTATGTTATAACAGGAATTGATGAAAAAACATGTCGTGACATTGTTGATTATTACAATAATAATGAACAGATAATGTTTGAAAAACAGACTAAAAAATCTGTCAAGGAGATAAACCTTAAAGAAGGCATACTGGCTCTTTCATATGGTTTCAATGCCTATGATGAAGCTGCAGAAGATTTTTCAGTAAGAGACAGGGCTTATGAAAGGGATAATGCAGAATTCGATGACGGGCTTTATATTTTCTGTCTGTCAGGAAGTGAAACTAATATTAAACCGGATATGATTCTTGAAAGCTATCATAATCATATCAGTCCTGACACAGCATTTGATAAATATGCCTTTGATATAATGAGAACAGATATGTTTTATGGAACAAAAAAATATATTTCGATGTCTGTTGTAAGCGGTGAATAATCCATGGAGATGATTGTAAGCAGATACCAGGATATGGTTCTTAATATAACTGTTGATGATTCAAGAAACAACAAATTTCTTGCTGTAAATGTAACAGATTTTTCAAATAATGAGGCCAAAGCAGGAAGCATATACATTGGTCGAATTAAAAATATTGTAAAAAACATTAATGCTGCCTTTGTTGAAATAGCTGACAAGGAGCTTTGCTTTTTGCAGTTTAAGGATGAGGCTCAGATGAAAATGTATCATAATGAATCTGAAATACTTGTCCAGGTTATAAGAGAAAAGCTTAAAACCAAACAGGCTGCAGTAACAACTGATATTAATCTTAATGGTAAGTACCTTGTTAAGAATGGAAAGGATGGCGTATCTGTTTCCTCTAAAATTAAGAATGTTATAAAAAGAAATGAACTCATTTCTATATTAAATGAGGCGGCAGATGATGTTTCAGGTTATATCATAAGAACTAACGCCGTGAATGCATCAAAGGATGAACTTATTGCAGAATATAATCGTCTTGAAAAACAGTATAATGATATTATAAAAAAATCTGAATACAGTCCATGCTACACTTGTATATATAGTGTGCCGGAGGACTATATTCTGGCAGTAAGAGACTCTTATGATGAAAACATAACAAGAATACGTACAGATGATGTAGATATATACAGAAAGCTTTATAATTATCTTAGTGTTTATGACAAGAAAAAACTTGAGAAGCTCAGTCTGTATGATGATGCCTCATATCCCTTAAGTGCTTTGTACCAGATAGAGACAAAGCTTTTAAAGGCAGTAGGCAGGAGAGTGTGGCTGGATTCTGGTGCATATCTTGTAATAGATGTGTGTGAAGCCTGTACGGTGATAGACGTAAACACAGGAAAGGCTGTTAAAAAATCAGGGAATAAGGATAAACATTTTTTTGATATTAATGTAGAGGCTGCGAAGGAATGCTTTGAACAGATAAGGCTTCGCAATATATCCGGTGTTATAATAATTGATTTTGTTGATATGATCTCAAAAGAATATAACGACAAACTCATGAAATATCTGAATGAGTTTGCCGCTATTGATAATATTAAAACATCAGTTGTTGATAAAACTGCTCTGGGCTTCGTTGAAGTAACAAGAAAAAAAGTTAAGAAGCCTCTTTATTCTTATATAGAATAAAATGAACTTAATTAATCAATACTTAAAAGGCTGTCTTTATATATTGCAGACACTGTATTTTTGTCTGCTGTAAATGGACAGCTTTTTAATTTTCTTTCATTGCTCATCATAGCTTCCATATAGGAGTTATAATCACATTCTTTAATTACTGTTCTTCCAATAAGCTTTTCAAGATCTGAAGAAAATTCTTCGCAGCTATTATAAGCAAGAAGCTTTAATACCTGGGACTTATTTTTCGCATCTGAATTATTAATGTAAGCTGGTAGGAATGTTCCTACAGCCTTTCCATGAGGTATTCCATAATTGTAGGTAAGTGAATAGCTCATTCCATGTGGAAGTGAGGTTCCGGTATGGGATATTGCCATGCCGGCAATGGATGAAACTGTAAGCAGTGTTTCGTAGTCATCATATGTTTTTTCCTTTTTAAGAAGAATTGTTTTGACTGTCTGCCACATGGAAAGACCTTTTTCAGTAAATAAACAGCTGAAGCTTGTCTGCTTTGCATTAATATGGCTTTCGATAAAATGACCTAAAGCATCAACGGCAGTATTAATTAAAATATTTTCAGGTGCATATGAAAGGTATTTTCCGTCCCCTAATGACAGCTCAGGAAAAATATGATGTGGAATACTTGATTTGGTTTGCTTGTCATGGAGAGTGAGAATTGAATAAGGAGTAACCTCTGAACCTGTACCACATGTTGTAGGAACACATATTACAGGAAGAGCTTTTTTATAATTAAGTGATGTGTCAAACAAAAGCTCTTTTCCAAATGATGGATTTGCTAACATAAGTGCAATTGCCTTTGAAGCATCAAGAGGTGAACCACCGCCAATTCCGATTACATATTCCGGGTCAAATGACAGGGCAAATTCTCTTGCGTCAAGAATGTTTTCAACAGATGGATTTTCATCAGTTTTATTGTATACAATATACTCTGTGCCTATTGATTGCAGGGTGTTTTCCACATCTGAAAGAGAACCATTTATTCTTGACGAATTGTGTCCTGTAACAATTAAAGCCTTTTTTCCAAAGCCTTCAATATCTTTTTTGTGATTGCTGACTGCATCTTTTTCAATGTACAGTTTTGTTGTCATATTAAAAAACATATTTGCCAAACCTTCCTTCATTTATTATAATGTCTTAATACATATACAGTATTTTAATGATGAAAAATTTATTTGTCAATCAGGCATGAATATGGGGAGATCAATATGGGTGGAAAATATAAGGGTAATTATTTTTCGGGTAGTACATTAAAAATAATTGCAATGTTATCAATGCTTATTGACCATATAGCAGCAGTTTTAGTTGATTCCAGGGCTTACCCTGAATTATATGGTGCAATGAGAGAGATAGGAAGACTGGCTTTTCCGGTATTTTGTTTTTTAATAGTAGAAGGGTATTTCAATACTAAAAATGTCAAAAAATATGTTGGAAGACTCTTGATATTTGGTGTTATCAGTGAGATTCCTTTTGATCTTGCAATATTTGGCAGGCCTGGAACAGAATTTGCTCATCAGAATGTTTTTTTTACTCTTTTAACCGGGCTTCTTGTAATATGGTTTATAGATACTCATAAGGAAAATAAGGCTTTACAGGGTCTTGTAATATTCGCAGGATGCCTTGGGGCAACAATAATAAAAACAGACTATTCATTTTTCGGAGTTGCACAGATTGTTATATTTTATTATTACAGATATATACGTTTGTATAGGATAATTGGTATTTCGCTTATTAATTTTCTTATGGAACAGATTGCCGGAGCATGTTCCTTGTTTTTTACTGAAAATTATAATGGAAAAAGAGGTATTAAGCTGAAATATGTTTTTTACTGCTTTTATCCTGTTCATCTGCTTATATTGTACGTCATATCGTACTTGAATTAATGTGTTTGAGAGGTGCATTTTTTGGGGAAAAAGGTAGATATTACATTTTACAATCATTATGACAGGGATATTCCGGAGGAATTTGATAATTATAAGATCCTTGTAATGTCAGATCTTCATAGCAATGAGATTGATAAGGATAATGAAGCTATTATAAAAGCAGTCAATGAAACAGAACCTGATGCAGTGTTTATTGCTGGAGATATGTTTTCTGATAATGCGAAAAATATGGATGTAACCTACAGATTAATTGAAAAGCTTGCACAGTCATATGAGATTTATTATGGGTGTGGTAATCATGAGCTGAAGCTTGGACTTAATGAGCGAACAAGAAGAAGATATCAGGACTACAGAAGAAAATTAAGACATGCAGGCGTTCATTATTTGAATAATAAGTCAGAATATATTGTAAAGGGCAATGGAAGAATTAAGGTTACGAGCCTTAATATTGCAAGAAAGTATTTTACTAAAATATGGAACAAAAAAAGAATGCCTGAGAACTATATTGAAGGATGTGTAGGTTCGGCCGGGAATGATTATAATATTCTGATTGCACATAATCCGGTATATTTTAATAATTATGCCAGGTGGGGAGCTGATATAGTATTATCCGGTCATATTCATGGCGGCATGATTGTACTTCCTTTTATAGGAGGTATTATATCTCCATCATTTGAACTGTTTCCACATTATGATTTTGGCAGATTTACTGCATATCCGGACAATAATAAAAAAAGTATATTATATCTTACAAGGGGGCTTGGTTCCCATACTATACCAGTCAGGATTAATAATAAACCTGAAATTATGCTTATTATACTAAAAAAAGATACTTGCACTTAAACTTGCAAAAAAGCTCTTATCTTATTATAATATTATGGCGCGTTTAATGATATTCAGGCAGATGTACTTTTGAAATTCGTGCCAAGAAAGGTGATCTTAACATGGGAATTCCTGTAAAGCTTGAGGTGTTTGAGGGTCCACTTGACCTTTTACTTCATTTGATTGAGAAAAATAAAATAGATATATACGATATTCCTATAGTTACGATTACTGACCAGTACCTGGAATATATTGAAGCAATGCATTCAGAAGATATTGATACATTGAGCGAATTTCTTGTAATGGCTGCAACACTTATAAAGATTAAATCTAAAATGCTGCTGCCACCTGATGAACCAGAGGAATCCATGGAAGAAACTGAGGATCCAAGAAAAGAACTTGTAGAGAGACTTTTAGAATATAAATTATACAAATATGCATCACTTGAACTTAAGGATAAGCATACAGAAGCGGCAAGAGTATTATTTAAGGGGCAGGATCTGCCTGAGGAAGTATCTGACTGGGAAGAGGAAATTGACACAGGTGAACTTCTTGATGGTATTACAATGAGAAAGCTTCAGGACATTTTTGAAATGGTTATAAAGCGTCGTGAGGATAAGGTTGACCCTATAAGAAGTAAGTTTGGAAAAATTGAAAAGGAAGAAGTCAGTCTTGAAGACAGAATTGCATCTATTAAGGATTATGCAGCAAGAGAAAAGCATTTTTCTTTTACAAGGCTTCTTGAAAAGGGTGGCTCAAAAACATACATAATAGTATCATTTTTAGCTATACTTGAACTTATGAAAACAGGTGTGCTTGTTATCAGTCAGGAGCAGCCGTTTGATGATATAATTATAACTTGCAAAGAGAACAAACAGGGGGATTAGTATGATCGGGGAAGAGATGACTGATCAGGTGAAATCTGATGAAGATATAATAGAAGAAATACTGGAAAACAGAGAAGCAGAGATAGATGCTGTAAAGTATGAAACAGGTGCGGAAGAAATCATGGAAAAAGATAGCAGCAGCGAGGGTGATGAAGCTGAGGATGCGCCTGATAACAGAAGCAGGGAAGAGCTTTATGCTGCTACTGAAGCTATATTATTTTCAATGGGAGATGCAGTAGAGCTTGTTCATCTGGCACAGGCACTTTCTTTGTCAAGAGATGACACAAAGGAACTTCTTTCTGAAATGATGGAAGATTATAAAAAAGCTGAAAGAGGTATTCAGATTATAGAGCTTGAAGGTGCTTATCAGCTTTGCACCAAGAAGGAAATGTATGACTATCTTGTAAAGATTGCTCATGTGCCAAAGCCTAAGGAGCTTACTGACGTAATGTTGGAAACTCTTTCAATAATTGCCTACAAGCAGCCGGTAACAAAACTTGAGATTGAGAAAATTCGTGGAATCAAATCAGATCATACGGTTAATAAGCTTGTGGAATATAATCTTGTATGTGAAGTTGGTAGAAAGGATGCCCCCGGACGTCCTATATTATTTGCCACCACTGAGGAGTTTTTAAGAAGCTTTGGAATTGAATCCACAAATGAGCTTCCGGAACTTGATAGTGACATTATCGAGGAGTTTAAGGAAGAAGCTGAACATGAGGTTGCAGAAAGCGTACAGTTAAAGCTTGACATCTGATTAATTATTAATTAAATACTAAATATTAGTTTATAAAAATTTTACTTGTCATACTAAAGTAGCTTGTTTATAATATCAAACAAGTAAATAATTATTATTTCGTTTCAAAGAGGAAACTAACCGAATTCGGATAGTTTTCTCTTTTTTTTTACCTCTGATAAAACGAATAATATTTATTTATACAAATGATCCAAAAACATTAGAATGGGAAATGGAGGCTGTATTATGAATAGTGTAGAGGAAACGAAAAGACAAAACATCGGTTTGTATGATACTCGTTTCGAACATGATAACTGTGGTATTGGTGCTGTAGTTAACATTAAGGGAAAGAAAACTCACGAAACAGTAGAAAAGGCTCTTGAAATTGTATGCCGTCTTGAGCATCGTGCAGGAAAGGATGCTGAAGGAAAAACCGGTGATGGTGTTGGTATCATGCTTCAGGTAAGCCATGATTTCTTCAAAAAGGAAGCTAAAAAGCTTAATATTGAACTTGGTGATGAAAGAGATTATGGTGTGGGTATGTTTTTCTTCCCACAGGATGAGTTTGCCAGAAGACAAGCCATGAAAATGTTTGAAACAATCGTAGAAAAAGAAGATATGAAGTTCCTTGGATGGAGAGTTGTTTCAACTTGTCCGGAGACTCTTGGTAAAAAAGCATTAGAATGTATGCCATATATTATGCAGGGATTCGTAAAACGTCCTGCTAAAGTAAATAAAGGACTTGATTTTGACAGAAAGCTTTATATTGCACGTCGTGTTTTTGAACAAAGTAATGAAGATACTTACGTTGTATCACTTTCAAGCAGAACAATTGTTTATAAAGGAATGTTCCTTGTTTCTCAGTTACGTTCATTTTTTACAGACCTTCAGGACGAATCTTATAAATCAGCAATCGCAATTGTTCATTCCAGATTCAGTACAAATACAAATCCAAGCTGGCTTAGGGCCCATCCAAACAGATTAATCGTCCATAATGGTGAGATTAATACAATTCGTGGTAACGTTGATAAAATGATTGCCCGTGAGGAAAATATGGAATCAGAGTATCTTAAGGGACAGCTTCATAAGGTGCTTCCAGTTGTTAATGCTGAGGGTTCCGATTCTGCAATGCTTGATAATACACTTGAATTCCTTGTAATGAACGGAATGGATCTTCCCCTTGCAGTTATGATTACTATTCCAGAGCCATGGATGAATAATAAAGGAATTCATCCTGCAAAGAAGGATTTCTATCAGTATTATGCAACTATGATGGAACCATGGGATGGTCCTGCATCAATTCTTTTCAGTGATGGAGACCAGATGGGTGCAGTACTTGACAGAAACGGACTTCGTCCATCACGTTATTATATAACATCAGATGATGAACTTATTCTTTCATCAGAGGTTGGTGTTTTACCAATACCAGAAGAAAAAATTATTAAAAAAGACAGATTGAGACCAGGAAAAATGCTTCTTGTTGATACTGTTGAAGGAAGAATAAAAGATGATGATGAGATTAAAATGAAGTATGCTACCAAGCAGCCTTATGGTGAATGGTTAGACGGAAATCTTGTTAATCTTAAGGATCTTCATATTCCAAACCATAAAGTAGAATCATACAGTATGGAGGATCGTTCAAGACTTCAGAAGGCCTTTGGATATACTTATGAAGAACTTAAGAATACAATTCTTCCAATGGCTAAATCAGGTTCAGAACCAATTGGTGCTATGGGTATTGACAGACCACTTTCTGTACTTGACAAGCAGCCTGTAATGCTTTTCTCATATTTCAAACAGTTATTTGCCCAGGTTACTAATCCACCTATTGATGCGGTTAGAGAGAAAATTGTTACAGCAACTTCAGTTTATATAGGAAAAGATGGAAACCTTCTTGAAGAGAAAGAAGATAACTGTAATGTACTTAGGGTAAATAATCCTATTCTTACAAGTACGGACCTTCTTAAAATCAAGTATATGAAGAGAGAAGGCTTTAAGGTTGCAGTAATTCCTACAATATATTATAAGAATACATCCCTTGAAAAGGCTATTGACAGACTTTATCTCGAAGCAGACAGAGCTTACAAGGATGGGGTAAATATCATTATCCTTTCTGACAGGGGAGTAGATGAGAACCATGTTGCAATACCATCACTTCTTGCAGTTTCTGCAATGCAGCAGCATCTCGTTAAGACAAAGAAACGTACTTCAGTTGCCATGATTCTTGAAAGTGCTGAACCAAGAAGTGTTCATCATTTTGCTACTCTTCTTGGTTATGGTGCCTGCGCTATTAATCCATATCTTGCACAGGATTCAATTCATGAGCTTATAGATAAAAATCTTCTTGATAAAGACTATTATGCAGCTGTTGACGATTACAACAGAGGTATTCTTGAAGGAATTGTAAAAATTGCTTCTAAAATGGGTATTTCAACAATTCAGTCTTACCAGGGTTCAAAGATATTTGAAGCAATAGGACTTAGTAAAGAGCTTGTTGATAAATACTTTACTCATACAGTATCAAGAGTTGGCGGTATCGGAATAAAGGATATACAAAATCAGGTAGAAATGCTTCATTCAAAGGCATTTGATCCATTAGGACTTGATTGTGATACAACACTTGACAGTGTTGGACTTCATAAGGTAAGAAGCGGTAAAGAGGAACATCTTTATAATCCACAGACAATTCATCTTTTACAGATGTCAACACGACTTGGTGATTATGATATGTTTAAACAGTATACATCACTTATTACAGATGAAGACAAGCATGTACATTTAAGAAGCCAGTTCGATTTCAAATGGGCTAAAAAACCTATTCCAATTGATCAGGTTGAAAGTGTTGATGAAATTGTTAAGAGATTTAAGACAGGTGCAATGTCATATGGTTCAATTTCTGAAGAAGCACATCAGTGTATGGCAATTGCAATGAATCATTTACATGGAAAATCAAACAGTGGTGAAGGTGGCGAAAGTGATGAAAGACTTGAAACTGCCGGAACAGAAAATGACAGATGTTCAGCAATTAAGCAGGTTGCATCAGGACGATTTGGCGTTACATCAAAATATCTTGTAAGTGCAAAAGNNGCAAAACCTGGTGAAGGTGGACACCTTCCTGGAGGAAAGGTTTATCCTTGGATTGCAAAGACAAGACATTCAACACCAGGTGTAAGTCTTATATCTCCACCACCACATCATGATATCTATTCAATTGAGGACCTTGCTCAGTTGATATACGACCTTAAAAATGCAAACAGAGATGCAAGAATATCAGTTAAGCTTGTATCTGAGGCCGGTGTTGGTACAGTTGCAGCCGGTGTTGCAAAAGCCGGTGCAAGAGTAATTCTTATATCAGGTTATGATGGAGGAACAGGCGCTGCACCAAGAAGTTCAATATGTAATGCCGGACTTCCTTGGGAGCTTGGACTTGCTGAAACACAGCAGACACTTATAATGAATGGACTTCGTTCAAAGGTTGTTATAGAAACAGATGGTAAGCTTATGACAGGACGTGACGTACTTGTTGCTGCACTTCTTGGAGCAGAGGAATATGGTTTTGCCACAGCACCTCTTGTAACAATGGGATGTGTAATGATGAGAGTTTGTAATCTTGATACTTGTCCTGTTGGAGTTGCAACACAGAATCCAGAACTAAGAAAGCGTTTTGCCGGAAAGCCTGAGTATGTTGAAAACTTCATGAAGTTTATTGCCCAGGAACTTCGTGAATATATGGCAAAGCTTGGAATCAGAACGGTAAATGAGCTTGTTGGACGTACAGATCTTTTAAAGGTAAGAGAAGACTGTACACTTAACAATATAAATGGAAGAACAGGAGAACTTGATTATTCTAATATTCTTCTTGATACATTTGCAAAGGAAAAGGTTAAAACATCACTTCCTAATGATTTCTATGATTTCAAACTTAAAGAAACTAAGGATATGTCAGTACTCATTCCTAAGTTTAAAAAGTATTTTGAAGATGGAATCAAGTCATCTGTTGATGTAGATGTAACTAATACAGACAGAACATTTGGTACAATATTTGGTTCAGAGATTACAAAGAAACACGGTGATTCACTTGCTGAGGATACATTTGTTGTAAATGCCAAGGGTTCTGGTGGACAGAGCTTTGGTGCATTTATTCCAAAGGGTATGACAATTAATCTTGAAGGTGACAGCAACGACTATTTTGGTAAGGGCCTTTCGGGCGGAAAACTTATTGTTTCACCTTCAAAGAAGAGCACATATAAGGCTGAAGAGAATATTATTATTGGAAATGTTGCCCTTTATGGTGCTACAAGCGGAAAAGCATTTATTAATGGTATTGCCGGTGAACGTTTCTGTGTAAGAAATTCCGGAGCATATGCCGTTGTAGAGGGTGTTGGAGATCATGGATGTGAGTACATGACAGGAGGCCGTGTTGTAGTCCTTGGACAAACAGGAAAGAACTTTGCAGCCGGAATGAGCGGCGGAATTGCCTATGTACTTGATGTTGACAGAGATTTATATCTTAAACTTAATAAAGGACTTGTTTCAATGGAGCCGGTTACAGATAAATACGATGTACTTGAGCTTAAGGCAATGATTAAAGAGCATGTTGATGCAACAGGTTCAGAGCTTGGAACAAGAATTCTTGAAAACTTCTCTCAGTACCTTACTGAGTTCAAGAAGATAATACCTCATGATTATCAGGAAATGCTTCAGACAATAGCATTGATGGAAGAAAGAGGTTTAAGTAACGAACAGGCACAGATTGAAGCATTCTATGAGAATAAACGTAGAAAACAAAGTGCACAGTAATGGGAAAGTGAGGGAATAGTTATGGGAAAACCAACAGGATTTTTAGAATATGAAAGAGTAAATAATGTATCAACTGCACCACTTAAACGTATAAAAGATTTTGATGAATTTCATATTCCTCTTTCAGAAGAGGAAAGAAGAATTCAGGGTGCAAGATGTATGGATTGTGGAGTTCCATTTTGCCAGTCAGGAATGATGATTGGCGGTATGGCATCAGGATGTCCTCTTAATAACCTTATTCCTGAATGGAATGATCTTATATATAACAATAACCTTGAAGAGGCATTATCAAGACTTACAAAAACCAATTCATTTCCTGAATTTACTTCAAGAGTGTGCCCTGCTCCTTGTGAAGCAGCCTGCACATGTGGTTTAAATGATAAGCCGGTCACTATTAAGGAAAATGAGAATGCTATTATAGAGTATGGCTTTGAAAAAGGACTTATTAAAGCTTGTCCACCTAAGGTCAGAACAGATAAGAAGATTGCCATAATAGGTTCCGGAGCATCTGGTCTTGCCTGCGCAGCTTCTCTTAATAAGCGTGGTCATCATGTAACAGTATTTGAGCGTTCAGACAGACCGGGAGGACTGCTTATGTATGGCATTCCTAACATGAAGCTTGAAAAGAGTGTAATTGAACGTAGAATTAATTTGATGAAGGAAGAAGGCATTGTATTTAAAACTGGTGTTAATGTTGGTGTAGATATTAAGGCCGAAGATCTTAAAAAAGAATTTGATGCAGTTGTCCTTTGCTGTGGTGCATCCCATCCAAGAAATATCAATGCTCCTGGAAGAGAAGCAAAGGGAATATATTTTGCAGTTGATTTTCTTACAAGGGCAACCAAGCATGTTTTAAATAAATCATTTAAAGATTTTTATGATGCCAAAGATAAGAATGTAATTGTAATCGGTGGTGGAGATACAGGAAATGACTGCGTAGGAACATCAATCAGAATGGGTTGTAAATCAATAATGCAGCTTGAAATGATGCCAAAGGCTCCTGAGTGCAGACGAGAAAATAATCCTTGGCCTGAATGGCCTAAGATTCTTAAGACTGATTATGGTCAGGAAGAGGCTATTGCAGTATTTGGACATGATCCAAGACTCTACCAGACAACAGTAAAAGAATTCATTGCCGATAAAACAGGCAAGCTTATAAAGGTTAAAACAGTTGGACTTGATTCTTCATTCAAGGAGATTCCTGACAGTGAAAAAGAATATCCTGCAGACATTGTTCTTATTGCAGCAGGTTTCCTTGGCTCAGAGGAATACGTTTATAATGATTTTAAGGTAAAAGTAACACAGAGAACAAACGTACTTACAGAAGCAGGAAGCTATAAAACATCTGAGGACAAGGTGTTTACTGCCGGAGATATGCATAGAGGCCAGTCACTTATTGTATGGGCAATACGTGAGGGCAGGGAAGCTGCAAAGGAAGTTGACAAATATCTGCTTGGATACACTAATTTATAATAATTTTATAAAATTATTTCATAAACCGTGAATTAACTTGAGTTATGTGGTATAATGTCTTGAATTTGAAAGGGGAATAATCAGATGGCTAAATATACTCGTGAAGAGATATTGGAAATAGTTCAGGATGAAGATGTAGAATTTATAAGGCTCCAGTTTGTGGATATATATGGAATTATTAAAAATATGGCTGTAACTGCATGTCAGTTACAGCGTATCCTTAATAATGAAGTAACCTTTGACTGTGGAGTTATTGAAGGTATAGAGAGTAAGAATCTTTCAAAACTTATTCTTGAGCCGGACATTAATACATTTGCCATTTTTCCTTGGAGACCTCAGAATAACCGTGTTGCAAGGTTTATTTGTGATGTCAAAAAAATGGATGGAACACCTTTTGAAAATGATCCAAGAGGCGTCCTTAAAAATGTACTTAGAAAAGCAGCGAAGGATGGTTACTTCTTTAATGTTGGACCGGAACTTGAGTTTTTCCTTTTTGATACTGATGAAAAAGGTGATCCTACAACTACTACTAATGAAAAAGGAACAATATTTGATGTTGGTCCGGTTGATCATGGTGAGAATGCAAGAAGAGATATGGTTCTCTCACTTTCAGATATGGGATTTGAAATTGAGGCGTCATATCATTCTGATGAAGCAGCCCAGCACCAGATAGATTTTAAATATGATTCACCGCTTAATACAGCTGATAATATTATGACATTCAAACTGGCGGTTCATACTGTTGCCAGAAGACATGGACTTCATGCAACATTTATGCCAAAACCAAGAACTGACCTTAATGGTTCAGGTATGCATACCCATATTACAATATATAAGGATGGCAATAATATCTTTGCCGGTGATTCAGAGGGAGCATCAAGTACTCTTGGCTATTCATTTATGGCAGGAATACTTAAGCATCTTCCAGGTATGATGCTTATCAGTAATCCACTTATTAATTCATATAAGCGTCTTTATAAGCTTCTTGAAAAGATGGTTGCATATAACTGTCAGGAAGGTGAAAGATATGCTGTACTGCAGATGACTGATATAGGAAGAATGGGAGCAGGACTTGTTCTTAGAACTCCTGATGCAGCATGCAATCCGTATCTCATGCTTGCAAGTGTTATATCAGCGGGTCTTGACGGAATTGCCAATAATATGAAGCTTGATTTTGGTGATGATTATGTAAAGGGACTTCCACTTACTCTTGAGGAAGCAATAGATGCATTTGAAAAGGACAAGTTTATACAGTCTGTACTTGGAAAATGTATGTCCGAAAAGATATTATCACAGAAAAAGAAAGAATGGGATGAATACTGCAGACAGGTTACTTCATGGGAGATAGATAAGTACCTTGACAGGATTTAACATAATCGGATGAAGGCAGATTTTGTTATCTGCTTTGATCAGATTTGTATGGTAGAAGGGTAGTTACTAATTCTAATCCTTGCGGGAGGTAACTGGCATGTTAAGCATAATTGTCGCTTTTCCAAAGATTGAAGATGCATTAAAAATAAAAAAACTACTGAATAAAAATGGATATGAAACAGTTTACACATTTAACAATGCCACTCAGGTAATTGAATTAGCTAATTCACTTGAGAGTGGTGTTGTTTTGTGCGGTTATAAACTTGCTGATATGGTATACGTCGAATTATATGGATATCTGCCGAAAAATTTTACAATGATGTTAGTTGCTTCTCCAGCAATACTCGACAGATGCTTTGAAAGTGATATAATATGTGTAGCGATGCCGTTAAAACTAAATGTTCTTATTAGTTCATTAGAAAATGCAATTGCAATTCAGAGGAGAAAATATAAGAAGAACAAGCCTAAAGAAAGAACTGCCGAGCAGCAGAAGGTAATAGATGAAGCCAAGGCTTTACTTATGTCTGAACATAATATGTCAGAGAATGATGCTCACAGATATATACAGAAAATCAGTATGGACAGTGGTAATTCCCTCAGCGAAACAGCTGAGATGATCTTACTGCTTAAATAGTTTATGATTTGATATAAATTAATTTTGGAGGTAACATATGAAAGCATATCTTATTCTTGAAGATGGCACTGTATTTGAAGGTGAAAGTATTGGTGCAAAAAAAGAAGTTATAAGTGAAATAGTTTTTAACACATCAATGACAGGTTATCTTGAAGTGTTAACAGATCCAAGCTATGCGGGCCAGTCAGTAGTTATGACATATCCCCTTATTGGTAACTATGGTGTATGTCTTTCTGATAAAGAATCAGTTAAAGCATGGCCGGATGCATTTATTGTAAGAGAATTGTCACGTATGCCTAGTAATTTTAGAAATGAGATGACAATTGAACAGTTTCTTGAAAATAATGATATTCCAGGTATTGCAGGTATTGATACGAGAGCTCTCACAAAGATTCTTCGTAATAAAGGTACCATGAATGGAATGATCACAACTGAGAATTACAATATTGATTATGTTATTGATGCAATTAAAAAATATTCAGTTACAGGAGTAGTAAAAAAAGTATCCAGAGACAGTATTAAAAGATATGTACCGGGTGACCTTGGAACTAACAGTAAGATTGATGTTGAAAAAGAGGTTGCTGTAATTGACGTTGGAACAAAGAATAATATTATCAGATGTCTTTTAAAGAGAGGATGCGCGGTTACTGTTTATCCACAGAATTTTAAAGCAAATGAAGTTATTGCCAGCAAACCTGACGGTATTATGATTACCAATGGTCCTGGAGATCCTAAGGAATGTGTAGATGTTATAGCCCAGATAAAAGAGCTGTATAATTCAGACATTCCTATTTTTGCAATTTGCCTTGGTCATCAGCTTATGGCACTTGCTACAGGCGCAGACACAAAGAAAATGAAGTACGGACACAGAGGCGCCAATCATCCGGTAAAGGATCTTGAAACCAACAGAGTATATATATCATCACAGAACCACGGATATGTTGTTGATGAGGTAAGTCTTGATAAAAATGTATGTGTTCCCGCATTTGTTAATGTAAATGATGGAACAATAGAAGGATTGAAATATATTGGAAAGAATATATTTACTGTACAGTTTCATCCTGAAGCATGTGCAGGTCCAAGGGATTCAGAAGTTTTATTCGAAAGATTTATTAAGATGATGGAGGATTAATCATATGCCTAAATTAGATTATATTAAAAAAGTACTTGTTATTGGTTCCGGCCCTATTGTTATCGGTCAGGCTGCTGAATTTGATTATGCAGGAACTCAGGCATGCCGTTCTCTTAAGGAGGAGGGTGTAGAGGTTGTACTTATCAACTCCAATCCTGCTACAATTATGACAGATAAAGATATTGCAGATAAGGTTTATATTGAGCCTCTTGATCCTTCAATTGTAAAAAAAGTAATTGAAAAGGAAAAACCAGACAGCATACTTCCTACCCTTGGTGGACAGGCAGCTCTTAATATTGCAATGGAGCTTGAAGAAGAAGGATACCTTAAGGAACAGAATGTTAAGCTTATTGGTACTACATCACTTACAATCAAAAAGGCTGAGGACAGACTTGAATTCAAGAAAACTATGGAAAAGATTGGTGAACCATGCGCAGCCAGTGAAGTAGTTGAAACAGTTGAAGATGCTATAACATTTACTAACACAATAGGATATCCTGTTGTTGTAAGACCAGCGTATACACTTGGTGGAAGCGGTGGTGGAATTGCCCACGACGAAGAAGAACTGAGGGATATTTGTGCCAATGGACTTAGACTCAGTCGTGTTTCCCAGTGTCTTATTGAAAGATGTATTGCCGGCTGGAAGGAAATAGAATATGAGGTAATGCGTGATAGCAATGGCAACTGTATTACAGTATGTAATATGGAAAATCTTGACCCTGTAGGTGTTCATACAGGAGACAGTATAGTTGTAGCTCCTTCACAGACATTATCTGATAAAGAATACCAGATGCTTAGAAGTGCAGCACTTAATATTATTGATGAACTTAAGATTACAGGTGGATGTAATGTTCAGTTTGCTCTTCATCCAACTTCATTTGAATATTGTGTAATTGAAGTTAATCCACGTGTAAGCCGTTCATCAGCCCTTGCAAGTAAGGCTACAGGTTATCCTATAGCTAAGGTTGCAGCAAAAATTGCACTTGGTTATACTCTTGACGAGATTCCTAATGCAATTACGAAGAAGACATATGCAAGCTTTGAGCCTGCCCTTGACTACGTTGTTGTTAAGATTCCACGTCTTCCATTTGATAAGTTTATTAAGGCCAGCAGAAAGCTTACAACACAGATGAAAGCCACCGGAGAAGTAATGAGTATATGTACTAACTTTGAAGGTGCCCTTATGAAAGCCATTCGTTCCCTTGAACAGCATATTGACTGGCTTGATAATGCTGAATATAAGGAGCTTCCGGACGAGGAAATAGTTGAATTACTTGAAAGAATTGATGACAGAAGAATATTTGTTGTTGCAGAAGCAATTAGACGAGGAATATCCTTTGAAAAAATTCATAATATTACAAAGATTGATCTTTGGTTTATTGATAAAATTGCAATTCTTGTTGAAACGGAGAATAAACTCAGAACAAATACTCTTACAAAGGAACTTCTTAGTGAGGCTAAAAGACTTGAATTCCCAGACAATGTTATTGCAATGCTTAATGGCATGACTACAAATGGCGTTAAGGAGCTTAGAAAATCATTTGGGCTTACAGCATCATTTAAAATGGTTGATACATGTGCTGCAGAATTTGAGGCCTCAACTCCATATTATTACAGCTGCTATGGTAGTGAAAATGAAGTGAAGAGCGATTCAGACCGTAAGAAGATTATGGTACTTGGTTCAGGTCCTATCCGTATCGGACAGGGAGTTGAATTTGATTACTGTTCTGTACACAGCGTATGGGCTCTTGAAGCAAAGGGTTATGAAACTATAATTGTCAATAATAACCCGGAAACCGTAAGTACAGACTTTGACGTTGCCAATAAGCTCTATTTTGAGCCACTTACACCTGAAGATGTTGAGAATATTGTTGATATTGAAAAACCTGATGGAGCAGTAGTTCAGTTTGGTGGACAGACAGCAATTAAGCTTACAGAGGCACTTCTTAAGATGGGTGTTAAGATTCTTGGAACAAGTGCTGAAAATGTTGATGCTGCTGAAGACAGAGAATTATTTGATGAGATACTTGAACAGTGTAAGATTCCACGTCCTGCAGGTAAAACTGTATTCACTACAGAGGAGGCTCTTTCCGCTGCCAATGAACTTGGTTATCCTGTGCTTGTACGTCCTTCATATGTACTTGGTGGACAGGGAATGCAGATTGCCATTTCAGATGAGGATATAACAGAGTTTATGTCAATCATCAACAGATATACACAGGAACATCCTATTCTTGTTGATAAATATCTTATGGGTAAGGAAGTTGAAGTAGATGCAGTATGTGATGGTAATGACATTCTTATTCCTGGTATTATGGAGCATGTTGAGAGGGCTGGTATCCATTCGGGTGACAGTATTTCTGTATACCCTGCACAGAGTCTTTCAGAAAAGGTTCAGGATATGCTTGTTGACTACACAGGAAAGCTTGCAAAATCACTTCATGTAATCGGACTCATTAATATTCAGTTTATTGTATATAATGAACAGGTTTATGTAATTGAGGTTAACCCTCGTTCAAGCCGTACTGTTCCATATATAAGTAAGGTAACTGGAATTCCTATTGTTAAGCTTGCATCACAGGTTATTCTTGGTGCTTCAATAAGAGAGCTTGGTTATAAACCGGGACTTCAGAAAAAGTCAGATTATATTGCAATTAAGATGCCTGTATTCTCATTTGAAAAGCTTCGTGGTGCAGAGATAAGTCTTGGACCTGAGATGAAGTCAACAGGAGAATGTCTTGGTATTGCCAAAGACTTTAATGAGGCCTTGTATAAGTCTTTCCTTGGAGCAGGAATTAAGCTTCCTAAACATAAGAAAATGATTCTTACTGTTCAGGATAACGAAAAGTATGAATGTATAAGCGTTGCAAAACGTTTCAAGGCTCTTGGTTATGAAATATATTCAACACGTGGAACCTACAAATATCTTAAGGAACAGGGAGTTGACGTGGTTTGTGTCAATAAAATAGAACAGGCTTCACCTACACTTCTTGATCTTATTCTTGGTCACGAAATAGATCTTGTTATAGATATTCCAAGACAGGGTGAACATTCAAAGGATGGTTTCCTTATCAGACGTCTTTCGATTGAAACAGGTGTTACATGCCTTACATCAATTGATACTGCCAATGCCTTGTTAACAAGTCTTGAACATGCAGATATGAGTCATCTTGAGGTTATAGATATTGCTACAATCTAATAAATAATATATATACTTAACAGACAAGCCATGTTTTTATAAACATGGCTTGTTGATATTTGCGACAAAATATGTTAGTATGTACTATACTAGCGTCTTAAGAAAGGATTTTATTATGAGAAAAAAAATATATGCAGTAATAGCTTTGTGTATGGCTTTAGAAATAGGAATAACAGGATGTGGTACTTCGGCACCTAAGGAAAAGGTTACTTCTTCAACAGAATCAACAGGCAATGAAGAACTTGATAAGGCCCTTGAGAATACCAAGGATTATTCAGCTCTTGATTATGTTACATTAGGTGATTATAAGGGTGTAGAGGTTAGTACCTATGTATCAGATGAAGATGTTGAAAGCAAGATTGGCCAGGAGACAGCTGCTGCATCTACTTATGAAGAGATTAAAGAGGGTACAGTAAAAGAAGGAGATAATGTTAGCATTAACTTCGTTGGTAAGATGAATGGTCAGGAATTTGATGGCGGTAGTGCAGATGATTATGTTCTTGAAATAGGAAGCCATTCATTTATAGATGGGTTTGAAGAAGGCTTAGTAGGTGTAAAGGTAGGAGACACTGTTGATCTCAATCTTAAATTTCCGGATCCATATGATAATAATCCGGATTTTGCAGGAAAAGATGTAGTGTTCACAGTAACAGTTAATTATATACAGGGTGAGAGAAAAACTGTAGAATTTGATGATGAATTTGCCAAAAATAATTCTAATGGCGAATGCAATACTACAGAAGAATACAGGGAAAAAGTCAGGAATGATCTTTACAATGATAAGGTTTCAGGTATTGCTGACACAGCATTTATGACAGTCCTTAGTAATTCTGAAGTAAAGGAGTGCCCACAGTTTTTAGTTGATCTTATGAAACTGAGACTTGATGCAAGCTATAAGTCAATAGCAAGCAAGTATAAGTATGATGATTTTGAAAAGTTTGTGCAGGATTATTTTGAAACAACAATTGACGAGTATAACAAATCTCTTGATGATAGAGCTACTCAGTATGTAAAACAGCAGCTTGTTACTGAAGCTATTGCTGAAAAAGAGAATATTGCTGTATCTGACGAAGAATATCAGGAAACTCTTAAAGAGTATATGGATGGTAATGGTGTAAGTAACGAGGAAGAAATGGAAAAATTTTCAATAGATAATTTTGCATCAAAATTAGATACGATTATTAATGAGGCAGTAATTCTTAATAAGGTACTTAAGGTTGTTGAGGATAACGCAGTTGAGGTTAAGGATAAACCACTTGCAACTGCAACACCAACACCATCTGATAATCAGGAATAATTACTGGTCTATAATATTTTATGATAATACAGGAGGAAAATATATATGGGCAGACAGGTCGTAGCAATTGTAGGAAGACCTAATGTAGGAAAGTCATCTTTGTTTAATGCCCTTGCTGGAGAGAAGATAGCTATTGTTCAGGATTCTCCGGGCGTAACAAGAGACAGAATATATGCTGATGTAACATGGCTTGATAAGCAGTTTTCACTTATAGATACAGGTGGAATTGAGATGGATACAAGTGATGTTATATTGTCACATATGAGAACACAGGCTGAGATAGCTATTGAAACGGCTGATGTCATAATATTTATGACAGATGTGAAGCAGGGAGTGACTGATGCAGATTATCATGTTGCAGACATGCTTAGAAAATCAGGAAAGCCTGTTGTTTTAGTAGTTAATAAGGTAGATAATTTTGATAAGTATTCTGCTGATGTATATGAGTTTTATAATCTTGGTATTGGAGATCCTATTCCAATTGGTGCCAAAGCTAAACTTGGACTTGGTGATATGCTTGATGTTGTTCTTGATTTGCTTAATCAGAATGAACTTGAAGAAATTGAAGATGAAAGACCTAAAATTGCAATTATAGGTAAGCCTAATGTTGGAAAATCGTCTTTGATTAACAGAATATGTGGTGAAAACAGGGTAATTGTATCAGATATTGCAGGAACTACAAGGGATGCCATCGATACAGATGTTAAGTGGCACGGCAAGGAATTTGTATTTATTGATACAGCCGGTCTTAGAAGAAAGAATAAAATAAAAGAAGAAATTGAACGCTACAGTATTATAAGAACTGTAGCCGCAGTTGAAAGAGCTGATGTTGTCATTCTTATGATTGATGCTTCAGAAGGTGTTACAGAACAGGATGCTAAAATTGCAGGTATTGCCCATGAGCGTGGCAAGGGAATGATTATAGCTGTTAACAAGTGGGACGCAATTGAGAAGGATACCTATACAGCTAATAAGTTTACTGATAAGGTAAGAGAAATATTATCATTTGTTCCTTACGCGGAGATCATATTTATATCTGCTGTAACTGGACAGAGACTGAATAAGCTTTTTGAACTTTTAGAAGCAGTAATCATGAATCACCAGTTACGTGTTGCCACTGGTGTGCTCAATGAGATTATGACAGAGGCAGTTGCAATGCAACAGCCACCAACTGATAAGGGTAAGCGACTCAGACTTTATTATATTACACAGGTTAGCGTTAAGCCGCCTACATTTGTTATATTTGTAAATGATAAGAATCTGATGCATTTTTCATATCAGAGATATATTGAGAATAAGATTCGTGAAGCCTTTGGTTTCAGAGGTACACCAATCAAAATAATCATAAGAGAAAGAAAGGGAAAGGATCAATGAATTCAGTGATTGGTCAGATAATAGTCTGGATTATTGCAGGATATCTCCTTGGTTCTGTTTCATTTGGAATGCTTGTTGGCAAAGATGCAGGTGTTGATATCAGAACAAAGGGTAGTGGAAATATTGGTACAACCAATGCATTAAGAACACTTGGCAAAAAGGCGGCTCTTATAACTTTCCTTGGAGATTTTTTCAAGGCATTTATACCTGTTATCATTGCAGAAAATGTTTCAATGAAGGTCTTTTCAAATAGTAGCGACATTGCATTTTTAATATCACTTATTACAGGACTTAGTGCAGTGCTTGGGCATAATTTTCCTGTTTGGATTCATTTTAAAGGTGGAAAGGGCATTGCTGTTACAGCCGGTGTTACAGTAGCTATAGCAATACACCATCCTTTATACTGGATACTTGCTTTACTCCTTTTTATAATAATTGTAGTGATCACAAGATATGTATCAGTTGGTTCACTTTGTGTTCCGGCCTGGTCCATTCCGGTATATGTTCTTATATATGAAAGAAGTAATGAATATCTGGTGCCGGTACTGATTATTAGTTTCATATATACAATACTGGCATTTATAAAACACAGTACTAATATTAAAAGATTAATAAACGGAACAGAGAATAAACTTTTTGGGAATAAAAAGAAAGATAATCAGGAGGTTGTAAAATGAAAATCGGATTTTTAGGAGCAGGAAGCTGGGGAACAGCCCTTGCAGTTACAGTTGCAAAGAATGGACATGACGTTATGTTATGGTCTGCTATTGAAGATGAACTTAATATTTTACGTACACACAGAGAACATACTGAAAGACTTCCAGGCGTAAAGCTTCCAGATAATGTTTATATAGAAGGTGATCTTAAAAAGGCTTGTGAGGATAAGGATCTTATCGTATTCTCAGTTGCATCGCCATATGTAAGAAGTGTGGCAGAACAGGCTAAGGATTATATACCTGAAGGTCAGAAAATAGTTAATGTAGGTAAGGGAATTGAAGATGGAACATTTAAGACTCTTTCAGAGATTATAGAGGAAGTTCTTCCAGGAAGAGTTGTATGTGTATTATCTGGACCAAGTCATGCTGAAGAAGTTGTAAAGGGAGTTCCAACTACAGTTGTTGTTGGAGCAAAGTCTTATGATTCAGCTGTATTTATACAGGATATATTTATGAATGAAGTATTCCGTGTATATACAAGTCCTGACATAATTGGAATTGAACTTGGTGGTTCAATAAAGAATGTTATAGCACTTGCAGCAGGAATGGTTGATGGACTTGCCCTTGGTGATAACACAAAGGCAGCACTTATGACACGTGGACTCGCCGAAATAAGCCGTCTTGGAATTGCAATGGGTGCAAAACAGGAAACAATTTCAGGTCTTTCCGGAATAGGTGATCTTATTGTAACATGTACAAGTGAGCACAGCCGTAATCATACAGCAGGTTATCTTATGGGTAAGGGATACACACCTGATGAAGCAATGAAGGAAGTCAAACAGGTTGTTGAAGGTGTATATTCTGCAAAGGCTGCCCTTGGACTTGCTAAAAAGTATAATGTTGAAATGCCTATCGTTGAACAGATAAATGAGGTGCTCTTTAACAATAAGCCAGTTAAGGATGCATGTAAGGATCTCTTCGTAAGAGATAAGAAATCTGAGTATTCAGCCTTATCATGGGATTGATTATTTATACAAAAAAGTTCTTGACAATTAAATATATTTTATGATATATTCAGTTGGTGAGTGTTTGAATGAACACTTTTCGTGCCGCTCAACGAGGTTTAAGTTCTAATTATTTAGACACCGAAATTGGCGAGTAAATGTTTAAGGAGGTGCTTGTATGTACGCAATCATAGCAACAGGTGGTAAGCAGTACAAAGTATCTGAAGGCGACGTAATCAAAGTTGAAAAACTTGATGCTAAAGTCGGAGAATCATTTACATTTGACCAGGTTCTTATCGTTAACAATGGTGAGGTTAAAGTTGGTGATCCTACTGTTGCCGGTGCTTCAGTTGAAGCTTCAGTTGTATCTGAAGGAAGAGGCAAGAAGGTAATAGTTTATCGTTACAAGAGAAAATCAGGTTACCACAAGAAGAATGGTCATAGACAGTCTTATACAGAAGTTAAGATTGAAAAAATTAACGCTTAATGTGTTGAAGGATGTGATGTTGTGATCTGTGTTGAATTTTCCGGTAATTCAGATAACATTACTGGATTTGAAGTATCAGGTCATGCAGGATATGATGAATATGGCAGAGACATTGTATGTGCTGCTGTTTCAGCTCTTGCAACTAATACTGCAAACTCAATTGAACAATTCACTGAAGATGATATGACAGTGGATGTGGATGAGAAGACAGGATTACTCAGATTAACAATGACTTCTACAATTAGTGATTCTTCAAAGCTATTACTTAAGTCATTTAAGCTCGGTATAGAAAGTATTGAGCAGGCTTATGGTAGTGAAATTGTAAATATTTTGAATTAATTTCAAGGAGGTGCAATGTACCATGTTGAATATGAATCTTCAGTTATTCGCCCACAAAAAGGGAGTTGGTTCTACTAAGAACGGTAGAGATTCAGAGTCTAAGAGACTTGGAGCTAAGAGAGCAGACGGACAGTTTGTATTAGCTGGTAACATTCTTTATAGACAGCGTGGAACAAAGATTCATCCAGGTCTTAACGTAGGTATCGGTGGAGATGATACTCTTTACGCTAAGGTTGATGGAGTTCTTCGTTTCGAAAGAAAAGGTAGAGATAAGAAGCAGGCTTCAGTTTATCCTTTAGAGGAAGCTAAATAATTATATACCTTATTTTATTTATATTCACAGGGGTTGTTTTTACAATCCCTGTTTGTTTTCTATATACATTTAACAGCACTTTTATTAGATATGTCTGTTTGATATATGCTTGCTGTTAGTCATCAGGAGGTGGATTTATGTTTGCTGATACAGCGAAAATAACAATAAAGTCCGGAAAAGGCGGAGATGGATGTGTTAGTTTTAGAAGAGAATTATATGTACCGGCAGGAGGTCCGGATGGCGGAGATGGCGGTAATGGCGGAGATCTTATATTTGAAGTAGATGAAAGCCTTAATACATTAAATGATTTCAGACATAAGAGAAAATATGCAGCAGGTAATGGAGAACCTGGTTCTGGAAGAAGATGTCACGGAGCTGATGGTAGTGACTGCATACTTAAGGTTCCTGCGGGAACTATTATAAGAGAGGCTAATTCAGGTAAGGTTGTAGCTGATATGTCTCATGACAATAAAAGAATTGTTGTTCTGCGTGGAGGCCATGGTGGAAAAGGTAACCAGCATTATGCAACACCTACTATGCAGGCGCCTAAATATGCACAGCCGGGTCAGAACGCAAAGGAAATGGAAGTAATTCTGGAACTGAAAACAATTGCTGATGTAGGACTTATCGGATTCCCTAATGTAGGAAAATCTACATTTTTATCAAGAGTAACAAATGCAAAACCTAAAATAGCCAATTATCATTTTACAACACTTAATCCTAATCTGGGTGTTGTTGATCTGGAAGGAACAGATGGTTTTGTTATTGCTGATATTCCTGGTTTAATTGAGGGAGCATCCGAAGGAATAGGTCTTGGACATGAGTTTTTAAAACATATAGAGAGAACCCGTGTAATGGTTCATATGGTTGATGCGGCTTCAACTGAGGGCAGGGATCCTATTAATGATATTTATGTTATTAATAAGGAATTATTTGATTATGATGAAAATCTTTCTAAAAAGCCTCAGGTTATTGCAGCTAATAAATGTGACTGTTTTTATGGTACAGAAGAAGAAACAGTTATTACTTTATTAAAAGAGGAATTTGAGCCACAGGGTATAAAGGTATTCCCAATTTCTGCAGTTAGCGGAAAGGGTGTTAAGGAGCTTTTGTATTATATTAAGGAACAACTTGATAAGCTTGGAAAAGATCCTATAGTATATGAGCAGGAATATTTTCCAGAAGACGAGTTTGTATATTCTAATGAGCCATATACAACATACTATGATGAAGAAGATGATATGTATATTGTTGAGGGACCACGTATTGAAAGAATGCTTGGATATACAAATCTTGAATCAGAAAAGGGATTTGAATTCTTCCAGAAGTTCCTTAAAGAAAATGGAATACTTGAAGAACTTGAAAATCTCGGTATTGAAGATGGTGATACTGTAAGAATGTATGGATTACAGTTTGATTATTACAAATAATTGGAGTGATTCCATGAAAAAAGGTATTCTTGGAGGAACCTTTAGTCCTGTTCATAAGGGGCATATTTCAATGGCAGGATGCGCTATGGAAGAGTTAGGGCTTGATTGCGTTTTGTTTATGCCAACAGGTAATCCTCCGCACAAATCCGATATTTTGGATATTGAGCACAGACTTAATATGTTAAGACTGTGTGTTCAGGATGTTCCTGGCTTTGAGGTGTCTGATTTTGAATCAAAAAGAAGTGGAATAATATATACGGCTGACACATTACGACTTTTGAAAGATATGTATCCGGATGACGATTATACCTTCATTATTGGTGGAGATTCATTTTTTAATATAACTTCCTGGCATACTCCTGAAAAGATATTTGAATATGCACAGATTGCTGTATGCATAAGGGGAGATGCTGATAATAAAAAAATGCTTGCACAAAAGGAAATGCTTGAAAACAAATATGATGCAAACATTAAGCTTTTACATTTTAAGCCTGTAGATATTTCTTCAAATGAGATAAGAAGGGCAGTCAAATCAGGCAATGAGAATGAAATCTCACGTGTAAGCCGGTATATGCCTACAAAGGTATTAGAATATATTAAGAAGGAAGGTTTATATCTGTGAACAAAGAATTACAAAAGATCATATCAGACCTTGAAGACAGACTTTCTAATAAAAGATTCAGACATTCGGTTGGAGTTATGTATACCGCTGCCAGTCTTGCCATGCGTTATGGCATAGATATTAATAAGGCATGTACCGCCGGAATATTGCATGATTATGCAAAGGAGCTCTCTGACGAAAAATTAATGGATATATGCAAGAAGGATGATGTCATAATCACTGATTATGAAAAGGAAAAACCATATCTTCTTCATGGTAAGGCTGCTGCCTGTCTTGTTAAAAATAAATATGACATTGATGATGAAGAGGTTTTGTCTGCCATTGCTCATCATACAGTTGGAAAGGTCAGGATGACTCCTTTGGAAGCAATAATTTTTATTGCTGATTATATTGAACCAAATAGAAAAATGATACCTGGCTTAACAGAGATAAGAAGAGAATCATTTAATGATTATAATAAGGCCTGTGGTATGATTTTGGAAAATGTGATAAAATATATAAACGAAATTGCAGATGATGAAATTGATGAGGATTCAAGAATAACATTTGAGTATTATAAGCGTTATTTATAAAATTCGAGCTGGGAAGCGTGGATTTTATATGGGCAGGAAGCAAAGCGGATTGCTAATATCATTTATAATAGTCAGCTTATTAAGGAGGAGAATTTATAATGGAAGATAAGATAAAAGAGATGGTTAAAACTGCTTATAATGCCTTAGATGATAAGAAAGCAATTGATATTAAAATTCTTAACATTGGCAGTGTTTCAGTTATTGCTGATTATTTTGTAATCGCAAGCGGAAGCAATCCATCACAGATTTCAGCCATGGTTGATGCAGTTGATGAAGACCTTGGTAAGAATGGATACCATTGCAAATGTATTGAGGGAATTCAGAATGCATCCTGGGTACTTATGGATTATGGTGATGTTATAGTTCATATTTTTTCAAAAGAAGACAGGGACTTTTATAATCTGGAACATATATGGGCTGACTGCGAACCTCTTGATGTTACTACATTATGATAGACTGATTAATAATATTTAAGATGGAAGTATGGATAAAAGAAAACGGATATACCCCATTTGGTGGTGTATCCGTTTTTGTCAATTAAAAGCGTCTGTAAAGTGCAACAACAATACCTAATATCTGGCACTCACTAACTATAATAGGATCCATTGTATCATTCTCCGGCTGAAGACGTATATGATCAGCTTCCTTATAAAATGTTTTAATTGTTGCTGAGTCATCAATAAGTGCACATACGATCTGTCCATTATGAGCGGTATTCTGACGTCTGATAATAACATCATCACCATCGAGAATTCCTGCATTAATCATACTTTCACCCTTAACATGAAGCATAAATACTTCTCCTGATGGAAGACTGTCTGATAAAACCGGAAAATATCCTTCAATATTCTCAGTAGCAAGGATAGGGGTTCCGGCTGTAACAGTACCTATGATTGGAACATTAACCATATCACGTCTTGTCATATTAAATTCATCATCCATTATCTCAATTGCACGAGGTTTTGTTGGGTCACGTCGTATGTATCCGTTCTTCTCAAGAGTTTCAAGATGTGCATGAACTGAAGAAGTTGATCTTAGATGAACAGCTTCGCATATTTCACGTACGGCAGGGGGGTATCCCTTTGCAAGAATCTCTTTTTTAATATATTCTAATATTTCTTCCTGTTTACTTGATATTCTGCCATTGCCAGCCATAGTAAACCTCCTAACATACTTGTAGTATAATAATTGAAAAGAAAAATGTTTTCTGATATATTTTAATCTATTGTACCACACACAAACATATGTGTCAAACATCTGTTCACGAAACACAGGTTTGCTAAATTGATATTGCGCTGGGGATTGGCATTACTTTGTCGTATAGAATAGAAATTTAATAGAAAGTAATAAAATATAGCTTGAATATATCATTGTTTACATTTATAATATAATATCAGAAATTAGAAATGGGAGAATGAGTATGAAAAATTTAATTGAAAAATTGAAAACTGACAAGGATTTCAGATATGATTTTATAATTGGAGCCTGGAGTGCAGTTATTGTTGTATTTATTATTATTGCACTTGTTGTAGGTATCAGATTTGCTTCTAAGAAGATTAACAGTGACGACAATAGTAATGCGGCACCAACAGAGACTGCGGTACCAAGTCCGGAAGCTACCTCAGAGCCAACTGCAGAACCATCACCAACAGCAGATATTCTTGATGGTGATGACTGGTATGATGAAACAGATATAGGAACAGATGATAGTGATGATGATACACTTTATACAACTGATAATGTTAATGCTCGTGCTGATTCATCAACAGACTCACAGAGCTACGGAACAATTCCTGCTGGTACAGGTGTACAGGTAATTGAGCGCCTTTCTAACGGATGGACAAAGATTAAGTACAATGACAAAGAAGCTTATGTTAAGTCAGAATACCTTACAGCAAGAGCTGCTTCAACAAGAACTCCAATGGATTATTATTCATCCAACGAGCCTTCTTCATCAAGTACAGCAAGACCAACAAGAACTGCTGCAAGTAAGGCAACTAAAGCTCCTAAAGCAACTAAGAAGCCTAAGAAGACTAAGAAGCCTAAGGCAACTAAGGCCCCTAAGGAGGATAATGAAGAGGATAAGTCTTCCGTTACACAGAGCACACATGTACCAGAAGCAACAACAGCTCCTGAGGTTCAGCATCCTGCAAAAGCAACAGAAAAGCCTGCAGAAGCAACACATGCTCCAGTACAGGAACCTTCAACACAGGAGCCACAGCCTACGGCTGCAAGCGAACCATCAGATGCAATAGAGTAATTGCATAATATAATTGCATTTAATATAATTGAATAATATCAGTATAATAGCGCATTAGTTAATAATGCGCTAATGCTGATTTTTGCCTAAACTTATAATACAAGGAGATAATGTAATGGCTGCTGTAACACCAATGATGGCACAATATCTTGAAACCAAAAAAGAATATAATGACTGTATATTATTTTACAGACTGGGTGATTTTTATGAGATGTTTTTTGATGATGCTTTAACCTGCTCTAAAGAGTTAGAGCTCACACTTACAGGTAAGAGTTGTGGACTTGAAGAGAGAGCACCTATGTGCGGAGTTCCTTATCATGCAGTTGAAGGATATCTTGATAAACTTGTTGAAAAGGGATATAAGGTTGCAATCTGTGAGCAGGTAGAAGACCCAAAGCTTGCAAAAGGCATAGTAAAAAGAGAAGTTATAAGAATTGTTACACCGGGAACGAATATGAGCAGACAGTCCCTGGATGATGGTAAGAACAATTATCTTATGGGAATAGTATATGTAACAGCTTCATTTGGTATATCTGTTGTGGACGTTACAACAGGAGACTATTTTGTTACAGAGGTGAACAGCCTTTCTAAGGTTTTGGACGAGATAAGCAAATACAATCCTGCTGAGATTATTTGTAATGAATCATTTTTGATGTCAGGTGCTGATATTAATGAGCTTACGGACAGACTTGGTATAAGTCTTTCTGCAGTTGCCAACTGGTATTTTGATGATGAAAAGTGTAAGAAGTGTCTTATGGATCATTTTGGGGTGGCATCACTTCAGGGTCTGGGGCTTGATTCCTATGTGGTTGGAACAAGTGCAGCCGGAGCTGTTTTGCAGTATCTGTATGAAACACAGAAAACATCTCTTGCACATATTAATAAGATTCGTACTTATGTAACCTCTGATTTTATGTTTATTGACAGAGCAACATGTCGTAATCTTGAGCTCACTGAGACAATGCGAGAGAAGAACAAAAAGGGCTCTCTTTTGTGGGTTCTTGATAAAACAAAGACTGCCATGGGTGCCAGAGCCTTAAGAGATCTTGTTTCAAAACCCCTGGTCAATAAAGACCAGATAGTTTTAAGACTTGATGCAGTGGAAGAACTGAAAAATGAGATGATATTAAGAGAAGAACTCAGAGAGTATCTTGCGCCTATATATGACCTTGAAAGACTTATAACAAAGATAAGTTATAAAAGTGCTAATCCAAGGGATCTTATAGCTCTTAAAACATCATTAGCAATGCTTCCGGATATAAAAACCACATTGGAGCCATTAAAGTCTAAACAGCTTTCAGATTATTATAATGATTTTGATACACTTAAGGATCTTTACGAGCTAATTGATGCCTCCATTGATGAAGAGCCGCCTTTAACAATTAGAGAGGGTGGAATTATAAAGGAAGGCTATAACGAAGATGTTGATCTTTTAAGAAAATCAAAGCTTGAAGGAAAGACCTGGCTTGCTTCTCTTGAAGAGGAAGAAAGAGAGAATACAGGAATTAAGAATCTTAAGATTAAATATAACAAGGTATTTGGTTATTATTTTGATGTTACCAACTCATATAAAGATCTTGTACCTGCGGACTGGGTAAGAAAACAGACCCTCACCGGTTCAGAAAGATATACTACTGACAGATTGAAAAAGTTAGAGGATACCATACTTGGTGCAGAAGATAAGCTGTATGCACTTGAATATGATTTGTTTGTTAACATAAGAGATACTATATTTGAACATATGGAAAGGGTACAGAATACTGCGAAGATTATAGCTGGCATAGATATGCTTGCTTCCCTTGCCTATGTTGCAGAGACCAATAATTATGTAAGACCCGGCATTAATACCAAAGGAAAAATTGATATTAAGGATGGAAGGCATCCTGTAATTGAGAAGATGTTATCAAATTGTATGTTTATTGAAAATGATACATATCTGGATAACAGGAAAAACAGGTTGTCAATCATTACCGGACCTAACATGGCTGGTAAATCAACCTATATGCGTCAGACAGCGCTTATTGTACTAATGGCACAAATCGGATCATTTGTTCCAGCTAAGGAAGCTGATATATGCGTGTGCGACCGTATATTTACCAGAGTTGGCGCCTCGGATGATCTTGCTTCCGGCCAGAGTACATTTATGGTGGAGATGACTGAGGTGGCTAATATTTTAAGAAATGCCACAAAAGACAGTCTTATAATACTTGATGAGATAGGACGTGGAACAAGTACCTTTGATGGTCTTGCCATTGCCTGGGCTGTTGTTGAATATATATGCAACAACAATTCAATTGGTGCGAAAACACTGTTTGCAACCCATTATCACGAATTAACCGAGTTAGAAGGAAAAATTCCAGGAGTTAATAATTACTGTATAGCTGTTAAGGAACAGGGAGAAGATATAGTATTCTTAAGAAAAATTGTTAAAGGTGGGGCAGATAAAAGCTACGGAATACAGGTGGCAAGACTTGCCGGTGTGCCGGAACCTGTATTAAACAGGGCAAAGGAAATTGTTGAGGGACTTACTGCCAATGATATAAACAAAAAGGCAAGGAGTCTGCTTGAGCATAATCAGACCAGATTCCATAAAAAAGAAGAACAAATGAGTGGCAGCATGAGTCAGATATCCATATTTGATATAATGAATAAAACAGAAGGTTTTGACGATATTATTCTTGAAATACATGATATGGATCTTAATAATGTTACTCCAATGGAAGCACTTAATATTCTGTGTAAATATCAGAAGAGAATGAAGGAGAAATTTTAATGCCTTGAATTAACGTATTAGATGATATTACAATCAATAAAATAGCGGCTGGAGAAGTTGTAGAAAAACCGATGGCTGTTATTAAGGAGCTTGTGGAAAATGCTATAGACGCAAAATCAACTGCTATTACCGTTGAGATAAAAAGCGGTGGTCTTGATATGATGCGTATTACTGATAACGGTTGTGGAATAGCTGCAGGTGAAATAGAGAAGGCATTTTTCAGACATGCCACAAGCAAGATACATAATATAACTGACTTGGAGCATCTTACAAGTCTTGGCTTTCGTGGCGAGGCACTTGCAAGTATAGCAGCTGTTTCAATGGTTGAATGTATTTCAAAAACCTCTGACAATATTACAGGAATCAGATATGAAATAGAAGGCGGAAAGGAAGTATCCAAAAAAGAAATTGGATGTCCGGATGGTACCACTTTTGTTGTTAGAAACCTGTTTTACAATACTCCTGCCAGAAGAAAGTTTTTGAAAACACCTGTAACAGAAGGAAGTTATATTAATGATATAATGGAAAAGATTGCACTTTCACATCCTGAGATTGCTTTTAAATTTATAAATAATGGAAAGGTTAAGCTTCAGACCGGTGGAAGCGGAAGACTTAAAGACGTTATATATAATATCTATGGCAGGGATATAACTGCCAATATAGTTGAATTTAATGTGGATTGCGAATTATTTAAGGCATCCGGTTATATCGGTAAGCCAATAATATCAAAGGGAAACAGGACATTCATGAATTATTTTGTGAATGGAAGATATGTTAAGAGTCCTATAATATACAGGGCATTAGAAGAAGGCTATGAAGGTTTTCATATGTCACACAAATATCCCTTCTGTGTACTATTAATAGATATTGATGGACAGACTGTTGACGTTAATGTTCATCCATCAAAAATGGAAATACGTTTCAGTAATGCTGACAGAATATATTCTGTTCTTTGCAATTCAGTAAGGGATGCCATAAGAAATATAGATGTCATTCCTCTTGAGACCATGCCTGAAGGTAAGGGTGCAAAATCCAGTGAATTAAATATCACATCAGAGTCTTTGGATGTAAAAAGCAGGTCTGCATCCATAAAAGGACCAGAGCCTTTTGAATACGCTCGAAGGGCTAATGAAGCAGCATCCTCTAAGGCATCATTTAACAAAACATCATATGATACAGGTTCATATGATAAAAGATCATCTGATAAGGGCTCATTTGATAAAAGCTCCTTTGGGAGAACAGCACATGATCAGGCTTTATACAATAAGGCTCAGGAAAAAGTATTGGATATAATAGCTGACAATGTGAAATCATATGATTCAAAGAATGATGAAGCGGCCAAAAACCACCCTGATAACCCTTCAGATAAGGGGGAACAGATGTCATTATTCCAAAGGAATGATATGTTATTTGAGAAGAAAAAGGATTTCAGAATTGCAGGACAGATTTTTTCGACATACTGGATTATAGAGTATCATGATGATATGTATATAATGGATCAGCATGCTGCACATGAAAAACTGCTCTACGAAAAATTTACCAGGATGATTGCTGATAATGAGGTAACAATACAGCAGGTGAGCCCACCAATGGTTTTCACTCTTTCACCTGTTGAAGCTGCACTTCTTAAGGATAACATGAAACAGTTTAGCTTGCTTGGATTTGAAATTGAGCATTTTGGAGGTAATGAATATCTTGTGTCGGGAGTGCCGGCAATGCTTCCGGAGCTTGCGGTAAATGATGTGTTTATGGATATCATATCATCACTCGAAAAGGAAAATATGTCTGCTGACAGAGATTCGGTAATTAAGGATAAAATCGCATCCATGTCGTGTAAGGCTGCGGTAAAGGGAGGTATGAACCTGTCATTTGCGGAGGCGCTTTCTTTGGTAAATGATTTGTTTGAACTTGAGAACCCATTTAACTGTCCACACGGACGACCTACAATGATTAAAATGACTAAAAATGAATTGGAGAAAAAATTTGGAAGACGTTTGTAATAAAAAAAGACTTATTGTTCTTACCGGTCCAACAGCAGTTGGAAAAACAAACCTTTCCATAAAGCTTGCAAAGCTTGTTGATGGTGAGATTATATCCGCGGATTCCATGCAGGTGTATAAGGGTATGGATATAGGTACTGCAAAAATTAAGCCGGAAGAGATGCAGGGGGTTAAGCATCATCTTATTGATGTGATTTCCCCTCAGGATGAGTTTAATGTAAATATATTCAAAAATATGGCTAAGGATATTGTGGATGACATTATTTCAAGAGGAAAGGTTCCTGTCATAGTTGGTGGCACAGGTTTTTATATCCAGTCTGTAATCAAGGATGTTGATTTTACAGAACACGAGACAGACCATGAGTACAGAAACTATCTTCAGGAGTATGCAGATAAACATGGCAGGGACCTATTATATAAAATGCTTGAGGAAACTGATCCGGAGGCCTGTAAGTCTATTCATCCTAACAATGTAAAAAGAGTTATAAGGGCGCTTGAATATTATCATATGACTGGCGAGATGTTTTCAGAGCATAACAAAAGAGAAGCGTCAAAGCAGTCACCATATAATTATGCTTATTTTGTGCTGAATGATAATAGAAAAACTCTTTATGACAGAATAGACAGGCGGGTTGATATAATGTTTGAGGAAGGTCTTGTAAATGAAGTGCAGGGTCTTCTTGATATGGGTCTTACAAAGGATATGGTATCAATGCAGGGACTTGGTTATAAGGAGGTAATTGATTATATACTTGGCAACTGCTCATATGAAGACATGGTATATATATTAAAACGAGATACCAGACATTTTGCAAAGCGCCAGCTCACCTGGTTTGGCAGAGAAAAAGATGTAATATGGTTAGATAAAGAAAAGCAATCAGATGATGAAATATTAGATAAAATTACAGAAGTTCTTAAGGAGAAAAAGATATTATTATGAGTGAAGATTTCGTAACAACATTAAAAAAACAGTATAACATGCTTAATATAAATGATAAGGTGTTTGATTTTTGCAACGGTATATGGGATGGGCTTAAGGACAGATTTGATGAAATTGACAGAGTATCAGAGCTTAACCAGCTTAAGGTTTTGAAAGCATTTCAGAACAACAGAATAAGCGATGCACATCTTACCGGATCAAATGGTTATGGATATACGGACATTGGACGTGACAGCCTTGAAAAGGTTTATGCAGATGTATTTCATACTGAGGATGCACTTGTAAGGGCACAGATAACCTGTGGAACTCATGCACTTACAGTTGCATTATTTGGCAATCTTCGTCCAGGTGATGAATTGATATATATTACAGGAAAGCCATATGATACTCTTGAAAAAATAATAGGAATAGATCCTTCTTTGGATTGTCCTGCATCATTAAGGGAATATGGCATTGTATACAAGCAGGTAAATCTTCTTAGTGACGGCTCATTTGACTATGAGGGAATTAGAAATGCCATAAGCCCAAAAACAAAAATGGTTGCAATACAGCGTTCTAAGGGTTATGCCGTAAGACCTACACTTTCAGTAAAGCAGATTGGCCAGGGAATTGAATTCGTTAAAAACATTAATAAAGACATAATATGTATGGTTGATAACTGTTATGGTGAATTTATCTGTGAAGATGAACCATCGGATGTGGGAGCGGATATGTGTGTTGGTTCCCTGATAAAAAATCCGGGTGGTGGACTTGCTCCTATGGGAGGCTATATTGCCGGCACTAAAAAATGTGTTGAAAATGCATCCTACAGACTTACTACACCTTCTCTTGGAAAAGAGGTCGGTGCTTCACTTAATATTAATCAGAGCCTTTATCAGGGCTTATTTATGGCACCGCAGGTCACCTCATCAGCATTAAAGGCAGCTATATTTGCAGCCAATATATATGAGAAGCTAGGCTTTAAATGTGTGCCGGATAGTTCTGAAAACAGATATGATATTATACAGTCAATAGTGCTTAAAAGTCCGGAAGCTGTTATAGAATTCTGTAAGGGAATTCAGGCGGCAGCACCAATTGACAGTCATGTAGTTCCTGAACCATATGCAATGCCGGGTTATCACAGTGATGTTATAATGGCTGCCGGAGCATTTGTCTCAGGCTCATCTATAGAGCTTAGTGCAGATGCACCTATTGAAGAACCATATGCTGTTTATTTTCAGGGTGGACTCACATGGCAGCATGCAAAATTTGGAATAATGATGTCACTTCAGAAACTGTATGATGCGAATATTGTTGAACTTTGATGATTAATTCTGAAAAACTTTATATACAAAAACCAGGGTGTATGATATACTTTTAGGTGGCTGTTTATGTTCATATGAAGAAGAAATGAGGCGTATGAACAATATAATTAATGAAAAAGGTATAACTGTTAAGGATATGCCAGCTGAACAAAGACCCTATGAAAAATGTATTCACATTGGTGAAGAATATTTAACGGACGCAGAACTTCTTGGAGTTATCATACGAAGCGGTTATAAAGGCGGAAGTTCCATAGAACTTGCAAAAAAAGTTTTATGCTGTAACAATGGAGCAGGCTTTGCCAATCTCTTTAATATGACACTTAATGAGCTTACCTGTATTAATGGCATAGGCAGTGTAAAGGCAGTGCAGCTTAAGTGCATAGCAGAGCTTACAAAGAGAATATCCAGAATGGATATAAAATACGGTGAGGATTTTAGTTCCCCACAAAAGGCTGCAGCTTATTTTATGCAGCATATGAGATTTTTAAAACAGGAAACTGTTGTTATTGCCATGCTTGATTCAAGGTCAAGACTGATTAAGGACCTTACTGTTTCGTCCGGAACCATTAACAGCTCTGTGGCATCAACAAGGGAGGTTTTTGTACAGGCATTGAAAAATAATGCACTAAGCATTATATTATTACATAATCATCCAAGTGGTGATCCCTCACCCAGCAGGGAGGATATGTATGTTACAACCAGAATGAAGGATGCAGGAGAGATAATTGGAATCGCTCTTGTAGATCATATAATAATTGGTGATAACTGTTACTATAGTATGAAAGAAGCGGGTTATATATAATCCGAATTGGAGGCGCAATAAAATGAACCACAAAACCATTGGAATCGATTTTGGTACAAGTACTATTAAGATTGTAAAAGGTAATGAAGGTCTTGTACTTGACGAAAAAAATGTTATAGCAATTTATAAGAAAAAGGAAGTTCTTGCTGTAGGTGACGAAGCATATGAAATGTATGAAAAAGCACCTGCAAACATTCAGGTTTCCTATCCGATTAAGAATGGAGTAATAGCAGATTTAAGTAATATGCATCAGTTGGTAATATCATTTCTTGAAAAAATTGCCAACGGTCGTAACAAACTTAAGGGATTTGACTATTATCTTGCTATTCCAACAGATATTACAGAGGTTGAAAAGAGGTCATATTTTGATGTTATTGTATCATCAAAGCTTAAACCTAACAGAATAAGAATGGTTGAAAAACCGGTAGCTGATGCACTTGGTATGGGTCTTGAAGTACTTGATTCAACAGGTGTTCTTATTGTTGATTTTGGTGCCAATACAACTGAAATATCTGTTTTATCCCTTGGTGGAATAATATTCAGTAAGCTTGTACCTATTGGTGGTAATGATCTTGATAAAGATATTATTATGCATGTTAAACGTACTTACAACTTTGTGATTGGTAAGAAGACTGCTGAGTCAATAAAGAAGGAAATAGGCTCTGCCATTCCTTCTGAAGGAACAATGACAGTATATGGAAGAAATACTATATCGGGCCTTCCAAGTGAGCTTCAGATTGATGCGTCTGAAGTGAATCAGGCTATAACTGAACATTTACAGCAGATTATGGATCAGGTAAAGGTAATTCTTGAAAGGACTCCACCAGAAGTATCTGCTGATATTTATCAGAATGGTATATATGTTACAGGAGGTTCATCAAGACTTAAGGGACTTGGAGAATTTATAACACAGGCTACAAAACTTAAGGTTAATTTTAATGAAGAACCGGAAAATACAGTAATCACAGGGCTTGATACTATAATCGGCGACTCAAAATATTCGAAACTTATATCTGAACTTGATGAAAGATAGAGGGAGTGTTACAGATGAAGCCAAAGCGCAAATTTAATGTTCCGGCCAGAGTAATACTTGTAATATGCTCCTTAGCATGCTTTATTCTTGTAATCTTTTCATTTAAGTATAAGGACGGTGTAAGTCCGGTTAAGACATATGCGGGTAATATTATGCAGCCTATGCAGCGTGGTATTAATACTCTTGGCAACAAATTGTATTCAGTATATGATCTTTTTCAAACCAAGAAAAACTTAATTAATGAGAACAATGAGCTTAAAAATGAGCTTAATCAGGTGAAGGCTGAGAAAATTCAGATGATTGAAGATCAGAACGAATTAACAACCCTGAGAGAATTATATAAGCTTGATCAGGGCTATGCCCAGTATCCTAAGGTTGCAGCACGAATTGTGGCTCATGATGACAGTAACTGGTACAATTATTTTACAATTGACAAGGGCTATAATGATGGCATCAGAAAGAATATGAATGTTATTGCAAGTGGTGGACTTGTTGGAATTGTATCAGAGGTTGGAAAAAGCTATGCAAAGGTACGTTCAATAATAGACGATAACAGCTATGTAAGCGGCATGTTCTTAAGGACTAAGGACATGTGTGATGTTAAGGGAAACCTTAAAACATTGGCAGAGGGCTTTATTGATGTGGAACGTATCAGTATCGATGCTGAGGTTGAGGATGGATTTGAGGTTGTAACATCATATCAGAGTGATAAATATCTTGAGGGAATACTTATAGGATATGTTAGTAATGTCACACCTGATACCAATAATATGACTATGACAGCAAGGATTACACCAGCTGTTGATTTTTCAAAGCTTGACACGGTACTTGTAATTACCCAGTTGAAGAACACTGACGAAATGGAGGAAATGACAACCTATGATTAAAAAATGGTTGGGAACCATTTTGCTTATTATTGTTAGTTATCTTTTACAGACAACATTATTTTTTCATATAAAGCTTGCAAATGTAATTCCTAATTTGCTTATTGTAGTTACAGTTTCCATTGCCTATACCAGAGGACAGAAGGATGGTATGATAACCGGACTTCTTTGTGGTCTCTTATCAGACTGTGTATTTGGCTCGGTTATAGGACTTCATAGTTTTATATACATGTTCATAGGATATTTATGTGGTCTCTCCAACATTATTTACTGGAAACATAATTTTTCTGTTCCATTAATTCTTGTTGGTGTTTCTGACTGCGTATTTGGATTTTTGTGTTTTGCCTTTGAGTTCCTGCTTAGAGGCAGACTTGATATATTATATTATTTTAGAACGGTAATTATACCTGAAGCAGTTTATTCTATGCTTGTTGCAATAGTTCTATACAGGATAGTATGCCTGCTTAACAGATTTACGTGTCCGGAACATGAAGAGGAGGACTTTTAATTGCTTGACAGGTTCCTTGAATATTTAAAAAAATTATTTAGTTCACGACTTGTTCCAATAGTGGGAATATATATTATATTATTTTTTGTGCTTATTACAAGGATGTTTATGCTTCAGATTGTTGACAGTGATACATATGTTGACAAGGCAGAGCAGACTGAAGTGAAGGAACATGAAATTCAAAGCACGAGAGGAAAAATATATGACAGAAACGGAAATCTTCTTGCTTCCAATGAACTGTCATATGCGGTTACTATAGTTGATTCGGGCAGCTTTAACAGTAATGACGAAAAGAATGCCATGATATATAACCTCATTCATATTCTCAATAAGAATGAAGAGAAGATTAATGTTGATTTTGGAATAGAATTAAACAGTAAAGATGAGCTTGAATTTAATACTGATAAAAAGGGCGAACTCAGATTTAAAAGAGATGCATATTTTGCAAAATCTGTAGACGATTTAACAGAGGAACAAAAGAATGCTTCAGCAGCTGAAGTATATGAATATCTGCGTACAGATGTATCATCTAATGGTCCTAAATTTGCAATAGCAGATTCATATTCAGTTTCAGATGCGCTTGCTATTATGGCAATAAGATATAATATGATGATTAACAGCTATAAAAAATATATTCCGATTACAATTGCTTCAGACGTTAAGGAATCAACCGTTATAGCAATTAAGGAATCATCAGCAGAGCTTTCAGGTGTATCTATTGAGCAGTCATCAAAGCGAATGTATTATGACAGCAAGTATTTTTCAAATATTATCGGATATACTGGAAGAGTTAATTCTGAAAATCTTGATGATTTGAAAAATAATGATGACACATATAACTATACACTTTCTGACCAGATTGGTAAGACGGGAATTGAGCTTTCAAAAGAAGATGTTCTTCGTGGTACAAAGGGTACGAAGAAGCTTGTTATTGATAGTAACTCCCGTATAATTGATTCACAAATAGAAAATGAACCTGTTTCAGGTCAGGATATATATCTTACTATTGATGCCAATTTACAGAAGGCATGTTATACAATACTTGAAAAGAAGCTTGCAGGTATACTTATTTCAAAAATTAATAACAGTATGAATGCAGGAACAAAGGGTGAATCTGCATCAGATATTAGAATTCCAATATATGATGTATATAATTCACTTTTTACCAATAATATTATTGATCTTAAAAAGATGGCATCAAAGAATGCTTCTGATACACAGAAAAAGGTTTATAAGAGATTTGTCAAAACTAAGGAAGACCGAATTAATATGATTGGTGGTCTTTTGAGAGAAAACTATAAGACTCCTTTAAATGACGAAAAAGATGAAGTATCAGATTATATGACATATATTTATAAAATGTTACTTTCCACATCAATGTTGAAGGAATCAAAAATTGATAAAAATGATTCAGTTTATTTAAAATATACTGAAAACAAAGTAAGCTTAAGTGAATTTCTAAAGCAGGCAGTTGTTAATAACTGGATTGACTTTGATATGCTTGGTGTTGGAGAAGACTTTTTTACAACCTCAGAGCTTTTTGAAAAGCTTAAGGATTATATTATTACAAAGCTTGGTGACAGTAGTGATTTTGACAAGCTTGTGTATAAGCATATGATATATAACTATAATATATCTGGTACCGAAGCCTGTATTATATGTATAGATCAGGGTATATTGAAAGCCGGGGAGAATACAGTGAATGACCTTAATTCTGGAACACTTTCACCATATTCATTTATACTTTCAAAGATACGTAATCTTGAGCTGACACCTGGAATGCTTGCCCTTGATCCATGCTCGGGCTCCATTATAATAACTGATGTTAATAATGGAGATGTTCTTGCATACGTATCATATCCAACATATGACAATAACAAATTTGCCAATGAAATTGATACGAAGTATTATAACAGTGTGTCAGGTAATGGTGCCTACCCACTTATGAACAGACCTTCCATGCAAAAGACAGCGCCTGGTTCTACTTTTAAGATGGTAACAGCAACAGCTGCTCTTGAAGAGAGTGGTATTTTATCTTCACCAAATGAAAAAATACTTGATGAACATGAGTTTAAACTTGTTAATCCTTCACCAAAATGCTGGAGCAAGTCAAGTCATGGAAAGATTGATGTTACAGATGCATTGAGATTTTCATGTAACTATTTTTTCTATGAAATAGGCTACAGACTTGGACTAACATCAAATGGATCATTAAATCATGAAAAAGGATTGGCTACTTTATCAAAATATGCTAAAATGTTTGGGTTGGGAGATACATCTGGAATTGAACTTTCAGAGGCAATTCCTAAAATATCGGATTATGATACAGTACGTTCCGCAATCGGACAGGGTAATCACAGTTATACACCTGCCGGACTTTCAAGATATGTAACAACCCTTGCTAATTCAGGAACCTGTTATAATCTGACACTTATTGACAAGACAGTTAATCCGGTTACGGGGAATGTTGAAGATAATTCCGCAACAGTTAAGAATAAGGTTGACATTTCAGATACTACATGGAAGTATATTCATAAGGGTATGCGTAAGGTTATAACAGGCGGAAGTATAGACAAGCTTTATGAGAATGTCAATGTAGATGTTGCCGGAAAAACTGGTACAGCACAGGAGAACGATTATAAACCTAATCATGCCTTATTTGTTTCCTATGCACCTTATAAAAATCCTGAGATATCTGTTACAACTGTTGTACCTAATGGTTATACATCAGGTAATGCAGCAGAAATTTCAAGAGATATCTATAAATATTATTATCATGAGAATGAGAGAGAGAAGATTCTTAATAGCAAGGTTAAGAAACCTGAAAACCAGAGTCATGCATTCTCAGATTAATTAGGAGGATCATATGAAAAATCCTGTAAGAATTAAAGGGACAACGTCAGGACTTATAATTGTTATTGATGAAGGACTGACTTTTGATGAAGCTAAAAAAGAAGTTAAAGAGAAAATCATAACATCTGCAGCTTTCTTTGGCAAAGGTTCATTTGCTCTTGCATTTGAAGGAAAAGAATTAACAGATGCAGAAAAGTACGAGTTAGCTGATATAGTGACGGAAAACTCAGAGCTTAACATTGTATGCATAACTGAAAGCAGACCTGAGATTGAAGCGCATATGAAAAAGGCACTAAATGATAAGCTTAGTGCCATGGAAGCAAACACCGGAACATTTTACAAGGGTACCCTGAGAAATGGACAGGCTATCGAATTTGAAAGTAGTGTTGTTGTACTTGGAGATGTTAATGCCGGTGCACAGGTTGTTTCAAAAGGTAATATTATTATTCTTGGAGCACTGTATGGCAATGCTTTTGCAGGAGTAGGCGGACGAATGAATTCATTTGTCGCTGCACTTAACATGAACCCGGCACAGATTCGTATTGGAGATATTATCGCAAGGTCTTCTGACAGTATAAAAAAACCAGACAAAACTGTAGAACCTAAAATTGCATTTTGCGAAGATGGTAATATATATATTGAGGACATTAGCCTTGATTCATTAAATGATATAAAATTAGATTAAATATATTGGAGGAATACAACAATGGGTGAAGTAATAGTTATTACATCAGGAAAAGGTGGTGTTGGTAAGACAACAACCACAGCAAATATTGGAACAGGACTTGCCAAATTAGGAAAGTCGGTTGTTCTTATTGACACAGATATAGGACTTAGAAATCTTGATGTAGTTATGGGACTTGAAAACCGTATCGTATACAATCTTGTAGACGTTATTGAGGGAACATGCCGTATTAATCAGGCACTTATTAAGGATAAGAGAACACCAAACTTATACCTTCTTCCTTCAGCACAGACTAAGGATAAAACAGCTGTATCACCTGAACAGATGAAAAAGCTTGCTGATGAACTTAGAGAAAACTTTGATTACATATTAATGGACTGTCCGGCAGGAATTGAGCAGGGATTCAAGAATGCTATTGCCGGTGCTACAAGAGCTCTTATAGTAACAACTCCTGAAATGTCCGCAGTAAGAGATGCTGATAGAATTATTGGATTACTTGAGGCTGCTGAAATGGAGAAAACTGAACTTATAGTAAACAGAATTCGTCCTGATATGGTTAAAAGAGAAGAGATGCTTTCAAGTGAAGATGTAGTTGATGTTCTTAGAATAGATCTTATCGGTGTAGTTCCAGATGACGAGAATATCGTTATATCAACTAATAAGGGTGAGCCTCTTGTTGGTTCAGATACTATGGCTGGTAAAGCATATCTTAATATTTGCAAGAGAATTATGGGAGAAGAGGTTCCATGGCTCGATTTATACCATAAGGATGGTATTATGAGTAAATTTGCATCTATTTTCAAAAAGAAAAACTAAAGTAAAAGTATTGGAGTGAGGATATTATGTTTTTTGACAATTTTTTCAAGAAAAAATCATCCGGCAGTGTTGCAAAAGACAGATTAAAGCTTGTTCTTGTTACTGACAGGGCAAATTGTTCACCGGACTTAATGGAACAGATGAAAAAAGATATTATTGATGTAATTTCAAAATATGTTGAAATTGATCTTAAGGGTCTTGATATTAAAATTACACAGACAGAATCTGGAGAGGGCAATGGTTCAGTTCCTGCCCTTATTGCTAATATTCCAATTAGTGAAATGAAAGTTAAAAATAGTTAAAGGTAATTTTTATGCAGAGGTTTTGGGAAAAATTTAAAGATATTTTTTTAAGTAAAGGGTATTCCTGGAGAAGGGTAGATTATCCTTTGATCGCAGTTGTATTGCTTATGGGAGGCATAAGTGCATTTACACTTTGGATCATTGGCTCAGGTTATAACACTTCTGCCAATTACAAAAAACAGCTTATAGGATTTGCACTTGGATTATTTATTATAGCAGTTGTTGCTTTGATTGATTATCATTTTATATGCCGTTTTGCGATAATATACTATATTCTTGTTACCGGACTGGTTGCAGCTACCAAGTTTTCACCACTTGGATCGGATAACGATACAGGTGCCTTTCGTTGGGTTAAAATTGGTGGTTTTGACTTGCAACCATCCGAGCTATGCAAGATTATGATAATAATATCCCTTGCAGTAGTATTTAATTCAATGCAAAACAGGCTAAAGACCTTCTGGCCCTTACTTGCAAGTATTGTAGTTGTGGCAGTTCCGCTTTTACTTATATTAAAACAGCCGGATCTTTCATCAAGTCTTGTAATAGTATTTATTTTGATTATGATGATTATTGCCTCAGGTGAATCATATAAGATTTTACTGCCCCTGGCTGCGATAAGTATACCACTGTTGTGTTTTGCAGTATGGTATGTTGTGCAGCCGGGTAATAATATACTTGAGGATTACCAGGTTGGAAGAATTCTTGGATTCATTTATCCTGATAAGTATCCTGCTACAATGTATCAGCAGAATAATTCCATTGATGCCATTGCATCAGGTGGCCTTTATGGTAAATTTATTGTCGAAGGTACATCTAACATCAGAAATTATAATCGTGTAGATGTTACAGAAAGTGACTTTATATGGGCAGCATTTGGTGAAGAATATGGTTTTATCGGATGTATTGCAGTGATTATTGTGCTTATTTTGTTTGTAATGCTTTGTACACGAATCACAAAGAATGCTTCTGATTACCTTGGTAAAATGATTGCAGTAGGAATATCATCTATGTTTATGTTTCAGATTTTTGTTAATATAGGTGTCGCTACGAGAATGCTTCCTAATACAGGACTTCCGCTTCCTTTCATAAGCTCTGGACTTAGTGCACTTATATCATACAGTATTGCAGTAGGAATACTGATAAATATTAAGTTGCAGCCAATGACAAAAGCAATGGGTGGAGGCTTTATAATTAATAATGAAGCGAGAAATCTTGCAGTTAAAAATTATAATGACTATTCTAGAATCAGATAGTATAAGAAGTATCTATTAATAAAATTATCTATTAATAATCTGGGGGTGGGTTATGAAAATAGGATTAATTGCACATGATGCAAAGAAAATTTTAATGCAGAATTTTTGCATAGCATATAAGGGAATTCTTGAAAAGAATGAAGTATATGCAACCGGAACAACAGGAAGGCTTATTGAAGAGGCAACAGGTCTTACAATTCATAAATATCTTGCCGGACATCTTGGTGGAGAAAACCAGTTAGGCTCTCAAATAGAAAATAATGATATTGATCTGGTAATTTTTCTAAGAGATCCTCTTACAGCAAAGCCACATGAACCGGACGTAAATATAGTTGTACAGCTTTGTGACAGGTATAACATTCCTCTTGCAACAAATCTTGCATCTGCTGAGCTTCTTATAAAGGCTCTTGATAAGGGTGATATGGATTGGAGAGAAACAGTAAAATGAAAAAAGCAAGAACAAAAAACAGTATAATACGTCTGTTGAGTTTTACAATATGTCTGACAATGCTTTTAACCCTTTCAGCTTGTGGCGGGGCTGAATATTATTTCAGCGATTTTTCAGAGAATTCAGCTGATATGAGTGGTGTTACTTCTGTAATATCTTCAAATCAGTCCTACAGAGGAGAACTTGCTGGTTCTAATGACTGTGTAATTCCTGTTAAAGATGCAACAAATCTTTCAGATGATTTTAAGCTTAATTCATCAGGCGCATTACTTGTTGATATAACGAAAAACAAACTTATATCATCAAAAAATATATATGAAAAATTATATCCTGCAAGCCTTACAAAACTTGCTACAGCACTTGTGTGTCTTAAATATGGCAACCTTGATGATGATGTTACTGTAAGTTATACAGCAGCTCATCTTAATACACCGGGAGCAAAGCTATGTTACCTTTCAGAGGGTGATGTAGTTAATTTTAAGGTTTTACTCACATCATTTATTGTATATTCCGGAAATGATGCCGGTGTAGCCCTTGCAGAGCATATTTCTGGAACAGAGGGTGAATTTGTCAAGCTCATGAATAAAGAACTTAAGAAAATAGGAGCCGTTGACACAAATTTTGTTAATTCACACGGACTTCCTGATGATAATCATTATACATCTGTATATGATATGTATCTTATAATGAATGAACTGCTTAAATATGACACCTTCAATGAAATAGCTGCTATAGATTCTTATAAAGCAGAATTTAAGGATGCAAGCGGAAAGCCTGTAAGTAAGGTTTATGAAAATACTAACAGATATTTAATCGGTGAGAAAGAACTTCCTGCAAACGTTACAATTCTTGCGTCAAAAACAGGAACAACCTTTGCGGCAGGAAGCTGTCTTGCTTTGACTGTATCTGGTAAAAAGGGACATAATTATATAGCAATTCTAATGAAAGCAGGAAGCTCTGATATTTTATATGATGAGATGACAAAGCTTCTTAAGCAGGTATCCTAAATTTATATAACTTATATAACAAATCGCTTATACCATTTAATGACGTATATTTAAACTGCATTAAATGGTATAAGCGATTTTATTTTTGCACTATTAATTAAGGCATTTAATTTATTCGGCCAAAATAGCTGACGGCATACAATCCTGAAAGACCAACAAGTGCATATATAATTCTTGACATGGCTGTCATATTACCAAAAATAGCAGCCACAAGATCGAATCGGAAAAATCCAATTAATCCCCAGTTTATTGCGCCAACTATTACCAGTATTAATGCAATTGCATCTATCGCTTTCATCTTTGCTCCTTTCCACAAATATATCTATAAATGTTTTTTAATATATTGCTCTAATATTTTTAGATATATTGTTTTTCTCTCTTATTTTGTGTATTTTTTATAATTTTATTCTTGCAAGTATAAGTTTCAAAATGCTGGTAAAACTAAGTAAGCAATTTTTTTATATTCATTAAAATCCTTAATTATATCAATTTTAAAAAATTTTTAAATCATCATTTAACTTCTTTATAATCCTCTAAAACAGAAATTTGACATATTCTCTATTATTTCTAATTTTTTATAAATGTTATTTGATATATTTAATCGTGAATGTGGTTCCTTTATTTTCCGTTAAATCTACTGTAATTATTCCTCCATTATTGGTTATTGCTTGTTACAGGTTAATGGGTAATANNATTAATCCCCAGTTTATTGCACCTATTATTACAAGCACCAGAATTACATAATCAAGAACTTTCATAACTATTCCTCCAGATTCATTTTTATTTATTATGTGTAACTTTGTATTTTTTATTCTAATTGTTTGAATATTAACAAATAAAATGCTATAATGATATTTGGTGTAAAAATGATTTGATCAAAATGTTTAATGAGGTGCAAGATGACAGGTTCTCGTTATAGAAATGGTAATCGTATAATTACCAGATTTCAAAAAACACATTTTAATCTAGGTACAATTGTGTTTTTTATATTATTTGTATACATTGTTATTAATACAATCAATTATCTCCAAAAGGACCATATCAGCATTTATGAAGTTACAGAAAAAAAGATGTCTGATGATAATTCCATGACGGGATTTGCAATACGAACTGAGGATATATATCAGGCTGATAATTCAGGAAGTATTGCATATTATACAAGTAAGGGTCATAAAACTGGTGCCAAATCTCCACTTTTTTCAGTAGATGTTTCAGGTGCATACAGTGATTATCTGTCCTCAGTTAAAGTGACAGAAACGCAGGATATAAGAGAAGTTGAAAATAT
>DEDL01000018.1:194680-201343 GCA_002349525.1 Lachnoclostridium sp. UBA2905
ACGGAATGGATTACACTGATGTTAATAATCTCAAATATTCCATAGAGAGTGCCATGTTATCATCAGTTACTGAATCCATGATTAAAGAATTTCAGACTAACACACCACAGAATACAACTTCATTTTCTGTTGTTAATTCAAAGGAAAGCGGAATTGTATCATATTGGTTTGATGGATACGAAGATGTTACAAAAGAAAAGATTAATGCATCATATTTTGATGTTTCTGATACCTACTGTAAGACTAATCTTAAGACCTCTGACAAGGTTGAAAAGGGAGCTAATGTATGTAAGGTTGCAACAAGTGAACACTGGAATATTATTGTTAAGTTGACAGAGGTTCAGTACAAAAAAATGGAAGACAAGACCTATGTTGGAATCAGATTTAGTGAGGATGGGCTTGAAACCAATGTGAGCTTTGAATTATTCACTAAAGACGGTGATTATTTTGCAAGTCTTGGTCTTGACGATTTCATTTCAAGATATATTGATGAAAGATATATAGATCTTGAGCTTTATCTTGACAGGGTTGATGGTTTAAAGATACCTAAGTCAGCACTGATTGAGAAAAACTGTTACATGATTCCTGTAAGATTTCTTACCAAGAATCCAGAGAGTAATAAAGACGTATTATGTTTCTACCGTGACAAAAAGGATGGTAATGATCAAAAAATTGGTCAACTGGATGCCATTTGCATGCAGGATGAAGAATATGTATATATTGACTGTGATGCAGTGACACCAGGTACAGTGTTTGTATCACCAAATAGCACCGATCCGAATAATCCGGATAATTATACTGTTGGTGAAATGAAGACATTTGTCGGTGTTTATAATGTTAATAAGGGTTACTGCCAGTTTAAAAATACAGAGATAATATATGATAGTCCAGAGTATTGCATTGTTAAGAAGGATACAAAATATGGACTTGCAATTTATGATCATATTGTTATTAATCCTGAACTGATTAATGAAAATGATATTATATATTAATTACAATTTTTATAATACTTATAATTCACAGGAGGTCTTAAAATAATGGATTTACATTTTATTGAAGAGAATCTAAAAGAGGTGGAAGAAAATATATGTGCTGCTTGTGCTAAAAGTGGCAGAAGCAGAGATGAGGTAACCCTTATTGCAGTAAGTAAAACAAAACCTGCAGCAATGATAGAAAAATGTGTTGAAAACGGTATAAGAAACTTTGGTGAAAATAAGGCCCAGGAGCTTACAGACAAGCTCGAGCAGATTTCANNNNACAGACTAATAAGGTTAAATATATTGTCGGTAATGTTTCCATGATACACTCTGTTGATTCATTTAAGCTTGCCAAGGCAATAAATGATCAGGCAGAAAAAAAGGATCTTGTATGCAACATTCTTATTGAGGTTAATGCAGCTGGTGAGGAATCTAAATTTGGTGTTCGCCCGGAAGAAACCGAAAAACTTATTCGTGAGATTGCAGTACTTAAGAACATTAAAATCTGTGGACTTATGACTATAGCACCATATGTTGTTGATCCAGAGGAAAATCGCATATATTTTGCACAATTAAAGCAATTACTTGTTGACATAAATGCTAAAAACATTGATAATGTTAGTATGAATGTTTTGTCTATGGGAATGACCGGTGATTATCAGGTTGCCATTGAAGAAGGGGCCACTATGGTACGTGTTGGAACCGGTATATTTGGAGAGAGAGATTATTCTAAAGCATAAGAAGGAGAAGTGTTAAACTATGTTAGATAAAATCAAAAATTTTTTAAATATTCCTGAAATTGACGAAGATGAAGACGATTTCTACGAGGACGATTATGAAGATGAAGAATATACACCGAGAACTTCAAGACGAGATACTGTGAAATCATCTGCATCCAGACAGACACAGCAGAAGCAGTCATCATCAAGAGGTTACAGTAATATTAATTCATCACGTAATGATACACAAAAAAGAGAACGTGCAGGCAGAAGTGATAGATTTAACGGAGGAAGCAAGGTTGTGCCAATGAAAAATACTAGACCATCTGAGTTATCAATTTATAAACCTACAAGCATTGAAGATTCTAAAGAAATTTGTAATATTCTTATTGGGGGAAGTCCTGTTGTTGTTAATCTTGAAGGCTTTGATTCTACAGAAGCACAGCGAATTATGGATTTTATATGCGGATGTATACATGCATTAGATGGCACCCTCAGCCAGATTTCCAACTATATATTTATATTTGCTCCATCAGGTGTGGATATACACGGAGATATATCTATTGATACAGATAGTGTACCTGTTTTTAACAAAAAATAACAGAGAATGCTTTACAACAAACATTATAGAGTTATCGGAGGACCGGTGACTCTTTTTTAAGGAGGACAATATAATGTTAACACCAATTGAGTTACATAATGCTGAGCATAAGACAGGCCGTGGTTACAGTCGCAAGGAAATGGATGCATTTTTAGAGGATGTTTTTGATAATTATGAAAAATTGTATAAGGAAAATGCTGATCTGAAGGATAAACTCTCACAGCTTAGTGATGGCATACAGTACTATAAGGCTATGGAGTCAACATTGCAGAAGGCACTTGTACTTGCAGAAAAAACATCTAAGGATACCATTGATGCTGCCAATGCCAAAGCAAAGGATATAATTGATTCAGCTAATTCCAAAGCTTCAATGATTGAAAAAGAAGCAAATATTAAGGCTGATAAACTGGTTAATGACGGACTTATCAAGCTTGATGATATTAATAAACAGTGTTTATCACTTCTTCAGCAATACAATCAGTTCAGAGCCCAGTATAAGCAGATTGCTGTAAAGCAGATTGAACTTTTAGACGGAGATTTCTATGAGATATATACAAAGGATATGATCGATTCTATAACTAGAAGCGATAATTATTCTGAAAAAGAGGCTGAAAAAGTTGATGCCAATGCAGATACTAATAGATCATCAGAAGTTAAATATGATGAAAAAGAAGCTGAACTTGCAAAAACCAAGGAAATCAAAATAGATTTTGATGATGCAGAAGGATCAAATTCTGATTTGGGAGATGAGGTATCAGGTAAAGAAGCAGTTGATGCGACAAATGATGTTAATGCTGAGGTAAAACTTGAAGATATTATACCTAATGCAAAAAATCTCAACAATGAAACAGATAACGCTGATGCTAATGGTACTGATACAGAAGGTGAAGCTGCTGAATCTGATAATATTCCTGTAAATCCTATTACAACGAATACACAGGAAATGGACTTTATTAAGGAATCATTAGAAGAATCACTTAAGCAGATTACATCTGAATCAAATGATATAATACCAGATGACAACATGTCAGAAATAAATAATGATGATGATTCATCACTGAATTCAATTTTTAAGGAATTAAAGGATGATTTATCTGCGGATAATAATCCTGAGAATTCCGGATTTGAGTTTATTAACAAATAATACAAAGGCAGATATAATTATGCAGAACATTACAGTAAAAAGAAACGCAAAACCAATATATGATATTATTTTTACCAGTGAATACAGTTGTTTTGATGAATTGATTAAAAAGCTTAATTTGAGTGGAAGAAAAGTTTGTATTGTCTCCGATTCAAATGTTGCCATTCATTTTCTTGATGAACTTAAGTCATTATTCGAAAAGTGTGATATATCAGCCTGCATTACACATGTTTTTAATGCAGGTGAAGAGAATAAGAATACTGATACTGTTTTTGCCATAATTGAGGATCTTATTAAGAACCATTTTGACAGAAATGATGTTCTTGTAGCTCTTGGCGGTGGTGTAACAGGAGATATGACTGGATTTGCTGCTTCTATATATCTTAGAGGTATAAAATTTATTCAGGTGCCAACATCACTTCTTGCCATGGTTGACAGTAGTATAGGTGGTAAAACTGGTGTTGATTTTAAAGGCTATAAGAATATGGTGGGGGCATTCCACATGCCATCAACTGTACTTATTAATACTGGAAATTTATCTACACTTCCAAAAAGAGAGTATATTTCTGGTTTTGCAGAGATAATAAAACATGCCATAATTGCTGATAATTATTATTTTAAATATTTAATGGATAATTACAACAAGGCTGTTAATCTCGATACTGATTGTATTAAGGAAATAATCTATTGGAGTTGCAGAATAAAACAGAGTGTTGTTGAAAAGGATCCTACAGAAAAGGGAATCAGAGCCCATCTTAATTTTGGTCACACTTTAGGTCATGCCATTGAGAAATATATGGATTTTAAACTCCTGCATGGAGAATGTATATCACTTGGACTTGTATGTGCTGCGTATATTTCAATGAAGCGCAATATGATTGCAGCGTATGAGTATACAATGATTATTGATTTATTGAAAAAATATACACTTCCCGTATCATTTGCTGACATTAAGCAATACAGTGATAAGGTAATTGATTACGATGAGATTGCCGCCATTACAAAAAGTGATAAGAAATCTGATGGTAAGAGGGTTAAATTCGTACTCATAGATTCAATAGGTAATGCTGTGATTGATACAAGTGTAACAGAATCTGAAATGAAAGAGGCATTAAGAGCTTTAGGAGAATAATAGTGAATAATATTAATGAATTGAAGAATGAATCTAATATAAAGAGAGCATTAATACCCCTTATATTATTGACGGTTATTCTGATTATAATTGATCAGACAGCAAAACATATTGCTGAGATTACTCTTATTAGTGGTGATATTTCACTGATTAATGAATTTTTTTACCTTGAACTCGTTCATAATCGTGGTGCAGCTTTTGGAATTTTGGAAAATTCCAGACTGTTTTTCTGTGTTATAACACTTATATTTGTAATTGCACTAGAATTATTTTATATTCGTATTCCTGCCAAAAAGGAGTATAAAATACTTAGATATGATTTGATAATATTACTTTCAGGTGCAGTAGGAAATCTTATAGACCGCATTAAATGTGGATATGTTGTGGATTTCCTGGCATTTGATTTTGGAAACTATAAGTTCCCAAGATTTAATGTTGCAGATATTTATGTATGCGTCTCAGCAGCTATTCTGTTTATTCTTATAATATTTGTATATAGCGATGAACAACTGCATGACATTCTCAATATGAAGGGTAAAAGCCGAATATGAAAGCAGCAGAAGAGTACAATATAGAGGTTCCGGGCCAGATGGAAGGAACAAGAATAGATAAGTTTCTGTCTGACTATTTTAATGATATGTCAAGAAGCTATCTTCAAAAATTAATAAAAGAGAATTATGTTTTTGTAAATGATAAAAATGTAAAATCCAATTACAAGCTTAATATTTCAGATAATATTAAAGTGATTATTCCTGAACCAGTTACACTTGATATTAAGGCTGAAAATATTGAGCTTAATATTGTTTATGAAGATGATGACATAATAATTGTTAACAAACCTAAAAATATGGTTGTACATCCCTCAGCAGGACATACAGAGGGAACTCTTGTTAATGCATTATTATATCATTGTGGCGAGAAACTATCAGGTATAAATGGAGTATTAAGACCTGGTATAGTACATCGTATTGATAAGGATACTACAGGGCTTATTGTGGCCTGTAAAAATGATTATGCGCACAATTTTATAGCTAATCAGCTTGCCGAGCATTCTATTACACGAACATATCATGCTATTACTAATGGTAAATTAGCAGATAATAGCGGGGTAGTTGACAAAGCTCTTGGCAGGGATCCATTTGATAGAAAGAAAATTGCCGTAGTACCAAATGGAAAAAGAGCAGTTACTCATTATAGTGTCATAAACAACTATAGAAATGATAAATTTAACGNNNNAAAATGTAATCTTGAAACCGGAAGAACACATCAAATCAGGGTTCATATGGCTAGTCTTAAGCATCCATTACTTGGTGATACAGTATATGGACCTCAAAAATGTCATTATAAAACAGACGGCCAGGTCCTGCATGCAAAGACTTTAGGCTTTATTCATCCTGTTACAAATAAGTATATAGAGTTTGATTCTGAGTTGCCGGAGTATTTTAGTAATATTCTTAATAATCTTGAAATAATTAGCTGAAATATCATTGACAAACATTTTCTAATTATGTAGAATATAATTGTTCATAATTTTCTACATAGGTAACATTTTATGAAATAGCATTTTCTAGTATTGTAGAATGTAGATAAATACAGATAATACAGGCCTGGAGAAGTTATTAAAGCTATTTCAGATTTTGGAGGTAAGATACAATGAATGCTCAAAAAACGGATGATCAAAATATTACAATAAGATTACATGAGGGCGAACTTAACGTAATGGAGTTATTGTGGTCTAATAAAGAACTTGCAGCTAAAGACATCTCCAAAATCATCAAAGAATACATAGGCTGGGAAAAAAACACTACATATACAGTTATAAAGCGACTTATTGATAAGGGCGCCATTGAACGCAATGATCCAGGTTTTATATGCAAGGCTAAGATTGACAAGCGTACAGTCCAGAAAATTGAAACTGAAGCATTACTAAGTAAGCTATTCAATTCTTCGTTGAATACATTTTTCGTAGATTATCTTAGAAACTACAAGATGGATTCAGCAGAAATATTTGAACTTGAACGTATAATTGATGAGCAAAAAAATAATTGATTTAATATGATATAAGTAATCTAAGAAATATAAGTAATCTA